>NZ_NRGU01000001.1:0-1964 GCF_002332245.1 Glutamicibacter sp. BW78
CCCTAGCTTCGTTCCAGCAAGCTTTGCGCCACTAAGATCGGCCTGATCAAAAACTGATGCCTCCAGCTTCAAACTGTTGAGATTGCGGCCACGTAGATCGATCTCTTGGAATGGACGTTCTTGCAATTCCGATGAGGAACGCTCACGCACAAACCGCAAATTCTCACGACGATCATCCCTGTCCGAGCGCACATTATCGATCGCAGCAGTCGCAGTGATCGTGCCCGCTGTCACAATAAGGGACCCAACCACGGCCCAAAACTGCGGAGACGACGGTCCGAACCGCTTCCAAAAAACAGCGATCTTAGAAGGGGCCCGCGTGAGCCTATTTTGTCGCTTCCGAGGCCCTAGCCAACGCCGATCGGATCGAGACGGCCCCGTCGGAGATCTACTCACCATGGGCATAAGAGTACGTTGCGCCCACATGCGGCATGTAGAGCAACTGAAGCGCCGGTAGTCGCTCCGTGCAGTACGCCCCGCGCTAGGGCACGCCGGCCGCACGGTATGACCCCAACCAGGCACCCATCGCCGGCACCAGCTCCCTGGAAACCACCCCCACGGACATACCAACCCAACACCCCACCAGGCATCTGGGAAAAGCTGCTCGAACACCCGACCTGCGACACCACAAACCACCTAACCCCTACCCAAACACCTACCTAACCAGCTACCTAACCGGCTACCTATCTAACTATGTGTGGCAAACACAACATATTCACTATCAACACACGTCAGCAGGTCCGCACCACCCAAACCAACCACAAGCACGCATCGATTCATCTTTCACCCATCCGAAAACACGACCATCCATGGTCTAAGCTCCTGCCCATGGAGATCGGAAGCTTCGAAATACGGCGAGCAACTCCAGCAGATATGCTTGGAGTCGCGGACCTACTTGCCGAGTGGCCGGGCCACGAAGAAGAGGCACAAATGATCCGCCGCGGCTGGATGAGCGAAGATCTGCTGCACTGGGTCGCAGCAGATGATTCTTGTGTCGTTGGTTGGCTCAAGGGTCACCATGAGCAACCAAAGATATGGCAAAGTGTCCGAGGCTTCGAAGACAAGCGCGAAGGCTGGCTGTGCTCTTATCTGGCACTCTTATTCGTTGGCAGCTCTGCGCGGGGAAGCGGTGTAGCCACCGCCCTACTGGATGCCTTTGAGTGCGAGGCAAGGGACCACGGAAACTCCCTCGTCATGCTGAACCCAGATGCCTCGGAACCCGGCCTGGAAGACCGCCTGCGCAGTTTCTACGGCAAGCGTGGCTACTCCATGCCAATAGCCAAGGACGGGAACTCCTATCTGCTGGCGAAGAGCCTCTAAGATGCCGACCCGAGCAGCCCGCGACGCGTTGATCTGGGAGCTCTACCTACGCGGTTATTCGATGGCGGAGATAGCGGCAAAGGCGGAGTGTTCAGTGGGGACGGTGCATCGTCTCATCGCCACCCGCCGTGACTCGTGAACACGAGCAACTCGCTCCACAGTGAATAGCGCTAACGCGTCAGCAGGTACGTTCCCAGTGGTGAAAGCGTGCTGTTCCTGGTCGCCGGGATATTTCCTTGGCTGATGAGCATTGGGTAACTTGTGACAAGTAAAATATCCAACGCTAGACCGATGCCGACCGCCCCTGTCCCTATCGCAGGTCTCTAGGGGACGACCCCGACTATCACAGCAGAAGACCCACAACTGCATACCGTAAGCGGCCCCCTCACCGGCCGGATCGCCGGACGGGGCAACCGGGACACTCGAACCCGCCACGTGCCATAAGCACTGGTCAACGCCGTCACCGTCCGGTGGAGGACCGACTTGCGGGACTACGGTTCTGGCGGGAGTCACAGTGCACGTAGCCGCGCACTTATTGGTATGGGGACCCGAGTGCGCGTTTCTCGGTGCTGTTTTGCGCCAGGCCCAGCCCCCTATACTCCCTGCATGGACCCTAACGATAAGTCCCAGGCAAAGGACACTCT
>NZ_NRGU01000001.1:2022-2147 GCF_002332245.1 Glutamicibacter sp. BW78
CAGTGAGGAATTCTTTCTCATAGTTGAAAGAGCCCAGAATCTCGATGAGGCAAGAAGAAGCGTGCAAGAACATTTCGGTTTCAATGATTTCGTTAGCCACTCTGTGCTTGAACTCCCGGTTCGCC
>NZ_NRGU01000002.1:0-1867 GCF_002332245.1 Glutamicibacter sp. BW78
TGGAGACAACCACTATGAGGTACTTCTTTGCCCCCAGTGGTTCCAACGCGGTCATCAGCGACTGAGTGAACTTCAGGTGAATGGCCATCAGGGCCACAGAGAAGGTCACAAAAATCATGCTGGCGATGCACCCGAGGAACCCCTTCCACAGTCCTGATCTATCTGACCCCGGGAAAATCCCCAAGATGCACTGCCAGAGGAGCATCAAGACCTTGAAGCCCAGGAACAGAAAGGAAACAAAGATCAGGAAGGCGCAGAAGGCGGTGAAGAGGTAGAACGATTGCAACATGATGCTTGCCCCAGCCAGGATGTCGAGCTGTCCTGTTGGGTTTTCCATGAAGAATTTGGCTTGCTCATCGCATTTGCCGACGGCCTTCATCACGCTGTCGTCGCCTTTGTCCCCGGGGGTGACAGTGGCCAGCTCTTCATTGAAGACCTGGTCACATTCTCCCGTGAGGATCTTCCCGAATGAGATCAACTGATAGGGCTCACGGACCAGGGTGTCGACGAATGTACTGCCCAAGTCCTGGGTGATGACCTGATCGGCGGAGATCTCCTCGGTCTCGTTGCCACCGTCGACGAAGAGGGCTGCCGTTTGGCTGCCGGCGGTCTTAAAACTGTCGAACCAGCCATCTTCCTTGAAGAACGTGCTCCACGGGTTCATGAACACGCTGGAAAGCAGTGAGGCGATAAGGAGGGTGACCAGCAGGTTCGTGATGCCCAACGCGGCCTTGCCCTTGATGAGTTGATACCCATAGACGGCAGCTGACAAGGCCAGGCCCAATCCGATGATCACAACCTTGAGCTCCAAGGTGAGGTCGTTCATCGTCTCAGAGAGTGAAACTAGCGGCCCTGCGAGCAGATCGACCCATTCGAAGGAGAAGATTGCTCGCACCAGCCACATCAGGTTCTCGAACGCGGCATGGTGGATGTCCCAAACCCAATCGGCCAGTTTCGAATCCAAGAACATGCCAGGGTTGGTGATGCCGCCGCGATCCAGCTGCAGGGTCAGGTACTGGTCCAGGCCTATACCGGAACTGTCCGAGATGTCTGGCACCTCATCGGTCATGGCTTCGAGTGGAAAGCGCATCAGGCTACGACCTTCTTGCCATGATGTTCTTCAGGGGTCGTCAGTACCGCCGCCCTACGCTCTTCCACGTTGGGCAGGGCCACCTGGAGCAGGCCGATATTGCCTGCACTGTCCTGCAGCATGCCCTCGCCTTCACGCCCGGGGAAAACCTTATTGTCTGAGTCCATCGGGGACAGGCCGGTGATGGTTTCGATGAGTTCCTCGTCCTTCTCGTCCAATCCCAACCAGTGCAGTCCCTTTACAGCCAGTTCAGGGTCGGGCTGACGCATCAGAAGGCGCATGGGAATGAGCCCACGTTTGGGACCGAATTCTTCAGGATCGTGGGAATCCATACCGATCGCAGCCTTTGCTTTGCGGCCCTCCCGCAGAAATTCATTGACGATTTCCAAGCCCTGCGGATTGCTGGTCAGGTGGTGAGCTTCGGATGCCAGGAACAGTGCCAGGTCGGATCGGTCAGCGAAGCACACCCGGTGGGCAAGTTTGGCGATGGTTGCGTACAGTGCGCGCCCAAAGATTTTCTCGATGGACAGGTGACGGAACAGGTGCTCGTTCTGGAGCTCATCCGAGGTTGGAAGGGAAAGTTCGTAGGTGCAGAAGACGATGCCGCGAGCGTCAATGGGTAGGGCAGGAAGGGACCGATCGAAGAACACCTTCCCCAGGCTCCGAGAAGCGAAAGCGGCCATCTTGCGTCCCAGTTCCACGGCCTCTGGAAGTTCGCATCCTTCGCGGAGGTGGGTGATGACATCGGGCAGGTTGTCCAATCCGCGTTCGGCCAGA
>NZ_NRGU01000003.1:0-5262 GCF_002332245.1 Glutamicibacter sp. BW78
CTCGCTGATAGCAAAATAATTAGGCTCTGGGATCTCCCCGACCCAAAGATGAACAAAGATCTCGCGCTCGAATAGAACATCTCATGAATGGCTACTAAACGCGTCGATTCGTTGCGGGACGACGCTATTTAGGCGGTCGGCCGCCCAACGCCCAAGACTCCTAGCACCTGATGCTGGGATGGAATGAGCGGGTTGCAATTGTTCGCCATCGCGTCGTCGTCGAGACCAGCGACCAAACACGTACCGAGATTTTGTTCGGCGGCCGACAAATAGACATTCTGGGCCGAATGACCGGCCTCCATCCAAACGAACCGCTCGCCATGCTCGGATGGCTGATCAGGGAACCGCAGTCGCGCGGCACTCATGTCAGCCGTCAAGAGTAGTAGTGCCTGGCATTCGGCGAGCCATTCACGCGCGTCAAGCGTTCCGCCGGCGACCGCTAGCCGATGGTCACCAAACGGACCAGCGGCAAGACGATGGCCAAGCGCGTCGTAACGGTAGCATCCCGGTTCCAGGTCGTTCACCTTACCGGCAACCAATGTAATACTGATCGGGTTGGTGGCCTTGGCCGAAGGGCACGATCGGCGTTGCGGCGTTGTCGTCCCGGCTGCGGCCCACAACAACCTCGCGATGTCTTCGAGGTTTAGGGCCTGATTGGCGTCGTACTTTTTTATAGACCGACGCGATGCCAGTAACTCGGCCAGGCCTGGCCGTGTCTCGACGCTAGGAAGTGCGAGAGCGGTATGCATGACCATATTCTGACACGTGTACCTCTCCCCCTGACCATGGGTAGGCCAGCACGACTCGTGGGATGCAACTGAGTATCCCAGCGAAGGTTCCCCAGCGGACGCGCCTATTGATGCCATGCGAGTTGTCGCTGATGGCGTTCAGGCCGTCTGGCGAAAGGACCGGCTTACGGGCATCTCGCGGCAGCGTTTTCGAGAGCGGGTTCACGCCTACCCGTGCCCGCTGTCGCCCGGTCTAGGGCAAGGCTTGCAGCCGAGAAGGCAGGAGGTCCGAACAAGCCCCTAGCCGAGAGCGAATTGCCGGAGCGGAGTGTCTTGTGCTGAGAGGATGAGTGCATGGATGAATACTCCCGCACTGCCACGACCCCGGATGTCACCGCTGCGGAAGCCCTCTGGGCCGACTATGCTCTCTCTCATCCTGAGGCCGTCCAGGCCTGCCCTGAATACACCGTTGAGAACTTTGGTGATTCCTTTCGTCTCGCCGACGAACTCTTGGGCGAGGTCGTACACGGGGCAAAGCGGGCGACGTCTGAGCTCGTTTCCGAATTCAGGGCGCGCGGCGATGAATTGCCAAGGGTTGGATCGCATTGGATCGCCTGCGATGGCGCTGGCGTGCCGCGCATTGTGATCCGGAGCACCGAACTGCGGATCGCTGCATTTGGAGACGTGGATGCCGCGTTTGCATTCGATGAGGGCGAGGGTGATCGGTCCCTGGAAAGCTGGCGCAGTGAGCACCGCCGGTATTGGGAGCGTGGCTGCGCGGCGCGCGGCGATGTTTGGTCCGAACAAGAGGAGATCGTGCTCGAACGCTTTCGGGTCGCGTGGCCTCGTGAGCTGGCTGACTAGACTTCGTGCCTAGCAGACAGTGACAGGCGCCGGTTGAACCTTCTCGCTGCGGGACTCGCTATTGGCCTGTACTTCCACGATTCTTCGCTGGCACGTGATCAGGGAAGTCTTCTGCGCCGATGCCCCCAACGCCATAGAAAGCTTCTACGAAAAGGCGAGCCTCCTCGACCAGCTCTCCGGAGGACATTCTCGAAACGTCGATGGATCGGGTACCTGTCCTGCCGATCGTGAAGCCGTAGGTTCCCTTACCTGGACCATTCAGCCAAGCAAAGTCGTAGCTGAGGCTCCCGCTTGGTTGGTATCTTTCGCTGATGCGGAACATCTCGTGGTCAATCGAGACTTCCAAGTTGTCCATGTGGCGACTTTAGTCTGATTCTCGAAAGGCCATCAGGTCTCGGCTGTTGTCGGTAGGTAGCGTCGGGCGACGGATCAGCCGAGAGATCCCGGCCAGCCACGCTCGCAAGCTGGCGTCCCGACGAGGGTTCCCCGTATGGGGTATCCAGTGCCGGGCTCCCTGAGGGCTACCTTTGAGGCATGACTTCCAACACGCGACCGTTGCATGAGTTCATCATTGACGTGGGATCGAGTGTGCAGATCAACTATTTTGATTCTGGCGGAGACGGCCACGCTGTCGTGATCCTTCATGGACTCGCCGGCAGTGCTAGGGAGTTCTTCCAGACAGCGGCTGCACTCCCTGGATTCCGAACGATCCTCATTGACCTGCGCGGGCACGGCCGCAGCACCCGCCGTCCCGATGACCTTTCAAGAGAGACCTTCGTCGACGACGTGGTTCACGTCATTGATGCAGTCGTTGGAGATCCTGTGACGCTTGTTGGGCAGTCAATGGGCGGGCACACTGCGATGCTTCTCGCCGCGGCGCGCCCCGACCTTGTGCACCAGCTAGTGCTGCTGGAAACCGGAGCCGGCAGCGGCAACCACATCCAAAACGAGGCCATGGGCGAATTCTTCTCTTCATGGCCAGTGCCCTTTGCGAATCATGCGGCGGCCCGCGAATTCCTCGGCGATGGCGCACTCGCAAAAGCCTGGGCAGATGACTTGGAGGAACGCCACGATGGTTTGTGGCCCAGGTTCGATCCAGAAGTGATGGTGTCGGCAATCAATGAAGTGTCAGTGCCGAGGTGGGAGGAATGGGAATCCGTCCTCGCGCCGACGTTGGTGGTTTATGGGGAGCACGGCATGTTTACCCCGGGCGAGAAATCCGAATTTGCCCTGCGCGGCCGAAACGTCCAACTCCATGATCTAGTTGGAGCCAGTCATGACGCACATCTTGACGCGTTCGATGAGTGGGTGTCCGTCCTGAGTTCGTTTCTGCCAACCAGACCAAGTGCCCGTTAGACGTTCCCCTTGCGTACGGCACGACACGGCGCAGGGCAGCAGCTTCGAATATTTCACTTTTTCACAAGCTACCTCCAACATGTGCAGGTCATGGGGAACCATGCCCTGCTGGAGTACGGACTTTCCGGACTTTCCCCCACGCCGTTCACAGGACCGCTCACGGGCCTATCTCAACATTGAGTTGACCCGTAGTCCTTCCAATCCCTTGGGGGACAGAGTGGCACTGCCGTGCAGGGGAATTTACGTGGAGCTGTCAGTGGCCTTTAGCCGAGCCATTGGGAGTACCTACTGTCTCCAGCGCAGGCGTTCGTCTGTACTGGAGGCCTTGCAGGTGTAGGTTTTGCCGTTCTTCTTGCCGATGCCTTTCTTCCCGGCATCGGCGCCCTTGCAGAATGTGCCTGGGGAAACCTGTGCTGCCGAACCTTTGCTAGTTGAGGGCTTCTTGCCATTGTTGGCTGGTGTCTTTGCCGGGGCTTTCTTGGTTGGTTTGCTGTGCGCCTGCTGGCCTTTCCCAGCCGGGGTGATGGGTTTGACCTTGGCAGCACGCTGGTCCGTGCACTTTCCCAGGACACGCTTCATGGCCTCTTTCTCGGGGGCAGTCACCGCAAGTGAGTACTTCTTCTTCACGCTGATCTGCGTGGCCACGTACTGGCAGCGGAATGGCTTATTCGAAGGCAGCCATTCAGCGGCGTTCTTATCGCCCTTCTGCCGGTTGGCCGATGCGTCGGAGGAAAACAGGTTTAACGGATCGTTGGCTATCGCGACCCTCTGTTCGTAGGAGAGCTTCTGTCCGCCGGAGATCCAGACATTCTTCAGGGCAACCATGTGATCGATGTCCACCAGGTTCGATCCGACCGACCAGTGGATCGTTTTGCCGGTGGATAGGTCGGCCAGGGTTCCGGAGGCAACCAGGCATTGGCGGGAGTCCTTGTACTTGAGGTTGGTCATGTCGCGGGTCAGGATGTCTTGTCTGGCATCGCAGCTGTTGCCGTCGGGGTCCTTCCAACCCGAGCCGAACTGACCCCCGCGGTCGTACCCGGTAGCCGGGGCCTTGCCTTTGACTGTGATCGTGTCCAGAACGTCCAGTGCTGCCGGCCCCTTTAGCGCGGGGCCAACGCGATGTCCTGGCTTTTTTGGTGCAGACTTGGCCGGCTTAGGTTTGCTGGTTGGTTTCGCCCACGTCCTGGATTCCGGTTTGGTGGCTTCTGGTGAAGTCGGCGCCGTGGTGCTGCTGGTCGGCCGCTGGCTTGCTGCAGAGGATTCGGCCATGACGTCGGAGGCCGGGGTCGGCGCACCGGGCTGTTCCGTGCCGCAGCCAGCGAGCGCCAGTCCTGCCAGTGCCGCAGTGGCTATAAATCGGGAAAGCTTCAAGTTGGTCCTGGTCCTTACAGGGGCTATTGATCCTGTGCCCCGTTGGCTTGTTTTCTAGTCCTCATCCGGGCCCGAGGCCGCGGATGATGTTGCTGGCCTTCTGGCGCCGGCATGCTTCACTCCCCACTGTTATCCCATGATCTGCGGGGAAGGCCGTCACTGCAGACGTGATCCATGCCTTCTCCCGCAGTGGGTGGCCCTCAGCCGGCGGGGTAGTAGTCGTCGCCAGTGGAGCGCCTGTAGGCATCGTTGGCTGCTTCCCAGAGACCCCATAGCCTTCCACGTTCTCTCTCTGCGGCTTCTCCTACCTCGAGGGTCACCCAGCGACCCGCGAGGTCACTGGAGGCGAGGAAGTGCGTGAGTGCCTCATGCGCTGCCTGAGCGTTCATGCTCACTTCCCTGAGCTGGTCGTCGATGATGGTCGCCGGTTCCATGCGTTCCTCCTACGTTCGTTGATCTGACCCAAGAAGACTAACAGACTAGAGAAAGTTTTTCTATGTTGCTTGACAAAAGAAAATCGACTGGCTTACGGTTCTTCTGTCAGGTCAACAGCCCCGCAATTCGGCGGGCGTCAACGTTTAGGAGTGCCTCATGGCTCACAAACTGGAAGTTTCGGCGAATGGTTCGGCAGCGTTCTTTGCGGCCCGTAAGTCCGCATGGCACCGTCTCGGTGTCGTCACCGAGGAAGCCCANNATGGCTGGGACGTGCATAAGGAGCCACTGCAAACCGTCGCCACGGCTGGCGATGAGATGGACGTACTGACCGTTCCGGATAAGTTCGCCACCGTTCGCACTCATCCCTTCACCGGCAAGCCGGATGTCCTGGGAGTCGTAGGGAAGGTCTACTCCCCCATTCAGAACGAGGAGCACTGCGATATGCTCAACGCGCTGGTCGATGCCTCCGGCGCGCACTTCGAGACGGCTGGTTCGCTGCGTGGTGGCC
>NZ_NRGU01000003.1:5268-6028 GCF_002332245.1 Glutamicibacter sp. BW78
GATGAAGCTTCCGGAGCACATGAAGGTGGGCGGAGTCGATGACGTCGACATGTACATCGCGGCTCTGAACTCGCACGACGGGTCCAGCCCGTTCCGTCTGATGGTCACCCCCATCCGGGTGGTCTGCGCGAATACCCAGGCCGCTGCCCTGCAGCATGCGAAGGGTACTTTCAATATCCGTCACACCCGTTCGGCGATGGGCCACATCGAGCAGGCCCGGCAGGCCTTGAGCCTCACGTTCCGCTACCAGGAAGAGTTTCAGGCGGCTGCGGAGCGGATGATCCAGGAATCGCTCACGGATGCGGCTTTTGGCGACTTGGTCGAGCGCTTGATGCCGACTCCGAGCGAGAACGCGACGAATCGGGTGAAGGACAACCATCGCGAGAAGGCTGATCGCCTCGAGTGGTTGTTCGCTGATGCGCCGACCAATGATGCCATCCGTGGGACGCGCTGGGCCGGTTACCAGGCGGTGGCGGAGTTCGTCGACCACTATGCCCCGGCCAAGCTCAACCGGTACTGCGAGGACGTGGAGACGGCCCGTTCCATGGCGGCGATCGGCACGGCCGCAACCAGCCTCAAACACAAGGCGTTCGACCTGCTCGCGGTCTAGAGCCAAGCAGGGCCCCATGGCTGCCCGCGAATTATCCGGACATCCGGATAATTCGCGGGCAGCTCTTTTTGAGTCGCTCCCCTATTTCTGCATCTCAGACTCATACTTCACAAGGGGGACTTTTAAAAGTGTATAGTTCGAAATGCAGCA
>NZ_NRGU01000004.1:0-1142 GCF_002332245.1 Glutamicibacter sp. BW78
TAATCTTTGTGCTTAGCGAATTGTTCTCGCCCCATACAATGGCTGAGGGCTGGACCGAGATCGCAGGCGTGGCGGTAATGTCTGTGGCGTTGGTCCCGCTTCTTGAGATAATACGCAATGCGCGTTTCAACTCCGGCGACCCCCAGCTGAGGCATGCTAAGGGACTCGTACACCCTCGTTTTCCCTCGCCACCCCTGGAACCTAGCAGCNNCTCTGCCAGCGGCCTTTCGGGCCGGATACGAACCACGTACAAATCCGAATCGTCGAGCTGGGGCAGTCTTGCTGAAGCATTAGCTGGGTTGGCCGTTTTCAGATCGTAGCCACCACCGGCCAGTGCCGGCCTCGCATACAACTTCCCACGTGACGAGGGCCGAGGAACGGTTACCGCCCAGGCGAACTTGGAGTCGCCATACCTTGACGTCGATTCGGGTTGCAGATTCACGGGCCATTCGCTTTTCGACCCGCCACCAGGGGACGCGTTCGAACCATCTGATTGGTTCGGCTCCGACATGCCAATTACGGCCTTCGTGGAATACCCGCAAGGGAACGCCGGACGTTGACGTTTGCAGCTCAACAGTTTTGAAAACCACGGGAATTTACGCTCACTATTCTTGAGGATGCGTCATGCAGGATGCCTGCATATTCTGCCCTGTCGGCACTTAGCGCCTGAGTCCTTCAGGCCCTACGCAATACCCTCAAATTGGATCACCCATACGTTCAATATCTCNNCAACTACGGGCCCTCTCCAATGGGCCTGCACTCAACGTGACGAGCAAGTAATCCCACATTCTCTGCTTTCTCAGGCTCCTCAGAGTCTTCGCCTCGTTCTTTTCGTCGCCAGTCAGCGCATTGATCCTGTCGCTTTCGGCCTTCATCTGCGCATACGTCCGAATAATTCCTGAAGCACCTTTCGGGTCCGCCGCAAACATCCAAATCCTGCTTCGAAGTATCTCAAGCCCAACCGGCATGATGAACGCCTGTGCAAGGAAGTACATGCCGACCACGCCAAGAGATGTCGCAAAAACCCTTAACCCCATCGTGTCCTTCACTCCCTCCTTAGCCATCTCGAGCACTTCATTCGCATCCTCTATCTCTTGAATCTGCGTCACAAGTCTTAGGAAGACCACCGTGAAAAGAATTCC
>NZ_NRGU01000004.1:1168-1902 GCF_002332245.1 Glutamicibacter sp. BW78
ATGAGATCTTCGCGTAGGCGTGACTTCATGACAGCCCGCACGAGCTTTCCTTCGGGCCCTTTGCTTGCTGCTTTTTCTAAATCCTGAAGGAGCTTTAGGTCCGAGGCATATTGAGACTCAATTTTCGATTTTCTGTCGAAAGAGAAGCGTTGTATGAGGAGAGAAATGATAGTAGACAAGGCCCCTGAACCTATTACGGCAACAGTGATCGGGACCCAAATATCAGAAGGCATGTTGCAACCGTATAGAACTTTAGGCTCACAGGGCCCGTCATCCATTTTCGGCGTCTATCCCTATGGTGTCGGAGAACCCTGTCGCTGCCAGGAACAAGCTATAGCTCCCCAATACGGACCTAGGGCACAGGCTCGAGGCGGAGTCTCAGAGAAGGATTTTCCAATGGCGCTGTTCATCGAGCTCCACCTTCACAGCTCGCTGCAGGCGTCCTAGCGCGCCCATGGTGGCCCCAATTCCAAGCTTGGCGTTATGGGACAACTCCTTGATGGACTGGTTCGGGCAGATCGTAAGGGAATCGATGACCAACTGGGCCCAGAGATCCCCCTCTTCGTTTTCGATAGCCATCTTGATAGTCGGGTCGAGTCCGGACCACGTGCCGTCGGGAAAGCGCAGTTTCGGGTACAGATCGTCACCGCGGCCGGTCATCGCTTCGATGGTGCCCACTGGTTCTGCTCCATCGGCCAAGAGACCAGCATCTCGTCGGCCCTGGATGGCCAGAC
>NZ_NRGU01000004.1:1943-2175 GCF_002332245.1 Glutamicibacter sp. BW78
CCAGTAGAAGGTGTCCATGGTGCTCCTTGGGCGGTGTTTGGTTTGGGGTTGGTTGTTTCCGCCCGTGTGTGCGTTTCGGTGGCTGTGCAGGGGTTTATTCCTGGTGTGATGCTTCGCCTTGGTCGGTTTCCGGTGGTGCCGGCGGGAAGGTGTCTTCGATGGTTTCGACGTAGCAGTAGTGGGTTCGGTAGCCGTTTTTGATGTTGCGGGCCCACTCGATGGGGTCGTCTTC
>NZ_NRGU01000005.1:0-4467 GCF_002332245.1 Glutamicibacter sp. BW78
CAATAACTTGACGACCGCAGATCGCGGCCGCCTGTGCAATGGCTGTGGCGGCGTCTTGGAGCTGTTCGTGGGTCACTGTGCCGACGATCTCGGGGGAGAGCGTCTGGTGTTCGTCGGCGAGCGCTTGGGTGGTTTGGGCGAGGTTGGTGAGGGCGCGGTGGATGTAGTGGGCGTTGAGGGTTGGTTCGTTGGGGGTGGGGGTGGTTCCGCGGTTGGTGCGGATGCGGGTTTTGCTGAGGGTTTTGGTGGTGGTTTCTAGGACTTCGGTGAGGGCGTAGTGGACGGCTGTGTATTTGTGTGTGGGCATGGTTGGTGGCCTTCCTGGGTTGTCGGTGCCGGGAGAACGGTGTTTGGACGTAGTTCTGTGGGGTGCGGCCCGCGTGTCAGGATTATTTGGGGGGAGTGTGGCGTAGCAAGTTGATGTAGCGACCACGGTCTGTAGTACCTACGTTCGGCTCGACTTTGGGTTGGCTAGTAGTCGCTGGCGAGTTCTGATTCGTAGAGAGCTTTTGCGCTTTGTGCTTCACGGATGGCGTCGCGGACGCGGGTTTTGGTGATGTCCAGTACTCGTAGGGTGTTGCTTGTTTCTGCCACGGACTCGATACGCCGGAAGTTGTCAGGGAATCGTTCGGCAAAGTCAGCCAGGCCGCGAAGCTTGGGTAGGGCGTCTGAGAGGTGGTGGCCGTGTGGGTCGACTAGGTCAACGGCGGTCTGTCCGTCATGTTTTGTGCCGAAGAAGATGAAGTCGGGGCGCATGGCTCGCCATTCTCCGAGTTCGTCTTTGTAGGCGACGGCGAGGGATTCCTTAACAGCGCGTTCGGGGTTGCGGTACCAGCCTTTGAACCCGTGCTGTTTGGCTTCGGAGTCCAGTACCTTGCGTTCCCATTCGTTGAGCGTGATTGGAACGGTGCCGTCCTTGGCTGACATGAGATGCATAGTGCGGGTTGGCAGGGTGTCTTCGGTACCGTCGGGGTGGCGGACCTTGGTGTCGGCCTGCGCGGTCTTGGGGACGGTGAGGCTGATCGGTTCGGGTGTGGTCGACATTGCTTCTAGCCCGTCGTATTCGGACTGGCGCTCATCAGAGAGGCTCTTGCGGGCGACCCGTGTTTCCGTGAGCCATTGCCGGGCTAATTCGTCGGCCTCGTCTTCGATGGCCTGCGCGATCTCGGGAACGCGGCCCAGGGAGGAGATGAGGATGTGCGCGTCCAGTAATTCGTCTTCCCCTCCGTCCTGGCCCACAAGGTGGTCGACGTAGGAAGCACATAGTGAGGGGCTGAGAACGCGGGTGGCTGAACGGTAGTAGTCCTCGATGGCTCGTGGGTCGGCGCTGACCGAGAATGCCTTGTATGAGAGTCCGCTGCCGATTCTGGCTCGTACTTCCTCGCCTTCCATCGTGAGTACGTCCTTGCGGGCCTTTTCGACCTTGTCCTTATGCTGCACGGTTCGGCCGTTGAGGACAGCATGCAGATGCTTATGGGCCTTTTCCACGGCTTCATCCACTAGTCCGTCCTTGGAGAGCGCGGTGGCCAGGGCCGTCAGCCGGCGGACCGGTTTGACGTGCTTTTTCGGGATGCTCATTGTGGGCGTGGTTGCCAGGGCTTCCCATACTGTCTGTTCAATTGCCGGGTTGGGCAGGAGGGGGATGGGATCGAAGAGGACCCGGCGGCCCTCACCGCCACCTGCGTCGTCGCCGTCATCGCTGTCTTTGGTGGTCGCGCCCTTCATCAACAGCTGCGCCACACCGGTGGCGGTCTTGCGGTCGAAGAGGGGGAGGAGGCAGTCCACGGAGTTCAGCAGTTCGTTTCCAGGGATCCGCCGTGCCAGGGGTGCACGCATCATGCGGCCGAGTAGCTGGGTGATGTGTGTGCGGTCCTTGGCTGGACGGAAGGAGACGAGTACCTCGGCCCGGGGGCAGTCCCAGCCGGTGGAAATGGCACTCTTCGCCAACAGCACCCGCACATAGGTGGCGTCCTGTACTCGTTGTGGGGCGATGTAGTGAACGACCTGTTGCCCGATTGTCAGGTCCGTGTGTTCGCCGAAGACGTTGGCCACGGCATCATCGTCCAATTCCGGCCACGCCTCATGGATGGTGTCGAGTGTGCGGACCAGAGTCTCCTTTGAGGGTTTATCCCCGACCTGGACGACCAGTAGCGGCTGCACGGCCTCGGTCTCGCCCTGGGCGATGGCATAGTCCTGCCACTCAACGGAAGAGGCCTTGATCTTCTCCACGGCCTTAGTCAGCAGGACCGTGTCGAATTCACCGTCTTCAGCCGGGATGGACAAGGTGATGTCATCCTTCAACAGTCCCGATGCCTGCACGAGCGCGGGGTCGACCGTGACCGAGGGCAACGCGTCGCGGCCCTTGACGTTCTTCATGGCCGTCTCAAAGCGTTCAACCGTGGCTGAGATACCGAACACGACCGGCATGGCAGGGACCCTGCCGTGTCCGTTGATGAGTCGCTGAACGATGGTGTCCCGGTCTTTCACCTTTGTCCCCATACCCCTGTGTGCCTCATCGAGGATGAGGTAGAGCATGAGATCCGGGTTGTCGATCGTATTGGAGATCGTGTCGTAGATCGTGGACTGCGCGTCATCCGGACGAGGCTTGGCATCGAACAGGCCTGGACTATCTTCGCCGGGAACGGGGGCGCCTCTGACCAGTCTCGAGTTCTTGCTGAGCTTCTGGGTATTCAGGAAATAGACGTTGCGCGGTCGGAACGTTGTGTCAATGAAGTCTGATGAAACTGTCTGGAGCCGAAAATCCAGTTCGCTTGCTGCCGCTCTGACCCGCGCACGCGACTGTTCGTTCAGCGATGGGTCGTCGGAGAACCAAAGAACGACTGCGCCTGGATCCGGTTCGAAGTCGAACTCGTCATTACCGACGAAGAGCGCCTCAATCACAGCGGCAGCCATCACTGTCTTGCCCGNNGACCCGGTCCCGGCAGTCAGCGAGAACTGCGACAGCGCAGTGTGGCGGTGGAATGAATCGCGTGCACGGTCGAGGTTCCTCAGGACATCTCGGACTGCTTCTGCCTGGTAGTCCTTGAGCGTATAGCGCATCTACAGGCCTCGTCCCGTGTTGATCTGGAAATTCTGTAGGTAGGACTCGTAGAGCCGGACCGCGGTGACCGTGCCGGGCAACTCACGACAGACCATCTGGAAGGCACTATCGTCGTCGGTGACGATGAAGGCGAGTTCAACGCCCACGGTCTGTTTCAGGCTGGCGATGAACGCATCGATCTGATCCAGGTTCTCTAGTACGGCGTATGCCTCGGCTACGTCCCAGCCCTCGGTTCCCAGGTCGGTGATGATCCGGCCACGCGAGCCTGCACGCATCCACAGCATCGACGCGATCCGCTTGAACGCACGGTTGTGCCGTACGGACAGGGGTGCTTCGTATGTCAGGGTGAAATATGCGGCGTTCTCTTCGAAACCCTCAGCCATGGGGAACTCATCAGTGAACCTGTAGTTGCCTTTGATGGAGTCGCCCTGCGGGGTCTCTCCGGTGAGGGCGGCTGTGATGCGAGGTTTGGTGACGTAATCGCAAATACCCAAAGCCTCCCAGTCAGAGTCACCGGGACGCAGGCCCTGCTTACGTAGACGGGACTGCTCCTCAGCGGACACTTCGTTGTTCGTTACTGAAATACACTGACGGTGACCACCATCCTGCTTATTCAGCCGCATCACAGCGTGTGTGGTTGTACCCGAGCCCGAGAAGAAGTCCAATACGACGGCATTGGGCTTAGGAGCGACGAAAAAGCGCAGTGCGTCTTCGACTGCGTAAAGCGACTTCGGGAAAGGGAAATTTTGCCGTGGGAGTAGGGCCGAAACCATCGAACTGCCGTACAGTCCGGCGTCATGTGCACCCGTCGTCCACACAGAACGCGGAGCTGTCAGACGGACTACGCCCTCCTTGTGTTTGAGGATAAGCGCGCCACGCTCGTCCTTGCCGAGCACTTCAATTTCGCCCGCAGATATACGCTTTTTCTCCGCGGTTCGCAGGTAATTCATCGTGTGACGTGTACCTGTCGACTTCACGCGGGCAGTTCCTTCGGCAAGAGCTGCTCGGAGGGCACTGGGGCCAAGCTGCCATGTATTCTCGTCCCCGTTAGGGCGTATGGGCCATAGAGCTATCAGTTCAGGCGAGGGAGCCTCGATCGCATGTCTGTCGGTGGCTAACGATATCGAGTCACCGACAGAATGAATTCGCCCTGCGGGGTCGATCCAGACTGGGTAGAAAAGGTTGGGTCTGGCCCTTCGCGCGCTGTTTGATCCCGTGCGCATCAACGAGAACCAGATTGGCGGATTTTTGGTCGTTAGTGTGGCATCTGAAGAACTCAGCGGCGCCGGAACAATACCGGAGGAATCGCCGATCAGAACGTAGTAGATGTACTCCTCGCTCCGAGTGAAGGCCCCTGGACGTGCGACACCGGCTCTCGGATTGATGACATCGGTCACCATTTGAAT
>NZ_NRGU01000006.1:0-157627 GCF_002332245.1 Glutamicibacter sp. BW78
GAGCTCTCGGCGAGGGTGACTCCTGCGGGTGCGGCCTCCGCCGTATTCGGTCCGGCCGATCAGAAGGACGTGTAACCATGAAAGTTGAAACTGGACTCTTTCTCGTCCTCTTCCTCTTCTTCGTCCCGGTGATGGTCTTCTACGGCATCATGACCGATTGGACGGAATGGGTCGGGATTCTGGCCCTGGGCCTCTGTGCGGGACTCGGCCTGATGGTCGGCTTCTACCTCTACTCGACCGCCAAGCGTGTCGGCGATCGTCCGGAAGACCGTGTCGATGGCGAGATCCACGAGAACGCCGGCGTCATCGGCAAATTCGCTCCTTGGAGTTGGTGGCCGCTGGTTCTGGGCACCGCTGCCGCGATAGGATTCCTCGGCATTGCCGTGGGTTTCTGGGTCACCTACATCGGTGCTGGCCTGTGTGTCATCGCCCTGGTCGGTTGGGTGTATGAATACAGCCGCGGAGACCACGCGCACTAAGCACGAGTCTCCGACGTAAGAGGGGCGGTTCTTTCCTTCGGGAAGGAACCGCCCCTCTCTGTGTATCGGGTAGCCGAAGATGCCCGGGCACCGACGGTAAGATGGCCCCACGAGCGCGTTGATGGATGGTGAGTACGTTATGTCCCATAGGCCCCCGGTTCCCGTTACCGGAACCCTGGATGCTTCGTCGTCGCTGAAGAAGCATGAACAGGTCAAACAGATCCTGCGCCACCATGCCACCACCGTCTGCGATCCGGGCCGGGCCATTCCCTCCGAACGTGAACTGACCGAACAGTTCGGGGTTGCCCGCATGACGGTCAGGAACGCCATTGACGCACTGGTCGACGACGGGGTGCTGGAGCGCATCGTCGGTGTCGGTACGTTCGCTGCCTTCCCCAAGGTCGACCTCCAGGTCAAGCTGACCTCATACAGCGAGGAAATGGTGCGTCGTGGGATGGTCCCCACCGGTCGTGTTCTACGTTTCGATGAGGTACCTGCCACGGGTCAACTCGCCCGTGAGATGGAATTGGACGACGGCACTCCTGTCGTCAGGCTTCGTCGTCTCCTCTTGGCCGACGGACTTCCGATGAACCTGGATGAGAACTACCTTCCCTTACACCGGGTCCCGGGTTTTCTTGATGACCCGGCACCTCGCCAGCTCTATGCCTCGCTGAATGAACGTTACGGGCTGGTCATGCAATGGGGTGAAGACCAGGTCGAGGCGACGGCAGCAACCCATCACGACGCCAAGCATCTGGGAGTCGACGCTGGAACGCCGCTGTTGAAGATCCAGCGCCATGCCTACGTTAAACGCGAGCTCGTTGACTATTCCGTCTCCCTCTACCGCGCCGATCGCTATAAGCTCTTCGTGCCTCTCCAGCGGCCCGGCACACGCCAACCCCGGTCCTTATGACCCGGTGGCCTCCTCCGACCCTAGAGTGGCTCCTTGAAGGTCTGATGAACACTATAGGATCGCTTCGGATGGATAGCCGATTTCGCAGCGCGCTATCCAGACTGCCCGCTGTTATGGTCCTCCGCCCGCAGAGCGGAGGGGTGTCCGCGTCCAGGGGGGGCGCAGGTGGTTGCGGGTTACGGTCCCGGCAGCTGCTTCACGAGGCCGCGACTGCCGAGGCAAAGTTTGCGACATGGTGTCCGCGCCGCTCGGTGAACACAGTCTAGGAAACCCTCGAAGGGGTGAGAGCTCAGGTTGCGCTCCGGGTGTGCTGACCCGCCGCGTGGCTACCGTCGTCGATTTCTGTGGCCCACAGAGGGACGTAAGTTCTCAGGGGTGGCGAAGGAACCTCGGACGCCCGCCTCCAGGCCCATTGCCCTTCCAACCTGGCGTCTCCCGCTCTGCCTCGATGCGCCGCCGGGCACGCGAAAAAGGGACCCCGACCGTGTGGTCGGGGTCCCTTTTTCGTCGAAGCCGCTACCGGCTACCGATCGATCGAGGCCTCTTCCGTAGATCCCTCGACGGCCGGCGCGTGGTGGCCGTGTGCGGCCTCCAGCTCGGCCGGGGTGACCGGTGCGACGCGATCTTCAAAGAAGAACTTAGAAACCGCACCACGGGCCTTTTCGCCGCGGGTGACATGTCCGACGCTGTCGGCTTCAGCCGGCATGACCTCATGGGACTCGAAGGCGACCAGCTTATAGCGCTTATACACATCCAATTCGACGTGCTGCTCCGAGAAGCCGCCCTCGGGAGACATTTGGATGATGCCTGCTTCACGTCCGTGGAGGACGATCTCGCGGTCCTTACGCTGCAGTGCCAGAGCGATACGGCGGGCGACAATGAACCCGAGGATCGGTCCCATGAAGAACAGCACCCGCAGCCAGTACGTGACGTCGTTCAGTGACACGTGGAAGTGTGTGGCAATGAGGTCCGAGGACGCGGCACACCACATGACGCAGTACCAAATGACGCCGGCGACGCCGACACCGGTGCGGAACGGGGCGTTGCGCGGACGGTCCAGCAGGTGGTGTTCACGGTCGTCCTTGGTGACCCAACGTTCGATCCATGGCCACGCGAACATGGCACCGATAAGGATCGCCGCGGGAATCATCGGGATCAGTACGTTCAGGATGAGGTTGTTGCCGCCCCAAGGGAACGGGATGATCCACTCCAGGCTGAAGTTGCCCAAGTACCCAGGCATCAGGCGCAAGGCGCCATCAACCCAACCGATGTACCAGTCGGGCTGCGTGCCAGCCGAAACGGGGGAGGGGTCATACGGCCCGTAGTTCCAAATCGGGTTGATCTGGAAGAAGCCCGAGATCAGGGCAACGATGCCGAACACGATGAAGAAGAACCCACCGGCCTTGGCTGCGTAGACCGGACCAACCGGGAAGCCGACGACGTTGTCGTTGGTCCGGCCGGGGCCGCGGTACTGCGTGTGCTTGTGGACGACCACCATGAACAGGTGAATACCGATCATCAACAAGATCAACGCGGGCACCAACATGATGTGCATCATGTACAGACGCCCGATAATCGCAGTTCCGGGGAACTCGCCACCGAACAGGAAGGCCGAGATGAAGGTACCAACAACCGGCAGTGCCTTGATGACGCCGTCGATGATGCGCAGGCCGTTACCCGAGAGCAGGTCGTCGGGGAGCGAGTAGCCGGTGAAGCCGGCAGCCATCGCCAGGATCAGCAGGGTGCCGCCAACGATCCAGTTCAGTTCACGCGGCTTGCGGAAAGCCCCGGTGAAGAACACGCGCAGCATGTGCACCGATACGGCTGCCACGAAGAGCAGTGCCGACCAGTGGTGGACTTGGCGCATGAACAAGCCGCCGCGGACATCGAAGGAGATGTCCATGGTCGAGGCCATGGCCACCGACATGTGGACGCCCTTGAGCGGGTTGTAGCTTCCTTCGTAGACGGTGTGTGCCATGGAAGGATCGAAGAAGAACGTCAGGAATGTTCCCGAGATCAGCAGGATGACGAAGGTGTACAACGCCACCTCGCCGAACATGAACGACCAGTGGTCGGGGAAGATCTTGCGACCGAATTCCTTGACCATGGCCGAACCGCCGACACGGGTGTCAACGAAGTTCGCAATCCTGCCGGTTGAAGTCTTGGGACGGTACTCGGTAGTTGAGGACATGATTAGCCACGCTCCCAGTAGCTCGGACCGACGGGCTCATGGAAGTCGCTCTGGGCGATCAGGTAGCCCTCCGAATCGACGGTAATCGGAAGTTGCGGAAGTGCGTGACCGGCCGGACCGAAGATGACCTTGCATTCCTGCGTGAGGTCAAAGGTGGACTGGTGGCACGGGCACAGCAGGTGGTGCGTCTGCTGCTCATAGAGGGCCACGGGGCAACCCACATGGGTGCAGATCTTGGAATAGGCCACGATTCCGTCGTGGTGCCAGGTCTCGCGTTCCGGGGAGATGTGCATCTCCTTGGGATCCAGACGCATGAGCAGGACAACTGCCTTGGCCTTCTCGTTCAGCGGGTCCTCGGCGTCGTCGAGGCCTTCCGGGATCACGTGGAATGCCGAACCGATCTGCACATCCGATGCCTTGATCGGTGTTCCCGAGGGGTCGCGGACCAGCTTGGTGTCCTTATCCCACATCGTGTACCGCAACCGGTCGACGATCTCACTGGCGGTGGCACCGGTGCGATCCAGGTCGCGGAACATGAAGATCGCCGGGATCGGAGCCAATGCCACGGCGGCAATCAGCGAGTTGCGGATCAGCGGACGGCGCTTGATTCCCGTTTCCTCGAGGATATCGCCAATCATGGCTTCGGCTTCCTGGCGGTCAGCCTCGGGCCGGATCTCATGACGCATTTCGGTGATCTCGTGATCAGGCATCAGGGTCTTCGCCCAGTGCACAATACCGACACCGATGCCTAGCATCGCGAAGGCGGTGCCTAGACCCAGCAAGGTGTTCTGCAGCCGGATGCCGCTGATTGAATCCGTACGTCCCACGACGAAGTAAGCGACGAAAAACAGTGCTGTGCCCAGAATGGACACCACGAACAGCAGGGATACCTGGCGTTCGGCCCGTTTAGCGGCGCGCGGGTCAACGTCGGCGAGACGCGGCCGGTGCGGGGGCAGGCCCGGGTCCTGGAAACTTTCCACGGAGCCCTGACCGGCCTTAGCAACGGTGCCCGGATCGTTCGGACTGCCGTGACTATGGTCGCCCATGTTCTCTCTCATCCTTTTCTCAAAATTCTTTGGTACGAAGTGTGGTGTGCGGGACGGAGCCCGCAGCGCCGGATCAGGACGGCCGTGAGGTCAACCAGATCGTGAAGGCGATGACGATGGCCAGGCCACCGGTCCAGATGAGGAGGCCTTCAGAGACCGGGCCAAGGGAGCCGAGGCTGGCACCGCCGGGGGAGCCCTGCGCATCGATTTCCTGGAGGAACGTGATGACATCGCGCTTCTCATCGGGGGTGATGTTCGAGTCATTGAAGACGGGCATGTTCTGTGGGCCGGTCGCCATGGCCTCGTAGATATGCTTGCCGCTGACATCGGAGAGTCCCGGAGCGAATTTGCCACGCGTCAGAGCACCACCGGCAGCACCGGCGTTGTGGCACATGGCGCAGTTGACGCGGAAGACCTCGCCACCGGCTGCCGAGTTGCCCTGTGACGTGTCAACTGCCTCGTCGTCCGGCACTGCGGGGCCGGCGCCGAGGGATGCGACGTACGCTGCGAGCTTCTGTGTTTCCTCGTCGCTGAACTGCTTCGGCTTGGCCTGGGCCTGTGGACCCTGCATCTGCATCGGCATGCGTCCGGTGCCAACCTGGAAGTCGACGGCTGCAGCGCCGACACCGACAAGCGAGGGGCCATCTGCTGAGCCTTCGGCGTTCATGCCGTGGCAGGTGGCGCAGTTGGCGACGAAGAGCTTGTTGCCTTCATTGACATCACTGGCGCTATAAGTCGTCGCGGCCTTGGCCTCGTTGACGCTGCCCGCCGCGGCGTACAGGCCGCCGGTGATGAGCAGGCCCATCAAAAGCAGCGCTACGGCGGCGAGCGGATGGCGGCGCCTTTGCGAAAGAGCCTTCACTTGCTGGTTCCTCACTTGATTTGGTTGGTGATGCTTGGGGTGCCTAAGGCGGGTGCTACTTCAGGAAGTAGATAATCGCGAACAGTGCGATCCACACGACGTCGACGAAGTGCCAGTAGTAGGACACGACAATGGCTGAAGTCGCCTCGAAGTGGCCGAACTTCTTTGCCACGTACGCCCGACCGATGATCAGGATGAACGCGATGAGCCCGCCGGCAACGTGCAGGCCGTGGAAGCCTGTCGTGATGTAGAAGGCGGAACCGTAGGCATTGGAGCTCAGTGACACGCCGTGGTGGACCAATTCGGTGTATTCGAACGCCTGCACGGCGACGAAGATCGCACCGAGGATGAACGTCACGATGAACCACTCGGTCATTCCCCACTTGCGGACGTTCAGCAGACCACCGAGGCGGCGCGGCTGGAGATCCTCAGCACGGAAGACACCGAGCTGGCAAGAGAAGGAACTGGAAACCAGGATGAGCGTGTTGATAAGTGCGAACGGGACGTTCAACTTGGAGGTCTCGTTCGCCCACAACTCCGGCGAGGCAGCACGGAGTGTGAAGTACATGGCGAAAAGCGCGGCGAAGAACATCAGCTCGCTGGAAAGCCAGACGACGGTTCCGACCGACACCATGTTGGGACGGTTAGGCGCAGGGTGCGCCTGGGCATTGAGGTTATGAGTCGCAGTTGTCACAGAGCCATTATGGCTACAAAAGTGCTCCTGACACCAATGCATTCGAGGCCGAGTCGCCTCTTTTTGACCCGGTCAGGCCTAAGTTCCGCGGAATATCAGGGGAGAAACAATTCCGCACTTTCTACAAAACGTAGATAACCTAGGTGCGTGTCAACGATTTCTACGCCATCAGAGTTCCCAAATTGGCCAACCATGCTCACCTCGCTCATCCGTGGTGACGATCTTTCGACCGCGGATGCGACGTGGGCGATGAGCGAAATCATGGGCGGAAATGCTTCAGACATCCACATCGCCGGTTTCCTGGTTGCCCTTCGAGCGAAGGGCGAATCAGTGGATGAGTTGGCGGGACTCGTCGAGGGGATGATCTCCAACGCCCGGCCGCTGGATATTCCGGGCGAGAAACTCGACATCGTCGGCACGGGTGGTGATCGTCACAACACCGTGAACATCTCCACGATGTCAGCATTGGTCTGCGCTGGTGCCGGGGCCCGACTGGTCAAGCACGGAAACCGCGCCGCGTCGTCGTCCTCCGGTTCCGCCGACGTCTTGGAAGCTCTTGGGGTCCGACTCAACGCCCCCGCCGAGCGACTTGGCGCCATCCTGAGTGAAGCGGGGATCACGTTCTGTTTCGCCCAGATGTTCCACCCGTCGATGCGTTTCGCCGCGGCGGCCCGTTCGGGTCTGGGGGTCGCGACGGCTTTCAACTTCATGGGCCCGCTCACGAACCCTTCACGACCCACGGCATCGGCCATCGGCTGCGCCGATGAACGCATGGCTCCGCTCATGGCCGGTGTCTTGGCGGCCCGAGGGTCACGGGCGTTGGTCTTCAGGGGCGATGACGGCCTCGACGAGATGACAACGACCACGGCAAACCATGTCTGGGAGGTCCGCGACGGTGCCGTCAGCGCCTCGATCCTCGACGCGAAGGACCTGGGGTTGGCTCGGGCCACTCTGGACGATTTACGTGGGGGAGATGCGCAATATAACGCCGCCGTCGTCCACGAGATTCTCAACGGGGCACGGGGGCCGGTGCGTGACGCCGTGGTGCTCAATGCTGCGGCAGGGCTGGTGGCCTTCGCCCCTTCCGCTGACAGTAGCCTCACGGGGCGCCTGGAGGCTGCTGCAAGGCGTGCGGAGGAGGCCATTGACTCCGGCGCCGCACATGATGTTCTCAGCCGCTGGATCGCCGCTACTGCCGTCGGGCAGTAAAACCAAAGGAGCCCGGTGCGCCGCGGGCAGCACCGGGCTCCCGGAAGTGGAACCGTCCCAGGGTTTATTCGAGGCCGAGGGAGAAGGCGGCGTCAAGGTCATGCTGGGAATATGACCTGAAGGCGATATGGGTGGTGGTCTCGACGACACCGTCCACCTTCGAGAGTTTATTGGCGATGGCCTCGGCCAGATCCTCGTGATTGCGGACTCGGGCAATGGCAATGAGATCCCAGTCGCCAGCCACGGAATAGACTTCGCTGATCCCTTCCAGCTCGGAGATCTTCTGCGCGCATTCTGGAATACTGTCCGCTACGGTCTGGATCATGACAAATGCGGTGATCATCTCGTGTCCTTCCACCTTCCGGCACCGGGGGCACCCGGCACCTATTACCTGCCTTGAGCCTAGTTCACGGCACCAGCGGAGCGCACTTTACGACGGGCCAAAAGCCCTGATATAAGCCGACGCCCCAGGAGGAAGATCCCTAGAACCAGGGTCGCCACGATAATGAATGGTCCCGCAGCCGTTGCTCCGAAAAGCACGCGAAGAATGAGCCCGAGGGCGACGGTGCCAATCCACGTGGTCACGCCGTTCGGCCAGATGCGGTTGGGGTGGCGCCACATCAGGCCGATACCGGAGAAGACCAGGAGTGCGATCAAAAATGGACCCGCGGTACTCAAGGTGCCTGCGATGTCTAGACCTTCGGCATGTGAGCGGCGACCCAACATGGCGAAGATGATGACCAGGAGCAGATCGATGACGAGTAGTGGAAGCCATTTTCGTGGGTTGCGCATAGGTGCCAGCCTATCGGTGCCTCCACCGAAAAGAAGTCAGCAACAAAGCCTGACCCTTGTTTCTGTATAAACAAAGTTTTAGTATTGTTCCTATGATCGTCCTAACCATCGACCAACGGGATTCACGGCATAATCCTGACCGTGTCGAAGAACTAGTCACCGCCTTGAACGCGGAGTACCCCGTGGTCCGCGCCTTCGAACGGACCGCGGGGGATGAACTGCAAGGCGTTATGGATGACGGTGCCGCGGCCGTACGCCTGTTGCTTGAGGTGGCCCGGGAGGGGCATTGGAGCATCGGGCTTGGTGTGGGCAGCGTAAAAAACCCGCTGCCGGAACAAACGCGGGCCGGCGCTGGAGAGGCCTTCGAAGCAGCACGAGATGCTGTTGAACGTGCCAAGCACGCTCCGGCATCCGTGGCTGTAGCTGGTGCCGGGGGAGAGGCGCAACGCCTCGAAGCCGAACTTCAGCTCGTCGCCGAGGTCAACGCCCGGCGGACCGAAGCTTCACGGGCCGCTGGGCTCCTCGTCGACTCGGGCTTTTCCCAACGCGAAGCGGCAACCCGTTTGGGGATCACCCAACAAGCCGTGTCCAGTCGGCTGGCGTCCGGCTTGTGGTTCCCCTGCCGACAACTGGCCGATCAGGCTGGTCTAGCCTTGGCCCGATACACCGCCCAATTCGACGGAGACGATTAATCGATGCCCGTTCTGATCCTGTTGCTCCTGGCTGGCCTCTTCGGACTACCCCAGTATTTCCGCCGATTCCGAGGCATCACAAACCGTTGGCTCTACATCACCGCTGCAGCCCAACTACTCCTCTTGGCCGCTGCCGCCCTCGTCGCCGCCACTGGTGGCTGGACAAGTATCGCGTGGGGCGCTGCGGCGTCCTTCTCCGTTATCGCGGCCTCCATCGGTGGAGGACCAGTAACCATGAGTATCTTGCGCCTCTCGGAACGCAGTGTGGAGGCGGACCTCCGTGCGGCGGGCAACCCGCAGGCAGAAGCCCGGCACTTCACGCTTCCGCCCAACGAAGAAACGACGGGGACACGTCGTACCAATTCTTCAGGACAAGTCGTCCTGCAGGGTGGTGCCTGGATCGGGCTGCTGGAACGAACCGCCATAGCCTCGACCCTCTGGTCGGGGTGGCCGGAGGGTCTAGCCATCGTGTTGGCGGTGAAGGGGCTGGGCCGCTACGCAGAACTTGGCAAAGATGGAGCCGCGGAACGATTCATCCTCGGGACGTTCGCCAGCGTGCTCTGGGCCTGCGCCTGCACTGGAATTGCAGTGCTCGCCACTAGATAGAGCTGTTCACGGCATTCGCCGCTCGAACACCGAGTGCCGTGCCAACCAGGACGAAAATGAGCATCCCCGCATACGCGGCCAGGACCGTCCATTCCGGTAGCGCCGCCCCCATCAACAAGATGAACACGCCTGCGAAAAAGGGGATTAGGCCGGAAAGAATCAGCCACGGTCCAGCGGCCACATGTGTTTCTTCCCACGCCTCGTCGGATACCCTTGTGGCCGGCAAACGGATCCCGATCATCGCGTTGGCCGGGAGACGGCGCGCAAAGCCCAGCCACCCGAACACGGCCATGACCAGGCCGACGACAGACATGATCAAGCCCGTCATGATGGCATCTTCCATTGGTTTCCCCCCTGAAGTACGTCCTCAGCCCGGTCGATTGGCCGGGCGCCATGAGAGCCTACACCTGGAACCCGACGGGCCCATCGCGGGGGAGCGTGGTGCCGTTAACTGTCGACAGCGACTGAAATTCGGTGGAGGATCGGGGCATAGTTTCCCGAGGAGATTCTCATGCGTTCGATCAAGATCACCCCCAATGTGCACGTGAAGGACATCGACACTGCCAAGTCCTTTTATACCGGGTTTCTAGGTCTATCCAACGAGGAATTCAATCTGGGATGGGTGGCTCGATTCACTTCACCCCAGAGCCAGGCAAACCTTCAGCTGGTCACACAGGATGAGACCTCGCCCGTGGACTCCAAGTTCTCGGTCCATGCCGACGACGTCGATGCCGCCTACGCCGAGGCACTCGAACGTGGTTATGAGATCGTCCATCCGCTGAACACGGAAACCTGGGGCGTCCGGAGGTTTCTGGTGCGTGCGCCCGACGGCACCGTGGTCAATATCGTGCAACACCGGCCCTGACTTTCCCGGGCCACGCCTGGGAAAGCTCCGGCTCTTCAAGCAGAATTTGCGAGACTCCTCTTAGCTAACGGGCGCGTTGTTCACGAGTTCTCGGCGCAGAGCGCTCGGACCCAGACTGATTGCTGGCGCATAACCTATTCAGTGGCAGCGTGCCAGTAGCGTCCGCGCCCTTGACGGAACATAGATCCCCAGTGTTCGCGCCCCGAGGCGTGAGCCGTTGCCAGCAGCTCATACCTTGCCTCGGCGCGCTCGAACATCGCTGCGGGAGCCCCTCGCGCAGCTCCGCATCGGCCCGGTACCCATCGGCGAAAGCTGCCGGTCGCCGAGCAGCTGGATTCGCGGGGACGCTGTCATCCGGCAAGGTGAAACTCTGGGCCGCGTCGGCGAGTTCCCACAGTCGGCTACTGGGCCCGGACCCGTCCCAATCTATGAACACCCAGCGGTCCCCGATCACAAGTTTCCATGGAGCTAGGTCGATGTGCAGATGAGTTCTTCGGTAGTCGCAGGCAACAGCACGTCGTCGATGAATGCTGGCACCGGGGCGAACTGGCTCGAAGCATCATGGATCGAACGGACGAGGGCACCAACACGATCAAGCTCAGCCACGGTCAGAAGTCGCGCATCAAGCGCGATTCGTGACGGAATATATTCAATGGCTTACCGCCCGTACTCGTCGCATTTGCGCCGTCAAGCGGCGTCTCAACTGGTTGCCTCGTTCGAAGGTAACCCCCCATGTCCGTACGTTCTATCGCTTCAGTCCTCTTCATCGCAGGCAAGGAAGACCGCGGGCGGCGATCAACCTGAGGGCCCCTCAGGCCCCGTCGAGTTGCAACAGCCACGCCGCTTCGAGGGCGTCTTCGACCGCTCCGACGTCTGCTTCCGGCAAGTCGACAACGACCATCATGTGGTTCTTAAATCGCTGCGGGACTCTGAAAGTAGCCGGAGATTGACGCAGGAGCAGATCCCGGTACTCGAAGTCGGCGCGGATCACGATGCTCGTGTCATCGAGTTGCCTCGCAATCAACCGACCGTGGAACTGCCAGCGATCCAGCCCACTACTCGTTGAGTGCCGGACTCCCTGGAGTCTCGTGGCCAGATCAACAACGTCAGTCATCTTCATGATCACAACACTCGTCCCTCCAGCTGAGGACCATCTCTCCAACTCTCAGGCCCGATACTGCTCTTCTTCGGTTTGACGGAAAAGTCCTTCAAAACTGGCCAGCTGGCATTCTCGTCCCATCCTCATGAGTCCTATCGGTATTCCTCTGCCTGTTGTGCTGCTTGGCCTTCGACCACATCTCGCTTGACGTACCCCCAACAGTCCGGCCGCGAGCCATCAGTGTCGGTCACCTCGTAGGCATCGGCCAGCTGACGAGACGTCACGATCTGCCCGGACCAACGCCCGGCGTCGCCAGAGCCCGATAAGGCTGCAACTCCGCGGGCAACATAGGTGGGGGACTCGGAGATCGCGAAACCCGGTTCCTCGATCACCGCATCGCGCCAATTGCTTTCCTGTACGCCGAAACCCTCAAGCATCTTTTCGGATCGGAGCCAACCGGGGGTGACACCGACAGCAGTAACGGGGTGCTCGGCAAGTTCGAAGGTCAAACCCTTAACGATTCGTTCGACATTGGCTTTGACGAGGTCGTAGTAGAAGCCCACCCCTTCACGGAAATTAAAGTTGTAGTCTGCCGTGCCATCGGTCATCTCCACCACCAAGCCCACCGTCCCGTACTGGTGGGCGGTACGCAGCATCAGGGGCAAGGCGTGATGGCTGGTGATGATGTGTGTGTCCACTCCCATCCTCAGCATCCGTAGCCCACCGGCGAGATCGTGCTCCCACAGCGGCTTGTCCCACTGTGCATAACGGTCGCCGCCGAAGATGTCGTTGACCAGGACGTCGAGCCGACCACGCTCACGTCTTATCCGCTCCATTTAGGCCGCAACAGCTTCGGGCTTTTCGTGGTCGACCACGCATGCGGAACCAGTGCCGTAGGCACTTGCCATTTCCTCTCCGGTTCCTTCGATCGTCTCCGGGCGGTCGATCTCGGAGCGTCCCGACAAACGGCTGCTCCGTCCCGTTGCATAAACGTACGCGCCGGCCAGGGCCAACTCCACGGCGATCGCCCTACCGGCCCCGCGAGTTGCACCAGCTACCAGTGCGACCCGTCCATCTAGTGGTTTCGCCGCATTCATGGCGTCTCCTGTGAGGGTCTCAGTTTTCGAGCACCAGTGACGTTCAGCGAACAGCTCAGAGCCTTTCGCAGGACGGCGCTCTCTCAACCACAATAAATGTCTGCCGACGAACGGGCGGTCCTGCAGGGCCAATACTTTCGCGATGCTCGAGAAAGCGGGCTCACTCGTTCAGGCCCGCCCGCCCCTGAGGGCCATGGCGGACTGAGAAGACAATGGACCGCCAAGGACTAGGCCTTCACGATTCATTGTTGCGAGGATTGGGCTGGAGGTATGTCTCGCGGGATCGGGAACGGATGATGGGGACTGCTGCTGTCCCTCCGAGCAGGGCGGCAACCGGCATGGCACCTAGGATGATGGTGCGTTGAGCCGAACCCAGCGTTCCCAACTCTTCGGCAGGAACACTGCAGGGGAGCGCTTCTGCGCCGGCACCCGCGGCAATGGACACGAGGAAACACCAAGCGATCGACCGAGCAGCCAACCACGCGAGATCGAGTCCGAGGAGTTGTTGGCATGCGATGGCCATACCCACCGCCAGGACCGAGAGCAGCGCTGATGCAGCCGTTCCGCTATTCCGGCAAGTTCGGCCCCAGACCTCAGGCACCCTGGGACACATTTTCGGGCGAAGAATTACTCGACCAGCTACCCAAGGTGGCCCGAGCCGGAGACGATGTCGAGAACCACCTCAAAAACTGGGTTGGGGCCGCTCGTCCATGAGACCTCAGTTGGGCCAGCATTGGCGAAGCTATAGGCATGTCTCGCCAATCTGCGTGGGACCGCTTTGGCCAGACTCTCTCATCCCCACAGGCCTAGAGATCCACCCCTGGTGACCCCGCGGCTGCCCCTGCCGTGTCGCGTGCCTTGGCCGCCAGCCGCACTCGCCTGTGGGGACAGAACGTGTGACGGGCCGGGCTGATATGCCCTCCCGTGAAACCCAGCCGCCATGTCGGGTCATGGTTTGGAAGGCCCTACGGGCGCCCCGTTCGCATCAATTGCGTAAGCGGCACGGCCGGATTAGCGAGGTCTACTGGATCCACCCAGATCTGGGAACGGATCAACTCCTGCACCGGCTCGATGCCCTCATCCCACGCGTTGACATGCAGACCGGCAACAACCACGTTGTCAACAATCCAGAAAGCGTGAAACCGATCCGCAGCGAGATCGCCACGGATAATTGGCTCGTCCGCAGTTCTGGCATCCACTCGTCCTGCGTATTCCACAGCAAGGTCGTATTGATCGGTAAAGAAGAAGGGTGCTGGATCGAAGTTCGAGGACTGTCCGAGCATTGAATGCGCCGCAATTTTCCCCTCCATCAGCGCATTATTCCAATGCTCAACCCGCATCTGCTGGCCATAGAGCGGATTGGCTACGCTGGCGATATCGCCGGCTGCGAAGACATCTGGAGCCTGCGTCCGCATCTGCGGGTCGACACGGATGCCTCCGTCTTCGGCCAGCATTCCCTTTTCGACGAACCCGGACTCAGGTTCAGCCCCCACTCCGACGATCACCACGTCGGCGAGGAATTTGCTGCCGTCGTCGACGATGACAGATTCAACCTTTCCTTCGCCTTCGATACCAACCACACGACACCCCAGTTGGAACTCGACGCCGTGCCGACGATGAACAGCGGCGAAATACCCACCCAGACGCGCTCCCATGGATGCTTCGAGCGGCGCTTGGCCTGGACCAATCACGATAACCCGGCATCCCTTCTGGCGGGCGGCATCGGCAGTTTCTAAGCCGATCCAACTCGCGCCGACGATGACGACGTTCGTCGCGTCGTCCAAAGCCGCAGCCAATGCTTCAGAGTCTTCGAGGGTTCGAAGGTAGTGCACACCGGTCAGTTCGGCGCCGGGAGCTTTCAAACGGCGGGCTTTGGACCCGGTGCTGATCAGGATCTTGTCGTAGTCCAGCGTCGTCCCATCGTCGAGAATCACCTGGTGGTCGCTGCTGCGCAACGTAACAGCTCTGGCCTCGAGACGGACCTCCACATCTTGCTCGTCGTACCACTGCTGGCCGAGCAACGACTTATGGGAGAGCCATCCTTCACCTTTTAGATAGGACTTCGACAAGGGTGGGCGCTCGTACGGAAGGTGAGGTTCCGCTCCGACGAGAACGATCCGTCCGTCAAATCCTTCTGAACGCAATTTCTGAATGGCGGTACCGCCTGCTTGCCCGGCGCCGACGACAACGAACGTTTGGCCAGTAGACATGTCGTGCTCCTTCGAGGAGCGCTTGGGGACACCACCTGTAGGAGTTGACCGAAGAAACGCCCGTCATAGTAGGCGAATCTGGAGGCTACCATGCCCTCCCGAATCCGTAGCCGCCCAGATCAGGTCACGAACTCGGGTGGCCTCTGCAGGAATACTCCACCACACGCGGCCGCCACGATAGTCGGGGGAAGATCCAGCCCGATGTCGACAGCGTTTGCTGCATGATCAATGACAGCAAACAGTGTTGACCCGTGACTAGTAAGCGCAGCGGTCAGGAGTTTGAGGGTCTTCGAGTAGCTAAATCGACGAGCGCGGAGAACCAGCCCATGATCAGTAGCACTACTCATCTCATCTTCCATATATCCACTTGACCGCACATCCACGCGTCGCAGGAGTGCGGGGGAGTGCGCACGCATCGCGAGGAGATAACTTCCGCTCCGACGATGCCCACAGAGTAGTAACAGTCCACCGCCCCCAGGCCTTGGTCCAACTAGCAAAACAACTGTTCTTTTCGTTTCGGAATACCCCGCATTCCCGATATGCCTTTTCGGAGTCACCGGCACGGTCGAGAGGCACCAGGTAGACATCAAAAACTCGCGACAAAGACCGGGGGAGTACGCCGACACTCCGCTAGACCCAGTCAGCTACTGCATCCATTGGCGCGGTGGCCACGAGGGCCGCGTATCGCGTTCGATCCGGCAGCCACCAAGATTGAACGTCGATCAATCTGACATCAGTTACCCGTGGCAACAGTCCACTGTTGTTTACTTGCGTCAGCAGGAACGGACCAGACATAGCGCTGAACCCACCTGACACGACAAGGCTCTAGCCACCCTGCAGAACTAAGCGAGGAAAAGATCAATTCCTCTTTGACGAGCCGCGCCATGACGCCTTTTGGAATGTGGACTTCACAAAGACTCTGTGCTGACGGTCCAACCATCATCGTCCTAACCGCAAGAAGTGTCGTTCCCGAGAGAGACGTCGAATCTCAGCAAAGCATTACTTTACATAATGTAGATTATCGGCGCTCTATTAAGGCCTGAGAGAAGGCGGTCCGATCCACAGTCTTCAGCCGACTCTGGCTCCACCTGCCGGCATAGCCGTTGCTGGACGATGCCTTTCGGTACCCACGTCCCAGTCGTCTGGCAATGCGCTGAGCGATACTGGCTTACTCATGTCCATTCAACGCTCAAATCACTCACTGCGCGCATGCGACCCAATCACTCAGGGCGACTCGTCCTCGGCATCTGATTCGCGCTCACCTGCCTGGACTCTAACTCCGCCAGACGCCCCGACGTCGCAACGAATCTACGCGGTCACTGCTGTCGACACGCGCCCACCGTCCGCGAGACGGCCCGTGCGGGTGCGGCCACAGAAGAGAGCCTATAACCCCTTCTAAAAAAACATGAGCGAGGCCAGCACCACGCTTCCTCATGACCACGTGTGGAGCCTCTCCCCCTGAATATTTTTAGTGATTGGGAAATCCAATTTGTCGTTCGGCCCGAAAGAGCATTCCACGATCTCCCGCAAAGGTCGTCGTGTGGAAGCGTGCCCCCTCGGCGACAGGGGCAAACCCCCAGCGTCGGTGCAGCTCGATCGATGCCGTGTTTTTGGCGTTCACCACGTACCAGGCCTCCTGGCTTCGAGCCCAGATCCAGTCCAGCCGTTTTTGGGTCAGGCGAGCCGCGATCCCTTGACGCCTCCACGCTGGGTCGACGGTGACCCCACCTAGATATTGTCCGGCCTGCGCCGGACCGTCGGCATGATCCCAGACATGGGTTTTCGCCCAGCCCACCAGCTGTCCATCAGCTTCAGAGACCAGCACGAGGCGGTTCGGGTCCTTTATGGCGCACATATAGGCGGCGACACCGGTATCGCTCTCGCCCGCACGTTGGCCTATGCCTGCCATCATCGCTGCGTCTTCCACGCGAGCAGTCCTGACGAGCAATTTTTTTGACATCTATATACCCTCTTTCAACAGGATCAGATAAGAGCGTATACTCGATTATATGGATGCTTCTCTCCTAAACTCCCTGATTCTGGGGATTCTCGGGCTCGTGGTGATTTTCTATCTCCTCCACACCACCGTCCGTTCAGCCGTCAGACTGGGCATTCGCGATGCCCAGCGGGACAAGGACAGCACGGCCCGTCAGGCCCCTGAAGGAGTCTCAGTCGACGCGGGACACGACGTGTGACCCAGCGGTGCAGCAACCTTTGTAGAATGCACCCATGAAGACTTCCCCAGCACGGGAGTCGGCCCGATGAGGCCCTCTCCCCTGTCGTTCGGCCCGCGTAATTCTGCGCGGAGGATCATTGCCCGGGTTCAGGCTGCCGTTGCCGCAGCAGGTCTCGAACTCGATTCCGAGCAACAGGTGTTGGTCACTCACCTCGCCACGGCGGCCTCACGGGCGCTTTCACGCCGCCCCAAAGCGGCTTCGGTGGATAGTTTCTATATCTACGGACCTCCCGGCCGCGGCAAATCATGGCTCATGGGTCTGGTCCATGACGCACTGCTGAGCGAGGCCACGCGCCGGCTGCATTTCCACGATTTCTTCCGCGACCTCCACGCCTCGGCGCATAGTGCAGAACTCGCTGAAACAGCGGGTGACACCGCCGTCGAGGTGGCTCTGGATGAATTGCTGGGGGACGTGCGTGTGCTGTGCTTCGACGAACTCCACGTCCACGACCCCGGCGATGCGATGTTCTTCGCCCGCACGCTCCAGGCTGTTTTTGCCCGGGGAATCCTGCTCATCGCGACCTCGAACTATGCCCCGGACGATCTACTGCCCAATGATTATTTCCACCATCTCTTTGAGCCCACCATCGAACTGATCACGTCACGAATGAAGGTGGTGATGCTCGACGGCGGAATTGACTACCGGACTCAGGTGACCGAGGCCGATCGTGTCGCCGGTTATGCTGCAGGGCACATCATCGTCCCCGGAACGGCCCAACAACTGGCCCAGGCAGGGCTCGCGGTCCCCCACCACAACGAAATCACCGACATTGAACCGACGACCCACAGCTTCACGGCCCAACGTGCCGCCCACGGACAGGCCTGGTTCGATTTCCGCGACTTATGCGATCGCCCGTCGGCAGCCTCCGATTACCTGCATCTGGCCCGCCATTTTGACCATGTCGTTATTGATGGAATCCCCGCACCGGATCGGGCCACGACCAGCGCCTGGAAGCGTCTGGCCAACCTCATTGACGTTCTGTATGACCGCGATGTGCGGACCGACCTGATTTGCGTGGATCCCCCGGACCCCGATGCCGTCGAGGGCCACCCCGTGGATGCCGCACGCCTGGGTAGCCGGCTCCTGGCGCTACGCCAGCTGATTCCGGGAGCAGCCGATGAAGATTCCCTCGACGGCCCCGCCCCCTCCGAGCAGGAAAGCTGGATCCGATGACCCAGGACCGACCCTTGGCTACCGACTACTCCCCCGACCGGCTGGCGGAGCTGGTGGGAACCATGATCGAACAAGCCACCCGGGGAAACCACGGCACCCTGCTCCCCGAAACACTGCCCACCATCGTCCAGCTCGGGCATCCCGTGCTGCGCATGGAAGCCCAGGAATATACGGGTCAGCTGGAACCGGAAGCACTGGACTCGCTGCTCGATATCATGAGATCCACCATGCATGCGGCCCCAGGAGTCGGCTTGGCTGCCCCACAAATCGGGCTTCCCCTCAGCTTGGCCGTTCTAGAGGACTCCTTCGCCACCGATGCCGAGATCACCGTGGTGCGCGAACGTGAACCACTGGAGTACTTCGCGGTGGTCAACCCCAGCTATCGGGCCCTCGGGACACGGACGGCTTCCTTCTACGAAGGGTGCCTCTCCTTCAGCGGTTTCCAAGCGGTCGTCGAGCGTCCGGCCGACGTGATCGCCACGTATACGACACCGGCCGGGAAAGCCATGGAGCGGGAATTCCACGGATGGCAGGCCCGGATCGTCGCCCATGAAACAGACCATCTGGGCGGCACCGTCTATATCGACCGGGCGATAACGCGCAGCCTGGTGGGCGCCGAGGAGTATGCCAACCGCTGGGCGGGCGCCGATATTGCTGCCGCCCGGACAGGGCTGGGCTTCTAGCTCCCCAGGCCCTGCGCCGATCAGCCGTGAGCCGGGTTCACCGGAAGGTACCTGTCCCACCAATCAAGGATCGCCTCAAAGCGTTGGCGACGGTGCCACGGCGTGCCGGCGCGGGACAGCTCGTGGTTCTCACCCGGGAAGAGCAGGAATTCGGTCTCGACCCCCTGGCGCAGCAACTCCACATAATAGCGCTGTGCCTGTTCCAAGGGGCACCGGTAATCCTCTTCCGAATGCATCACCAGGGTGGGGGTCCGCACCTGGCCCACCTTCGCCATCGGACTTTGCTCCAGCGTCGCGGCCATATCCCTGCCGGTGTATTCGGCACCGAAGAACCAGCCGATGTCGCTGGAACCGACGAAGGAGATCGGATCCAGGAATCCACGCTCCACGATCGCCCCGGCGAAGCGGTGATCATGGGCAATGGTCCAGGCGGTGAGGTATCCCCCATAGGACCCGCCCAGCACCCCGGTCCTGTTCCCATCCAGTGACGGCTCGGCGGCCACCGCACCATCAAGGAACGCCAAAACGTCTTGCAGGTCGACGGTGCCCATCGCCTCCTTGATGGCCAGGCCATGGGCTCGTCCGTAGCTGGCGCTGCCCCGCGGGTTGCACTGTAGTACCGCGTATCCGGCCCGCGCGTAGACCTGGGCCTCGTCGAAATAGCCCCACCCATATTGGGCGTAGGGGCCACCATGGATGTTTAGCAGCACCGGGTGGGGGCCATCGCCTTCGGGTAGGTAGAGCCACCCGTGGACCGGGTAGCCGTCGGCTGAGGACACCGTCATTTCTCGTGGCTCGGCGATCCTCGTTTTCTCGCGCAACGGCGCGGCGAAGTCGGTCAGACGGGCCACTCCGCCGTCATGCACCACGGCGATCTCCCCGGGCGTGCTGGGATCGGTATAGGACACGACGATGACGTCCGCCGCCTCCGAAACCCCGGTCACCTCCAGCGGACCGGAAACTTCGATCCGGGTCGATCCGGTGGCATCGATGACATGGAGTTCACTGCTGCCCCGCACCCGGGCCAGTGCGGCGACCTCAGCGGTTCCAACCGGGAAGAGTCCCCCGCTTTCGCTGTAGTCAGTCGTTTCAGGATCGGTCAGAAGGCTGGGGTCCGCCACCCCGAAGCTCTCCGTAGGCAGGACATAGACGGCGGCGCTGCGGGCGACGAAATCCACACCTGACTCCCCCACTTCGCTACCCAGGATGAACAGGTTTTTCCCGTCGCGACTAAAGGTTGCCCCGTCGTAACCGGTGTCCCCGGACTCCGAACCGACCACCAATTCGACGTCGATTTCTCCCGCTGACGAGGTGTCCAGTCCGCCCACAGCTACCCGGTGGATCATCGAGCGTAGATCCGCATCGGCACCCTCATGCAATGCTGCGGTGAAATACAGGTACGTGCCATCGGGGTCGAACTCCGGGCTGTTGCAGTCGGCATCTGCGGGGGTCAGCAGGCGCGTCACCGGGAAACCCTCGGCAGGCCTCTGGCAGGTATCGTTGTCCCCCTCAGCGGTTTCCCGGGCCGCGGCGGCCTTCTGGTCGGCCTTCGCTGCACGTCCCACTGGCTTGATAAACGGCTCGGCGTCGGGGGCAGGGACCTCGACGAGATGGATCCCGTTCCGGCAGTCATTGCCGAATCCGAGCCCGTTGAAACGGTACTTATATCCGGTGATCCGGCGTGGGGCCTCGGCGCCGGCGCCCACCCCGTCCACGGTGCCGTAGCGCCCCTCCTCGGGGGTCCGGCTGCAGAAGGCCAGCCGTTGGCCATCGGATGAGAAGACGAAATCAGAGACGCCCAGATGGCGGTTGGTGATCAACAGTGGTTCACCGCCGCGGGCGTCGACGATGGCCAACTGCGGTACGCCGTCGTCATTGGGGCGTAAGAAGGCGATGAGTTGCCCGTCGGGTGAGAACCGGGGATGGGCATCCGAGATCCCCCGAGTGATCCGCCGCGGAGGGCCTGCGGCGCCGCCGCCCTCAGTGAGTTCTATCAGCCACAACTGTCCCACCCCGGAATCGGCATCGAAGCTAGGCCTGTTGGCGGCAAAGATCACCCGGCGGCCGGCCGGGTCCACGGCGGGGGCGGATACAGTGGTCAGGAGCTCGAGCTGTTCTGGTTTCACTCCGTGAGCGTATATGAAAGACATATTGAAGGAAATAGGTATGAGCGTCGATCTGATCCCGTTGAGTTGCCCGCTCTGCGCCGGGGCCCTGGCAACGGACGGGGCCGAGGGGCGCACGCTCAGTTGTCCCGCCGGCCACCGGTACGACGCCGCCAAGCAGGGATACTTCAACCTGCTCACCGGCCGTGGAACCTCCTTTCGGGAGGACTCGGCCGCCATGGTCCAGGCCCGCGCCTCGTTCTTGGCCTCAGGGCACTATGCACCGCTGGCCGAGGCCCTAGCCCAGGAAGCCGCGACAGCGGCGTCAGCCAGGTTGCCGCAGCTCCTGGACGCGGGCGCTGGAACCGGGTACTACCTCGACGCCGTGGCGTCGGCGCTGAAGCAGTCCCTGGGCACCCGGCCCCCGGCCCTGGCCTTGGACATCTCCCGTTATGCGATGCGACGTGCCGCCAAACTTCCGAAGACCCAGGCCCTGGTCTGGGACCTCTGGCGACCACTACCGGTAGCCGACGCCGGCGTCGACATTCTGCTCAACGTCTTCGCCCCGCGCCATGGCAGTGAATTTGCCCGCGTCCTGGCCCCTGGAGGTCTGGCCCTGGTCGTCACTCCCCTGCCCGAACATCTGGCCGAAGCCATGGAACCTCTGGGGTTACTCGGCATTGCCGCTGGCAAGGATGAGTCCGTCGCCACGGCACTAGGTGCCGAATTCGAGGCAGTTCACACCCGCACGATCCGCACGTCCCTGCACCTGTCCCGGGACGACGCCGTCCGGCTGGCGACGATGGGTCCGGCAGGCCACCACCACGATGACGCGTCTACTCGGGCCCGGCTGGAGACCCACCCGATGCCCTCCGCCGTCACCGCTGCCTTCCGTCTGCAGGTCTTTCGCCGCCGATAGCCGCTCCCACAAGCGTGGATCCTCGAACATACCTCCCAAGGGTGATGATCCGACCGATGCTTATCGTGCAAGATGGTAGGACCGAGGGTGGCAAGCGCCCTCCCAACGCATGCGGGTGACGAAATGTTCGAATGGGTCCTCGAGAACAGCTGGGTCTTCTGGCTCGCCTTGTTCCTGATCCTGGCGATCATCGAAATGATGTCGCTGGACCTGTACTTCATCATGCTCAGTGCCGGGGCACTCGGAGGCGTCGTGGTGGCCCTTGCTGGAGGCGATTTCTGGCTCCAAGCACTGGCCTTCTGCCTCGTCGCTCTGGCGATGATCTTCTTCATCAGACCGATCGCCCTGCGGCAATTGCATAAAGGACCCGCCGACCGGCTGACCAACGTCGACCGCCTCGTCGGCCAGGACGCCCTGGTCTTGGAACCCACCACGAAGTTAGGTGGCCGCGCCAAGATCGGTGGGGAGACCTGGAGCGTACGAAGCCAGGATGAAACCGCTTTGGCCCCGGGGATGTACGGAACCGTCGTGAGTATTGACGGAGCCACCGCCTTCATCACCATGCGGGCCCAAGAGCCACACGAAAGCTAGCATTTCGACTCGGCCGGGGAACGAAAACCTCGCCAACCGGCCAGTCCATTGCCCGATAACGGGCCATACGGAAAAGGGGAATCATCAATGACAGGCCTAGGCATAGTCCTGGCAGTACTCGCGGTCTTCGTGATCATCGTGCTCCTGCGATCGGTACGCATCGTCCCGCAGGCGCGGGCAGGCATCGTCGAGCGGCTGGGTAAATACCAGCGCACGCTCGGACCGGGCCTGACCCTGCTGATCCCGTTTGTGGACCGGCTCCTGCCACTGCTGGATCTGCGTGAAAACGTGGTCAGCTTCCCGCCGCAGCCAGTGATCACCGAAGACAACCTTGTCGTTTCCATCGACACGGTCGTGTACTTCCAGATCACCGAACCGCGCGCTGCCACCTACGAGATCGCCAACTACATCCAGGCAGTCGAACAGCTGACCACCACCACGCTACGTAACGTCGTCGGTGGCCTGAACCTCGAAGAGGCCTTGACCAGCCGTGACCAGATCAACGGCCAACTGCGTGGCGTCTTGGACGAAGCCACCGGAAAATGGGGCATCCGTGTTTCCCGTGTGGAGCTCAAGGCGATTGACCCGCCGCTGTCCATCCAGGACTCCATGGAGAAGCAGATGCGTGCCGAGCGTGACCGCCGTGCAGCCATTCTGACTGCCGAAGGCACCAAGCAGTCCCAGATCCTCACCGCCGAGGGCCAGCGTCAGGCAGCGATCCTCGCCGCCGAAGGTGACGCCAAGGCTGCGATCCTGCGTGCCGATGGTGAAGCACAGGCCATCGAGAAGGTCTTCGATGCCATTCACGCCGGTAATCCGGACCAGAAGCTGTTGGCCTACCAGTACCTGCAGACCCTTCCGAAGCTGGCTGAGGGCTCCTCGAATAAACTGTGGATCATTCCCAGTGAGGTCGGCGAAGCCCTGAAGGGCATCGGCGGGGCCTTGGGCAATTTCACGGACAATGACGATTCGTCCGGCTCGGCCACCCCGTCGAGCACCCCGAAGCAGCCGTAATCCACGGTCGCTATCAACACTCGATCGCCGGGCACGGAGGGAACACCCTTCGTGCCCGGCTTCGTTGAACGACAAGCTCGTCGGACAGCGCGTATACTGGTGTCTTTGTGGCTTCCGCCAAAGGCCCGGGGGAATGATTTCTCCGCCTGAGGCGTTGTGGACAGTGGATGATGCCGAACAGCAGCAGAACGTAGTAGGGAGAAAACATGAGCGATCGCAGTCTGCGTGGAATGCGTTTGGGCGCACAGAGCATGGAGACCGAAGCCGGTGTGGAGCCGGCGCCGCGTCAGCGCGTGGAGTACCGTTGCGCCGATGGGGAGCAGGTCTTTGTGATGTTCTCCACCGAAGCCGAAATTCCTCCCGTGTGGGTCTCCAAGACCGGCAAGGAAGCGCTCCTGGTCGACGGAGAGCTGCCGGACACGTCCAAGGACAAGCCGGTGCGTACCCACTGGGACATGCTGCTCGAGCGCCGCTCCATCGAGGAGCTCGAACAGACCCTCAAGGATCGCTTGAACAAGCTCCGCGCTGCCCGTGGTGAAAAGATTCAGGCCTAACCAGAACTTTCAGCACCCGAGGCAGAACGCCAAAAGATAGGGGCCGGTTCCCGCACCAACAGGTGCGGGAACCGGCCCCTTCTCCGTCCACTGTAAGAGCGGACGTTAGAGTTTGCCGGTCAGCTTCAGAGTTTGCCGGTCAGCTTCTTCCAGCGCGCCGTCAGGCCCCACCGGGTGACATTGAGCATGGCTTCAACCACGATGTTTCCGCTCATCTTGGAAACCCCGAGTTCGCGTTCCACGAAGGTGATCGGGACTTCGACGATCTTCTTGCCCATCAGCGCAACGCGGAAGGTCATATCCACCTGGAAGCCATAGCCGACGGATTCGACTTCATTGAAGTCCAGGGCTTCGAGGGTCTCACGGCGGAAAGCCCTGAATCCAGCAGTGATATCGCGAATGCCCAGTCCCAACATCAGCCGGGAGTAGGTGCTGCCGGCCACGGAAATCAGTTTGCGGTACGGTGGCCAGTTCACCACGCTTCCCCCGCGGACCCAACGGGATCCGATCACCAGGTCAGCGCCCTGGGTGTCCAGTGCCTCCAGCAACCGAGGAAGCTGTTCGGGCTGATGGGAACCGTCGGCATCGAGTTCGACCAGCACGTCATAGCCCTGCTCGAGTCCCCACGTAAATCCTGCGAGGTAGGCGGCTCCCAGCCCTGCCTTGCCTTCGCGATGCAGGACATGGATCTGGGGGTCGGTCGTTCCCAGGTTCCTGGCAAACTCGCCGGTGCCGTCGGGACTGTTGTCGTCGACCACCAAGACATCCGACTCCGGGACGGATTCCCGCAGACGCTTGATCGTAATGGGGAGCGATTCGATCTCGTTATAAGTCGGAATGATGGTGATTACCCGCACGCGGTTATACCCTTCTGAACTGTCTCGGAGGCCCTCAGGGCCTCGACGCGGCCCCTACGGAACCTTCGGTCACGGCTGCGAACCAGCGGTCCGCTCCCCCGGCTGAGTACCGGGCGAGGAAAGCCAAGGACCAAGTATACCGGTCAGCCACCTGAGGGCACGGAAAGACCCCGGGAACTTCGGACCAAAAAGAGTGCACTCAAGCACACGCAATTTGTTTTCTACTGCTCCCGGGGTCTGACCTTTGTTTATTTGCCGTGATGCCGACTCGACGTTGTAGGACTCCCTACCATCGCCGTTGAGAATCAACCCTATCCGCTCACACCGGCCTGTCAACTGAGTCCTGACTAGAGTTTTAAGGCTTACTACCTAGTCAGGCTCGGCGCGTCGTCGTGCCTTTTGGCGCGGAAAATTACTCCTGGGTAGCCATCAGGGCCGACGGAAAATGGTGCGTCCGCGACGGACCGTGCCCAGACAGGTCGGTAGCGAGTCCTCCAACACCGGAAGCATCGGCGTTCCGGCCCGGGCGTCCGTGCTCCAGGACGAGACCCGGGCATCGGGGGTCTGGACGGCCAGTTCGGAGGCCGCCCAGATGGCGAAGGTCGCCTCCGAGCCCGGAACCAATTGACCGGCCAAGGGGTCAGGGTCCCCGAACGCTCGGTAACCTGCCCTGGTGTGCGCCACGAAGGCGGCCCGCGCAGATACCCGTGAAGATTCGGTGTGGTGCTCGAGGCAGGCTTTCACGGTGGCCCACGGATTCATTTCGGTGACCGGGCTATCGGAGCCGAGACAGACGGGAACACCCGAGGTGAGCAGCCGCCCGATTTCATTCATGGCCGCGGAACGCTGAACCCCCAGGCGTTGTTCGTACTGGCCGTGAGGGCCACCCCACAGGGCATCGAAGAGCGGTTGCATGGAGACGGTAACCCCCAGCTCGAGCCAGGTGGCGACGGCCGAATCGTCGAGCATTTCGGCATGTTCGATGCGGTGGCGACCGCGCTGGATAGCAGAGACTCCCAGACGGTCGGCTGCCAACCTGAACCCTGCCACTGCTTCATCCATGCCGGCATCGCCAATGACATGGAATGCGGCCTGGACGCCGGCTTCGGTGCAGGCCTGGACATGGGTGGCGATGGTCTCGGCGTCAAGGTACAGGCAGCCTTGGGTCGAGGGCACGTCCGTATAGGGTTCACGCAGATAGGCCGTTCGAGAACCCAGCGAACCATCGATGTTCAGGTCCCCGCCCAGCCCGGCAATCCGTGGGCTGTCGAATTCCTCCATGACGGTGCGGGCTTCCTCGGCAGTGCCGACGGTTTCTGCCCAGTAGATCCGCACCGCTGGCAGATCCTCCCCTTCGGTGTCGAGGAGCCCGTTCAGCGCAGAGACATCCTCACGGGTGCCAATATGTGGGGCAGCCATTTCGGCAACGGCAGCGTAGCCGTGCGAGGCCATATGTTGCAGGGCTCGACGCTGGTAGTCGGCTCGTGAGCCGGCATCGAAGGACAAGATGTGATCCCTGACCCGGGTATGTGCTTCCCGGACCGCGACGGGGCCACCCTCCCAACCATCGAGCCCATCGAGGCCTGCAGCCACGGCCAGCGAGCGGCTCACCAGACCTGAATGGACGTCAACACGGGTCAAGTACACTTCGCGGTCCGGAGCTGCCGACTCCAGTTCTTCCACCGTGGGAACGCGGGCCTCGGGCCAGGTGCTCTCATCCCATCCGGCACCAATGACCGGTCCGGCTACCGTGTTCGCCCGGTCGGCAACCGCGGCCAGGAAGCAGTCCAACGACGTACAGCCCGCCAGGTCCAACGACGCCAGCGCCACGCCCGTCTCGGTCAGATGGGCGTGGGAGTCCACGAAAGCAGGAGCCACCAGCGCCCCTTCCAGGTCAACGACCTCCATCCTGGCGTCGAGCAGTGCCTCGGCGGCAGCTTCCTGGCCGACCCAGGCCACGGAACCACCGTCGATCAGCATTGCCGTGGCAAACGGGTCCGCTGCACTGTAGATGGCTCCGTTGCGGTACATGACCAGCTCGGGCATGTGTACTTCCTTCCCTGCAGGAGGGCGGCCCGGCGGGACACCCACACGTGGTTCTTGGTGGCAGAAGGTTTTCTACCGGATGGTTCCGTGCCTAGTCGGCAACACTGGAGTAGGCGACCACGCCGCGGCGCACGGCGTCCACCGCTGCCCGGCACCGCCCGGCCAACACCGGCGACAAGTCAGGAACCTTGGCCAGTTGGTCCAAGGTGTCAATGACCTGTTTGGCCCAGCGCACGAAGTCTCCGGCCGCCAGGTCTGTTCCCCGCAGGCAGTCCTTCAAATCCTTCCCACGGGCCCAGAGGTACATGGGCCAGACGAGGCCGGAATCCGGTTCCCCGGTCTCCGGCAACCGGTTGGCTTCCTCCAGGTCGGTCAGTTCGGACCAGTTGCGGACCGCCACCGTCCACGCCTGCTCAATCTGCCGGCTGGGCATCTTGGGGTGCCCGGCAGTGGATTCGCGTTTGGCCTGGTAGACCAGCGTGGTGACGAACCCGGCTAATTCGGCGGCCTCCAGTTGATCCATGCAACCCGATTCGAGCACCAACGAGGTCAACAGGTCACGTTCACCGTAGATACGCCGTAACCGGTTCCCCGAACTGGTCGTCACCAGCGCGCCGTCCGGGGAACCGTCCTGGGGTAGGGCCAGGTATCCGTAGTGTTCCAGAATGCTGCACACCCGGTCGAAGGTTTTGGCAATGGTGTTGGTCCGCCCGGAGATTTGCCCCGACAGCCTGTCGGTTTCGGCCTTGAGCTTCCACCAGCGTTCAGCCCAGCGGGCATGGTCCTCGCGTTCGGAGCAGCCGTGGCAGGGGTGCCGGCGCAACTGCCGGCGCAAATCGGTGATACGGGCTTCTTGTCGGTCGGTGCCGGGGAAATCGAAGCCGCTGGCACCCCGCCGGGGTGGACGTTGTTCCTGCAGCGCATTGCGGAGAGAAGCTGCCAGATCCTTGCGTTCCTTGGGGGTACGGCCGGTGAAGGACTTGGGGATCCGTATCCGTGAAATGACCTCAACCGGGCCCTCCAGATCGTGGACTCCGATGCGGCGTACTTGCCGGTCCTCGGTCAATACTGTCGGACGCGGGTCGCGCAGCGAATCGGAGAGAGCAATGATGACGCACCGTCCCAGCCGGCGCGGACCCGACACGTCGATCACGTCGCCGGGGACCACCTGCTCCAAGGATTCTTCGGCCGCCGACCGGCGCATCCGGTGGGCCGTCCGTGAGGCGTCCTTTTCGGCTTGCCCCAGTTCCTGACGGATCCGAGCATATTCCTGGAAGTCCCCCAGATGGCAGGCCATCGATTCTTCGTAACCGGCCATCGATTCCTGGCGGCTGCGGACCTGCCGGGCCAACCCGACCACCGAACGGTCGGCTTGGAACTGGGCGAAGGAAGATTCCAGGATGGTGCGCGCCCGGCCCATCCCGAACTGTGCCGAGAGGTTCAGCGACATGTTGTAGGTGGGGCGGAAGCTCGAGTTCAGCGGGTATGTCCGTTTCGAGGCGAGACCGGCTACCGCTGCCGGGTCGGTGCCCGGCTGCCAGAGCACGACGGCATGGCCCTCGACGTCGATGCCGCGCCGACCGGCCCGACCCGTGAGCTGGGTGTATTCACCCGCGGTGATGGAGACGTGGGATTCCCCGTTGAACTTTTCGAGTTTTTCCAGCACGACCGAGCGGGCGGGCATATTCACTCCCAGGGCCAGCGTCTCGGTGGCGAAGACCGCCTTGACCACCCCGCGGGCGAAAAGCTTCTCGACAACTTCCTTGAAGATCGGCAGCAGCCCGGCATGGTGGGCCGCGAATCCTCGCAGGAGGCCTTCACGCCACGACCAGAAGCCGATCACTTCCAGATCACCCGCCGGAATCTCCCGGGCGACGGCGTCAATCTCTTCTTCGATGATCCGCGATTCGGCCTCGGTGGTGAGGAAGAATCCCGTGCGGACGCATTGCGCGACGGCGGCATCGCAGCCCTTACGGGAAAAGATGAAGAAGATGGCCGGCAGCAAACCCGACTGGTCCAGGGAGAGCACCATTTCGGGACGGGATACCCGATGCTTCTGGGGAGGTCCCGAGGTGTTGCGTGGCCCGGCGTGCCCTCGTCCCCGTCGTTGGGCACGACCGGCACCACCACGGAATTGATGTCGTTCCTCGCGTTGGGCCAGGCGGGTCAGCTCGGGGTTCACGGCAAGGCTGCGTTCACCGTCCTGATCCTCCAAGGCTGCTGCCTGATCGAAGGCGAGATTCCCGGCGAAGAGGTCCAGGAGTCGCCCCCCGACCATGACATGCTGCCAGAGGGGGACTGGACGGTGTTCGGTGACAACGATCGCCGTGTCCCCGCGGACCGTATCGAGCCAGCCGCCGAATTCCTCGGCGTTGGATACCGTGGCGCTGAGCGAAATGACCTGCACGCTTTGCGGCAGGTGGATGATGACTTCTTCCCAGACGGCGCCGCGGAACTTATCCGCCAGGTAGTGGACCTCGTCCATCACCACGTAGGCCAGACCGGTCAACGTATCGGAGTCGGCGTAGAGCATGTTGCGCAGGACCTCGGTGGTCATCACGACGACGTCGGCTTCACTGTTGATGGAGGTGTCCCCGGTGAGCAGACCCACCCGGTCGTGGCCATACGTGGCGGCAAGTTCGTTATATTTCTGGTTGCTCAACGCCTTGATCGGCGTGGTGTAGAAGGCCTTCATGCCCCGTTGCAGCGCACAGTGGATGGCAAATTCGCCCACCACGGTCTTGCCGGCCCCGGTCGGTGCAGCGACCAAGACTCCGCGGCCTTCTTCCACGGCCCTGCAGGACTGGATTTGGAAGTCGTCGAGCTCGAATTCCAGGCTCCGGCGGAACGCGCCAAAGTGGGTTTTTTCCTCGGCCGCGCGCTCACGCCACGCGGCGTACTGCTCTGCTGGAGAGCCCATGCCTGACCACCCCTTCATTGGTTTGTCGTCTCAGGGGACGGACCCAGCCTACCCGGGCGTAACCGGCGCCTAGTCGACGGATTCGCCGTTGGCGATCAACCTCTCGTTTTCGGCTTCCTGTTCGACCCTGCGCTTGGCCCGGCGCTTGTCGTTGATCAGGCAGAACACGGTGGCGGCGGCGAAAAGCACCAGCAGCGGCCCGGCCAGCACGAACATCGTCAGGGCGTCACCTCCGGGGGCTGCCATGGCCGCCACCAGACAGATCAGGAAAACGGTGATCCGCCAGTTTTTCACGATCAGTTTCCCGGGCAGGATGCCGACCATGTTCAACCCCACCAACAGCACGGGGATGATCATCGAGATCCCGAAGGCGATCAGTAGGCGCAGCACGAAGCTGAGATAATCCTGCACGGTAATGAGGTTGACCGCGATATCGGGGGTCAGCCCGAGGAAGAACAGCAGGGCATGCGGCAGCACCCAGTAACCCAGATAGATGCCCAGCAGGAACAGCGGGACCGCGACACCGATGAAGGACAGTGCTGTCCGCTTTTCCTTCTTCTTCAACCCCGGGACGATGAACGCCCACAGTTGGTAGAGCCATACCGGGGAGGCCATGATCAGGGCCAGGAACAACGACACCTTGATCATGATGTCGAACGGAGAGACCGCTGTGTTGAAGTTCGCGGTGCCTCCGGCGTCCTTGAGCGGCTGGAAGAGCAGGCCGAGCACCGGCTGGTAGAGGAAAAAACCTCCGACGGCAGCAACGAAAAGTGCACCGAGGGAAATGAAGAGCCGGTTACGCAGCTCGATCAGGTGTGCCTTGAGCGCCATCCTCCCCTCGGGGTTGGATTTGCGCCCTGTCTTTTCCGTCACCGAAAACTAGCGCTTGGGGCCGCGGTGTTCCGGGTCCACGACTTTGCCCTCATAGGGCTCTTCGGTGGCCGTCGGGTCCTGAGGTTCCTGCGGATCCTTCGGGTCGTCGTCCTTCATCTGGCGGACTTCGGATTTGAAGATACGCATCGACTGCCCGAGAGAGCGTGCCAGCCCGGGAAGCTTGGGGGCACCGAAGAGAACCAGTGCCAGCACAACGATGATGACAATGTGCCATCCCTGTAGACCACCCATGGGGGAACTTCCTTTCGTCTGGCTCTCAGTCTACGTCACGCCGGTACAGGTCGCCTACGCGCTGAGCCTGTCCGCGGGCACGTTTTCCGGCGATTCTGCGCTCACGGCGGGCGCTACGGCGGGCCTGTTTGCCGTCGTCATATTCTTGCCTGGCTTCCTCACGGGAACGGAAGAGGGCGTCGGCCCCCGAAGCTGGTCGGTCCCGGCCCCCGAGGTCCTCTTCCAATGCTTCCCCCGGCGGCAAGGCCAGAGCGTCGCCCGCCGCGCTCACGTCATCGAACATGACCATGAACTTGCGATAGAGGTGCAGGGCGCACAGCGCCAGGAACACCAGGGCAGCCAGGGCCAGAACGGTCCAGAGCAGGGTCCAGAACCACCAGGGCATCATGCGTTCTCCTTGGTCAGGGGGTGGGGTTGGCGCGTTTCGTGGGCGGTCAGGGCGGCCTGCAACCAGGCGCGGGTGGTGTCAGCGGCAGCGTCCGGTGCGATCACACGCATCCCACCACCGTGTCGGGCCACCAAACCGGGTAGGAGTTCCGGGGACGGGACGCCGACCTCGGCCACCAGGGTTCCGTCCTTGGCTTTGGCGCTTTGGTAGGGCGCGAATTCTTCGACGAGCCGGTGCAGCCGCGGGGCGAAACCCAGTTCGACGGCGACGTCCTCGGGTGCCGGGGTGTAGAGGCTACCCTCCCCCACGGCATGTTTTCCAGCCTCCCGGGTGAACGTCTCACCGGTGGCCTCGGCGGACAGGATTCGATCCAGCCGGAAGTTCCGTGACCCCTGGGAGCTCCGGCACCAGGCCTGGACGTAGGTGCGCCCACCATCTTCGAGGAGGCGGATTGGTTCGATGTTTCGTTCGCTGATCTCGTCGCGGCTGGGCTGATGATACCGCAGCCGCAGGATCCGGTCGGCGGTCACGGCAGCGGTCACCGTGTCGCGGACGAGCGAGGACTCGGTGGCCGCCAGCCGCGCCGAGGCGATCTGGTCGATATCACCGAATTCGCCGGCCGCCTCACGCAGCTTCCGGAGCGCCCCGCTGGCGGCACTGCGGTCCGTATCGCCGGGCAGGTCAAGGATCGTTTGCAGTCCGACCAACAACGAGAAGGCCTCCAGGAGGTTCATCCGGATCGGTGCCGCGAGGCCCTCGGCGTTGACGATGGAGACCCGGTCCCCTTCCAGATCGACGTCGATCAGTTCATCGGGGAGGCCGTTGGGAACCCCGCAGAGCTGGATCATGGTCAGATCCTCGATGAGACGGCGACGGCTCAACCCGAAATGGGCTGCCGTGTCATCGAGCAGTGGGGCCCCCTCACGGACGACGTAGGCGATGATGTCCAGCGCCCGGGCCACGACGTCGGAGGAGGAAGGACGACCACCTGGGCGGGCCTGCCCGAAGGTGTAGGCGGGCACCGGGGCGTTCTGCGCTTCCCAGGCTCCCTTCAGGCGACGCGCGACGGCGGCGCGCAGGCCTTCGGGCAACAGCACGGCAACGGCAGGACCGAGTTCGGCGAGTTCTGCGCTGAGCGCTTCGTCGTCCTGGTAGTCGAAGCTGACGGTATCGGCACTCTCCTCCGATGCCTCCATTGGCCCCAGGTCCTCCGGGTTCTCTTCCACGGTGGGCTCAATCGCCCGGCTGCGCAGGGCCAGTCCCCGGCCCGGGGCCAGCTTCACGGTGGCCCGTTGGCGGGCCGTTTCGGGGTCCAAACCATCCAAGACATCGGCAACCCGAAAACCATCGGGGCGTTGTACCGTGCCCGGCCAGCGGGCAATTTCCGAGCAGATCCTGGAGAGCCTGAAGATGCGTTGGCTCTCACGGTCACGGTCCCAGCCCACGAGGTACCAGTGACCGAAGCGGCTTCCGATGCCCCACGGTTCGAGGGTGCGCACGGCGGTCTCTCCCGAAGGTGAGCGGTAGCTGAAACGAATGGGGGAACGATCCCAGACGGCACTGAGCACATCACGGAAGGCGGCATCGGCTGCATGCAGCCGCGGTTCGAAGGTTTCGAAGGAGGCTCCGGCGGCGTCGGGGCTTCCGACGGCGGCTGGAGAGAGCCGGTTGAAGGCCCGGTCAGCGGCGGAGGCTATCGTCGGGTCCTTCCAGACCCGGGCCGCCAGGCCGAGCGCCATGGCTTCCTCCGGGGCGAAGGAGACCGGGGGCAGTCGGTATTCCTCGGGCCGGACACGGTAGTGCGTCTCTTGACGGTCGTTGCCGTAGTAGCTGTCCCCGGTCAGGGATTCCAGCGGGACGCCCAGGACCCGCAGATCGCTCTTATCGCGCTCGAATTTTCGTTCAAAGGCCTCATCGGACAGATCCTGGTAATCATCCACGATCCCCCGCAGCTCCGCCCGTGTATAGCCCCGGCGACGGGACATCAGGGCATAGGTGAGGCTGACGAGTTTTTCCGTACGCGATGGCGCACCCGGGTTACGTTTGGCAGACACCCCGCCTACGTTACTAGAAAGCACGACGGCGCCGCCCCCGGTGAGGGGGCGACGCCGTCGTGGTGGTGGGAAGGCTAGCGCACGTCCACCAGATCGACCACGAAGATCAACGATTCGCCGCCGGCGATGGCGGCTCCTGCGCCCCGGTCGCCGTAGGCCAGATGCGGCGGGATCTCCAGGCGCCGGCGTCCGCCGACCTTCATGCCCAGGATGCCTTCGTCCCAGCCCTGGATGACCTGGCCGGTTCCGGCCCGGAACTGCAGCGGTTCGCCGCGGTTCCAGGAGGCATCGAATTCTTCACCCGTGGACCAGGCGACTCCGACGTAGTGCGCCGAAACCGTCGCGCCGGGGCTCGCCTCGGTGCCGTCACCGACGATGAGGTCCTCCGAGCGCAGTTCGGTGGGGGCGCCTTCGGTGGGGAAGTCGACTTCCGGTTTGGTGCGGTCGTATTCACGTTTTCCAAAAGACATATTCGTCCTTCTCCTGTCGCTGTTGAGGGGTTCTACTTCGCTGCCTTGTCGATCGACTTCACGTCAACGACGAAGACGAGGGTACCTTGTGGCATGCCGTCTTGGCCGTCGTAGGCGAGCTTGCTCGGGATCGTCAGCAGAACGGTGGAACCTTCCTTGACCCCTTCGAGGCCCTCGGTCCAGCCTTTGATGACCTGGTCCAGGCCGAAGGTCGCCGGGGTTCCCTTCTCGTAGCTGGAATCGAACTGCTCGCCGTCTTCCCACTGGGCTCCGGCATAGTCGACCGTGATCGTGTCGGTCTTCTTGATCTTCTTCCCGTCGCCTTCCTTCAAGGTGGTGACCTTCAGGTCGGCCGGCGGCTTATTGCCTGCGGGGATCTTCACGGTGCCGCTGCCGTCGTCAGCGATTTTTGCGGTGGCCTCGGCGTCCTTCTTCGCGTCGCCCTTTTCCTTCTGGAAGTCGACCTTGATCTTGTCCTTGGCTCCGACAACCTTCAGGATCAGCAGCTGATCGATCTGCGAGGGATCCGCAGGATCTGCCGAAGAACCGTCTTCCGGCGGGGCTGCGTTCTGGGGATGAACATAGGCGACCCAGGAACCGATCTTGGTCCCGACGAGGATGTCGTGGATTTCGGGATCCTGTTCCTTCAGCTCGTCATTGACGCTCAGGGTCATGGCGGCATCCTTGAACGTGTTGCCGACCTCGCTGCCGTCCTTCAAGTTGTATCCAGCCAACTTATAGGAGACGTCCTGGCCTTCCTTCACCTCGTCCCCGTCGCCTTTTTCGAGGACCTTGGCACCCGGATCGGTCACCTCCAGCGGGGTATCGAACTCGACCTTGGGGGCCGAGTTCTCGTCCTCCCCGGGCGTCAGTTTGATGGAGGAGAGCGGCTCGGCCGCCCCTACGGTCGTCGGGGTTCCGGATCCACAGGCGGTCAGCGCGAGCAGCGCAACCCCGAGAACCAGTGCCAGCAGCTTGCGCACAAAATCCACTTTCGTCGTCGTACATCGATGGTCCACAATCGGCCCCGAACAAAATCACACACATCCGGGCCCCGTCCAGCTTAAGGTCGTCGCCTGTGAATGTGCTGAGGCCGCGCCGGATACCTACTCTTGTGGCCGGATCAGGGCCATGAGTTCCTCCACCCGGGGGTCGACCTGGGCGAAGGGGTCCTTGCACAGAACCGTCTGACCCGCATGGTCGTTGAGTTTCAGATGAACCCAGTCGACGGTGAAGTCACGTCCGGCTTCCTGCGCGGCACGGACGAAGTCCCCCCGCAATTTGGCCCGGGTGGTCTGTGGTGGGGTCTTCGTCGCGGCGGTGATCTCCTCCTCGGAGACGACCGTTTGCGCGCGTCCACCCCGACGCAGCACCGAAAAGAGGCCGCGGCGCGGGTCGATGTCATGATAGGTCAGATCCAGTTGGGCGATCCGCGGGGAGGACAGTTCAAGGGAGTGTTTCTCCTGGTACTCACGAATCAGCCGATGCTTGATGGCCCAATCAATTTCGGTATCGATTCCCGAAGCGTCACCGCCGGCGACGGCGTCCAGGGCGCGACGCCACAGGTCCATCACCTGGGGCACATGCTCGTTATGGGCTCCGTGGCGTTGGATGAAGGTGCTGACCTTCTCGAAGAAGATCTCTTGCAGCTCAAGGGCGCTGAGCTCGCGTCCACTGGCCAGGCGTACCTGGTGCCTTCCGGTGAGGTCATGGGAAATATCGCGGATGCTGCGGATCGGATTCTCCAACCGCAGGTCCTCCATGATGGTGCCCGCTTCGATCATCCGCAGGATCAAGTCAGTGGCACCGATTTTCACCCGTTGGGTTGTTTCGGACATATTGGAGTCCCCGACGATGACGTGGAGACGCCGGTAGTATTCGGCGTCGGCATGCGGTTCGTCCCGGGTGTTGATGATGGGCCGGGACCGGGTGGTGGCCGAGGAAACGCCTTCCCACACATGGTCTGCCCGCTGGGAGAAGGCAAAACGGTGTTCTCCGTCCACCGGCAGGACCTTTCCTGCGCCGGCGAAGAGTTGGCGGGTCACCAGGAAGGGGATGAGAATTTCTGCCAGCCGCGCGAATTCCAGTTTCCTGGGGATGAGGTAGTTCTCATGGCAGCCGTAGGAGTTGCCGGCCGAGTCGGTGTTGTTCTTGAACAGGTAGATGGACCCGTGGAGGCCATCGGCTTTCATCAGGTCCTCGGCGCTGGTGACCAGCTCGTTGAGGATCGATTCCCCGGCCCGGTCGTGGGCGATCAGTTGGGCGACGTCGTCGCATTCGGCGGTCGCGTATTCGGGGTGGGAACCAACGTCCAGGTAGAGCCGTGACCCGTTGGTCAAGAACACGTTCGAACTGCGCCCCCACGCCACCACCGGTTTGAACAGGTACCGGGCGACTTCCTCGGGGGTGAGCGGACGTCCCTCGGGAGCGGAGTAGGCGATCCCGTATTCGGTTTCTATTCCAAAAATGCGGCGGTCCATCTCAGGCACCGTCCTTCCCGGCCAAGGCCTGCAGGATCTCGTCCTTATCCCACCGTTTGAACGTTCTGGGGGGCGGGGTCCTGCCGATCGGGGTGCGTTCGAGCACGGCGACTTCCATGAGATCCACGGCGTCGGTGTCGGGGACCTCGGGCAGGGCCGCGGCGGCGGTGCGGATGACCTCGTCGAAGCCGGCGGTGGCCAGCTGTCTTCCCGACCAGGCGGCGTCCATGGCCTCGGCCAGGGAACGGGCGTCCCCGCCCATGACCACCAGTCCGGGCTCATCGGAGATCGACCCGTCGAAATTCACCCGGTACAACTCGTCGCTGGCGGGGTCCTCACCCACTTCGGCGACCGCCAGTTCGACCTCGAAGGGTTTGGACTCGGCGGTGAAGACGGCACCGAGGCTTTGGGCATAGACGCTGGCCAGCCCCCGTCCGGTGACGTCCTCCCGGTCGTAGGAGTATCCCCGGGTATCGGCGTATCTGACCCCTGCCTGACGCAGGGATTCGAACTCGTTGTATTTACCGACGGCGGCGAAACCGATCCTGTCGTAGATCTCTCCGATCTTGCGCAGCGTCCTGGAGGGGTTCTCGGCGATCAGGGCGATCCCGTCCCGGCAGCTGGCCACAATGACCGACCGGCCCCGGGCGATGCCCTTGCGGGCGAAGTCCGCCCGATCCTTCATGAGTTGTTCGGGTGAAACGTAGAACTGCGCGCTCATCAGGCCTCCCTGGCTGCGGCCGAACGTTCGGCGACGATATCGTGGGCGAGCCGGAGCAGTTCGTCGTCGGGGACCCGTTCCGAGCCCTCGGCGTCGACCCGGTACAGGATCGGCATGAGTTGCCGGACCAGGTCGGGACCTCCGGTGGCCGAATCATCGTCGGCCGCATCGTAGAGGGCCTCCATGGCGACCCGGATGGCGCTCGAGGCGTCCAGCGATGGGCGCCAGAGCTTCTTGAGGGCGCCGCGGGCATAGACGGATCCCGATCCGATGCTGTGGTGTTCGATCTCCTCGAAACGTCCGCCGGTGATGTCGTAGGAGAAAATCCTCCCCAGCTGTTGGCGGGGATCGTAGCCGGCGAATAAGGGGACCACAGACATGCCCTGCATGGCCCGGCCCAGATTCGACCGGATCATGGCCGCCAAACGATTGGCTTTGCCGTCGAGGCTGAGCAGGGCCCCTTCGATCTTCTCGTAGTGTTCGAGTTCCACCTGGAACAGGCGGACCAGATCCAAGGCGATACCTGCCGAACCGGCAATTCCGACGGCAGAGAAATGGTCGGTGGCGAAAACCTTTTGCATATGCCGGCTGGCGATCACGTTGCCGATGGTCGCCCGCCGATCACCGGCCATGACCACACCGCCGTCGTAGGTCAGCGCGACGATCGTGGTGGCCTGCCGGAGTCCTTCAGTGCCGGGCGCCGCCGCGGCCGCCGGCAGCAGATCGGGGTGTTCGCGCATCAGGTGTTCCACAAAGGAGGACCCCTCGGGAATGTGCATGGCTACTGTCCGCCCTTTTGCACGAAACCGCGCACGAACTCCTCAGCATTTTGTTCCAGCACGCCGTCGATATCCTCCAGCAGGTCATCCACACCCTGGGTCTGCTCCTGGGCTGCCGGTGCTGTCGGCCCCGGCGCTGGGGTCTCGTCGACTTCCTGTTCCTGCTTGGACGGCTGCGGCCGCTGCTGTTCCTGTGCCATGAACTACTCCTCACGTCGGGGCGACGGATCGCCGGTCCCTCTATCGTCTCATTGGGTCGTGACCGCTGCTGATGCGGTTCCGGGGCTGGTTCCACCTCGCTTCAGGGGCGGCCTCGGCTCAGTTCGTCAACGAACTCCCCCACGTCCAGGCCTGCATCGAAGAGCCTGCCCACCCTTTCCCTGGTTCCCCGCAGGGGTTCGGGGGTGGCCACCCGGTGGCTGCCGGGACGGCCGGGGATACTGAAGATCACCGCATCCCAGCTGGCCCCCAACACATCCTGCGGGTACTGGCTCAGGCAGCGGCCACGGAAGTAGGCGCGGGTGTCCTCCGGGGGTTCGACGACGGCCCGGGCGATCTGCTCGTGGTTGAAGAGGGTCTCCATCATGCCGCGCCCAGCCAACCGGTGGTAGAGACCTCTTTCGGGACGCAGGTCCGCCCATTGCAGGTCCATCATTGCCAGCCGGTGGTCTTCCCAGCTCATGCCATCGCGCTCACGGTAGCGGTTCATCAAATCCAGTTTGGCGACCCAGTCGACCGTCTTTCGTGCGGAGAAGACGTCCCGGCTCAACGTATCGATGGTGTCCTGCCAGCGGATCAACACATCGGTGGTCGACGCATCGTCAGCCCCGGTGTCGTGGCAATGGGTACGCGCAGCATCGAGGTAGATCTGTTGGATCTCCAGGGCGGTGGCCCGTCGGCCGTCGGAGAGTTCGACGACGGTTCGGAGGGTGGGGTCGTGGCTGATCTGCTGCAGGGCCGCCACCGGATCACGCAGTTGAAGCTTCGGGGCGGCCCCGGCCTCGATCAGTGAGAGCACCAGGGAGGTGGTTCCCACCCGGAGCAAGGTCGAGACCTGGCCCAGATTCGCGTCCCCGGCAATGACGTGCAGCCGCCGGTACCGATCCCAGGTGGCATGGGGCTCATCACGGGTGTTCACGATGGGGCGTCTGATGGTGGTTTCCAGTCCGACCTCGGCTTCGAAGAAGTCGGCGCGCTGGCTGATCTGGTAACCGGGTTCCGCCCCGGTCATGCCCCGCCCCACCCGTCCTGAGCCACAGAGGATCTGCCGGGTGGCGAAAAACGGGATCAGTCCAGCCGAAATGTCGTCGAAGGGGATGGAACGCGGCATCAGGTAGTTCTCGTGGGCCCCGTAGCTTACCCCCTTGTTATCGGTGTTGTTCTTATACAGCAGGACCTCGGCAAAGCCCGGTGACTCGGCGATCCGGCGTTGGGCGGCCAGGGCGACCTGGTCCCCCGCCTGGTCATAGAGGACCGCGTCGTGGGGTCCGGTGGTCTCGGGCGACGAATACTCTGGGTGGGCATGGTCCACATAGAGCCGGGCCCCATTGCCGAGCACCATGTTCATCAGCACATGCCCGTCGCTGTCCTGCTCCGTGTAGAGGGTCTCCCCCGCCCGCACGTCTCCACCGGCCAAGGCGATTTCCTCGGCGGTCAGCTCACGCGGGGTATCGGTCAGTTGCGAGGCATCGGCCACAGCCCGGGGCATGTTCCACCCCCGGGCGTCGGCCAACGGCGCCTCATCGGCGTAGTCCCAGCGGGTCCCTGCCAGCTGCCCGTAGCCTTGGCGGACGGTCGCGGCGTAGGCGTTGATGACCTGGGCGGAGAGGATCGTGGAGTTGGCCCCGGGCTGGCTGGGGGCCAGCACACCGAACTCTGTTTCCAGCCCGATCACCCGATGAACACTCACAGGTACTGCCCCGTATTGGAGTACCCCTGGCCCGGCTCCCGCTCGAGGCTGCGTCCGGTGCCTGAACCTGCCTTATCCGCGACGATCGTCCGGATGTAGGTGATCCTTTCACCCTTCTTCCCCGAGATCCTGGCCCAGTCGTCCGGGTTGGTCGTATTGGGCATGTCCTCGTGTTCATGGAACTCGTCGGCCACACCACGCAGGAGGTGGTCGATCCGCAGTCCACGCTCGCCGGAGGTCAACAGTTCCTTGATGGCTGACTTCTTGGCCCGGTCGACGACGTTGCGGATCACGGCACCGGAGTTGAAGTCCTTGAAGTACAGCGTTTCGGTTTCGCCGTTGGCGTAGGTCACCTCGAGGAATTCGTTCTCCTGACCGGTGGAGTACATGGCCTCCACGGTTTGGCGGATCATCCCCTGCACGGTGGCTTCGGCGTTTCCCCCGTGTTCGGCCAGGTCGTCGGCGTGCAACGGCAGCTCGGTGGTCAGATATTTGGCGAAGATTTCGGCTGAGCCTTCTGCGTCGGGGCGCAGCACCTTGATCTTCACGTCCAGCCGTCCGGGCCGCAGGATGGCCGGGTCGATCATGTCCTCCCGGTTGGAGGCACCGATGATGATGACGTTATCGAGTTTCTCCACGCCGTCGATCTCACTGAGCAGCTGCGGCACGATCGTGGTTTCCACGTCGGAGGAGACCCCTGTCCCGCGGGTGCGGAACAGCGAATCCATTTCGTCGAAGAACACCACCACCGGGTTGCCGCCGGCAGCCTTTTCCCGGGCGCGGGAAAAGATCAGCCGGATATGGCGTTCGGTCTCCCCCACATACTTATCCAGGAGTTCGGGGCCCTTGATGTTCAGGAAATAGCTGCGTGCGCTCTCCCCGCCCCGCAACTCCGCGGTCCGTTCGGCCAAGGAATGGGCGACGGCCTTGGCAATGAGCGTCTTGCCACAGCCCGGGGGCCCGTAGAGCAAAATGCCCTTGGGCGCCTTCAGCCCGTGTTCGCGGTAAAGGTCCTGGTGCAGGAACGGCAGTTCGACGGCGTCGCGGATCTGCTCGATCTGCGGACCCAGGCCGCCGATATCGGCATAGGAGATATTGGGGACTTCCTCGAGGACCAGGGACTGCATTTCCGAGAGCTGCACCCGTTCGGTGGCCAAACCGGTCCGCGGGTCGATGGCCAGGGAGTCCCCCACCCTGACTTTTTCGCGCAGGAGCGGACCGGCCAGCCGGATGACCTTTTGGTCGTCGGCCCGCCCCACGGCCAGGACCCGTCCGTCATCCATGACCTCCTTGACGGACACCAGTTCCCCGGAGGCTTCGAAACCGAGGCCGGCGACGATGGTCAACGACTCGTTCAGCAGCACTTCCTGCCCCAGCTGCAGGCTCTCCAACTCCAGCAGCGGGCTGATCGCCACCCGCAGTTTCCGCCCACCTTGAATGATGTCGGCACCGGGGATCCCCGTGGAGGCGATGGCGGTGCCGGCCGCAGGGTGGCTGCGCGCGTTGATCCCCACGATCGTGCCGAACGTGAACGGGGTATCCCCGTCCCGGTCCAACGCCGATTTGAGCGTGATGATCTGTTCCCGGGTGCGTTCGAGCATGGCTGTCAGACGGGCGTTATTGGCCGTCGTCGTGCCCAGTTGGCGATCCAGGTTCCGTGATTTATCACGCAGGATGTTCAGCTGGCGTTCGGCGATCTCGAGTTGGCGTTGGGCCCGATCCTCCCCCGGCGCCCCGTCAGAGGCTGGGGTCGATGTGTTTTCCGGCATATGAGCACCCTTCGTCGCGCCTTGCCCCGATGGGGTCCGTCCTCTTCATCGTAGCCACCCACGGCCGTCCGGGGCATCGATGTTAACCGCAAGTGTCACCGCCCGGACAGCGGTTCACACCTCAGGGGTCGGTTCAGGGAAGTCGGCCGGGTCCAGGCCGTTGCCGTCGGCATCGCGGAAAGCGCCGCGTTGTTTCATTGATTTGGCATCCTTGGCGGCCCGACGCAGTTTTTTATCCGACACCCCGCGTTCGCCCAGCCCGGGCGCATCCCAAGCTGCGTCGTCGTGCTCCTTGGTCCAGGCGTGCAGGTCCTCGGCGGCGAACTCGGTGTTCTTCATGCGTTTCTGACCCGGGATGCCGGCGGCCCCGTCGGCGAGCCGGCGGGCGGTGAGCAGGAAGCCGGTATGGGCGACCATCCGGTGGTCCGGGCGGACAGCCAACCCGTCCAGGTGCCAACCGCGGACCATCGATTCCCAGGATTCGGGTTCGGTGAACCGGCCATCGGCCCGAATGGCCTCGGCGGTACGGGAGAGCTGGGTGACGGTGGCCACGTAGTTCACCCAGACACCTCCGGGTGCGAGCACGGTGGCCACGGAGTCCACGCATTCCCAGGGGGCCAGCATGTCCAGGACAACGCGGTCGATGGAACCGGCTTCCTCCGTGGCGGTGGCCTGGTCCTGGAAGTCTCCGATGGTGATGTTCCAGGCGGGGTGTTCGCCGCCGAAGATCGTTTCCACGTTCCCGCGGGCGATCTCCGCGAATTCGGCACGGCGTTCAATGCTGTGCAGGTAACCGCCGTCGCCCACGGCCCGCAACAGGGAAATCGACAGGGCCCCGGAACCGACACCGGCTTCCAGCACGCGGGCTCCCGGATAGATATCGCCCATCGTGACGATCTGGGCGGCGTCCTTGGGGTAGACGACTGCTGCACCGCGGGGCATGGAGAGCACGAAGTCTTTGAGCAACGGACGCAAGGCCTGGTAGCGCCGGCCCTCGGAGTTTTCCAGCACGATGCCCTCGGGCTGGCCAATCAACGCGTCGTGGTCCAGTACCCCGCGATGGGTGTGGAACTGGCCGCCGGGAGTCAGCGTCACGGTGTTCATCCGGCGTTTCTCATCGGTGAGCTGGACCCGGTCCCCCGGGGCGAAAGGGCCGCGACGGTGGGCGGCACCATGCGGTGCTGCGGGCTGCTGGGGGGTTTCGTTCATGCTGGTGCTCGTTCCGTTGACGGGGTGGTTCATGAGCCGGCCTTCTTGCCGGTGATGGCGGAGACGACGGTCCGCTGCAGGAGCAGGCCCACGATCCTGCCGCTGTCGTCGACGACCGCATATTCGCTGCCATCCAGGCTGGCCAGATAGGTGACCAGGTCCCGTCCCGAACGGCTGACCGCCACCACGGCTCCGGGTGCCAGGGCCCGGGCCACGGTCCCTGCCCCGGTGGTGGCGCGCAGTGCTCCGGGGACCGAGGCCACCGAGGCCCGGTCGACGACGGCTTCGGGCCGGCCTGCGGAGGAACACAACAGGAGGTGGCCTGGATAGTGGGCTAATCTGCGGTCGATGTCGGCGACGACGGCTGTGCTGGGCAGCGCAGTGGCCGGCTCCATCAGTTCACCGGCGCCGATCCGTGGCAGGCGCAACCGCATTTTGGCATCGTTGATGGCCCCGGTGGCCCCCACCCAGAGGAATCCGCAGAGCAGCACCGCGATGATGGTGACCTGCAGGTTGATCGGTTCCCGGTTGAACAAGGGGAGGACCACGAAGTAGATCCCCAGACCGATCACGATGATCCGGCCTGCCCACCCGGCAGCCACGGTGCCCTTCTCTTGTGAACCGGTACCGGCCCAGACGGCGGATTCCACCAGCCGGCCGCCGTCCAGCGGCAACCCGGGCAGGATGTTGAAGATGGCGACCAGCAGATTCGCCCAGACCAGGATGGTCAGCAGCAGTCCGGTCACCCCCACCGGCTCCAGGTTCACGATGGCCAGGTAGCCCAGTCCGGCCAACAGGAAGTTCGCTGCCGGCCCGGCCAGCGCCACGAGCAGGGACTTGCCCGGGGTGGCATGGAAGGACCCGAACTGGGTATGTCCTCCCCACAGGGTGAGCACAATATGGGCATTGGGCCAACCGAAGGCGGTGGCACAGAGCGCGTGGGCTAGCTCGTGGATCAGGATCGACACGGCCAGCAGGACCGCATAGCCGAAGGAGACGGCGTAGGCGCCCCAACCGATCCCCGGCAGGATCCGCATCACATCAGGGGTGAAGACCAGCAGGATAAAAGCGGCGATCAGGAACCATGACCAGGCCAGGTAGACGGGGATCCCACCGATGCGCCCCAACGGGATTCCCGGTCGGCGGGTTTTCTCCTCGCCGGGGACCGGGGCGTTGTGCTGGCCTGTTGGCTGCGCGGGACCGCTCATCCGGCGTCTCCTGCGGGGGCCACGAAGGAGTCCAAGTCTCCGGCGGTCACACCATCAAGCGTCGGCCAGACCGTCCAGTTTCCGGTCTCGGGCAGGGTCGAAAAATGGGGGACCGCAACGGTCGGTGTCCCGCTGGCCGCCGCCGAACGCACTCCGGGATCGGAGTCCTCGATCGCGACCGCCCGGTGTCGTTGCAGCGAGGTAACGTGCTGTCCCATCCGCTCCAGGGCCAAGAGATACGGTGCCGGATCGGGTTTGCCGGCGGGGACCATATCCCCGGTGATCAAGAATTCGAAGGTTCCGGAGGGCAGGGAGTCGGCGACGAGTTGCGCCATCGGCCCCTCGGACATGGTGACCAGCGCACACGGCACCCCGTGGGCGCGAAGATCGCCCAACAGCTCCCGGGCTCCTGGACGGAAGACCATGTTCTCGCTGAGGCCGCGCACCACGCTCGCCGTCATTTCGTCGATGATCTCGCGGATTTCAAGGTCGACGCCGGCCTGACGGAGGATCGCCGCACTGGTGGGCAGGGCCTGACCGATCAGTGCCTGGGCCTCTTCATCGCTCCAGGTGCCACCGTGGCGGTGGACCAGTTCCTTCTCGGCAGCAATCCAATACGGCTCGGTATCGACGATGGTCCCGTCCATGTCCCAGAGCACGGCTTGTAGCCCGTCGTGGGCGTCGAAAACGTTCGTGGTACGTGGGGCGCGGGTGGGGAAGGCACTCATGCCTCGATTCTACGTGGGCGGGCACGTTGCCATGGCCACCGTTCGCGTTAGGGTGAGAGCGTGGCTGAGAATAATGAATCGCAGGGCTCGCTCACCGAGCTGATTGCGGCCGAGGCGCGTCCGGGAACCGGCGGCAGGCGGCCCACCATCATGGTGGTCGCCTTCGGCGGCTGGAATGACGCAGGTGAGGCCGCCAGCGATTCCTTACGCTTCCTGGCCCGGCACTTCGAGGCAAAGAAGGTTGCCGAGCTTTCGGAAGACGACTACTACGATTACCAATATTCCCGCCCGTCGGTCCGGCGCAATGCCGCAGGCAAACGCACGATCCGTTGGCCCAGCACCCGCATGTTTCGCGCGCAGATCCCCGGTACGGGGGTCGACCTGCTCTTGGTGCGCGGGACGGAACCGACCTATCGTTGGCAAGCCTTCACCGCCGAGCTGCTGACCCAGGCAGAACTGCAGAACGTGAAGGCAGTGGTGCTGGTGGGCGCACTCTTGGCCGATGTCCCCCATACCCGGCCACTGCCGGCCAGCATCACCAGTGAGGACGGGCATCTGCGTGCGCTCCTCGGTGCCGAACGGACCACCTATGAGGGCCCGACAGGGATCCTGGGGGTCTTGGCGGAAACCTCCGACTCCGCGGGCCTACCCACCCTGTCGATCTGGGCTGCGGTCCCCCACTATGTGGGCCACTCCCCCTCGCCCAAGGCGACCTTGGCGTTATTAACCCAGCTCGAGGAAGTGCTCCACACCTCCTTCGATCTCACGCTGCTCACCGAGGAGGCCGAGGCCTGGCAGCGGGGCGTGAATGAGCTCTCCGAGGAGGATCCTGAGGTTGCCGCCTATGTGCAGCAACTCGAGGAGTCACAGGACGCGACCAAGCTGCCCGAAGCCAGCGGTGAGTCGATAGCCCGGGAATTTGAACGTTATTTGAAACGGCGCGACGGCGGCACTGACGGCTAGCGTTTCATCTGCGCGCAGGGCCCGAAGCCCCGCGCACCAGGCCTGCTGCTAGGCCAGCTTCAAGCCCAACAGCGCATCCAAGGCGGCCAGGACCGTGGCGCTTCCCTGAGCTGTCGGATCGTTTCCGGGGCCTTCGGACGCCCACTCGTCGAGGGCCTTTAATGCCGAGGGCGAATCCAGGTCGTCGGCCAGGTGGCTACGCAGCTGTGACACGAGTGCCTCAGCACGTTCCGGCGTCGTACCGGCAGCCCGGGCCCGCCAGGCAACCAGGCGGTTCTTCGCTTCGTCCAGCAGTTCCTCGGTCCACTCCCAATCGGAGCGGTAGTGCTGGCCCACCAGGACGGCGCGAACGGCCATGGGGTTCTCCCCTGCGGCGCGCAATTTGGAGACCAACACCAGATTGCCCAAGGATTTGCTCATTTTTTCGCCGTCCAGGCCCACCATTCCGGTATGGACATAGTGTTCGGCCAACGGTTTGCCGTCCCCGGCCGTGGCATGGCCTGCCGAGAATTCGTGGTGCGGGAAGATCAGGTCGGTTCCGCCCCCTTGGACGGTGAACGGGGCCGGCAGGAAACGCCGGGCGATCACCGAACATTCGATATGCCAGCCGGGGCGGCCTTCACCGAGGCTGGCCCCGTCCCAGAAGGGTTCGTCGGGGCGGCGCATCCGCCACAGCAGGGGGTCCAGCGTGTTCTTCTTACCGGCTCGTTCGGGATCACCGCCACGTTCTGCGAAGAACGTGGCCATGGTCTCCTGGTCGTACCCGCTCACTGAGCCCAGCCGCCAGACGTCCGAGGCGGCGGCGTCGGAGTCGAAGTAGATATCGCCGTCGGGCTCATCCCCGGCACCGGGCACCCGGTACGCCAGCCCTGCCGTGAGCAGGTTCTCCACGACCGGCACGATCCAGGAGACCGATTCGACGGCACCAACATAGTGTTCGGGGGGGATGACGTTCAGCGACTCCATGTCGGCGCGGAACAGGTCGGTCTGCCCTGCGGCCAAGTCCATCCAGTCGACGCCGGTTTCGGTGGCGCGTTCAAGCAGCGGGTCGTCGACGTCGGTGACGTTTTGTACGTAGGTGACCTCCAACCCGGCGTCCCGCCAGAAGCGGTTGAGCAGGTCGAAGGCCACATAGGTGGCGGCGTGCCCCATATGGGTGGCGTCGTAGGGTGTGATCCCGCAGACGTACATCCCTGCCTGCTTCTTCGTGTCAGGGGACACGAGTTCTCGTGTCGAGGAGTCAAAGATCCGCAACGGTGGAGGGGTTGCCTGGAGGGTGGGAATACTGGGCGCGGGCCATGCGTGCACGAAGGATCGGCCTTTCGAAAGCGGGGTATGGATGGGGGAATCAGGCGTTGATGACGTTGAAACCCAGGAGGACGAACAGCACCAGACCCAAAGCGATCCGGTACCACACGAAGACACTGTAGCTGTGGGTGGAAACGTATTTCAGGAACCAGCCGATGATCACAAATCCGACGGCGAAGGCGATGACGGTGGCCAGGATCGTTTCCCCGCCGGAGTAGACGCTGGGTTCGCCGAAGCTTTTGAAGGCCTGGAACAAGCCGGAGGCGAAGACTGCCGGGATGGCCAGCAGGAAGGAGTAGCGGGCCGCTGCTTCACGGGTGTAGCCCATGAGGAGACCGCCGGTGATGGTTCCGCCCGAGCGGGAGACGCCGGGGATCAGGGCCAGCGCCTGCGCTAGACCGAAGTAGATGCCGTGTTTGACGGACAGTTCCTTCAGCTCACGTTTCTGCTTGCCGTAGTGGTCGGCAATGGCCAGGAAGACGCCGAAGACCACGAGCATGGTCGCCACGAGCCACAGTGATCTGAAGGTCGTCTCGATATCGTCTTGGAAGAGCAGCCCCAGCACACCAATGGGCAGGGAACCGACGATGATGAGCCAGCCCATCCGGGCATCGGGGTCGCTATGCGGGATTTTTCCGACGATGGCTTTGAACCAGGCGCCGATGATCCGCACGATGTCACGCCAGAAAAACATGACGACGGCGGTTTCCGTGCCGAGCTGGGTAATCGCGGTGAAGGCGGCCCCCGGGTCGGCCGCATTGGGCAGGAATTCCCCCACGATGCGCAGGTGGGCGCTGGAGGAAATAGGAAGGAACTCGGTCAGTCCCTGGATCAGGCCCAAAAAGGCCGCTTCAAACCAATTCACGCGTGAAACACTACTTCACCCCGGGCGCACCGGGACCACTTATGTGGCGCGTGCCGCATGGAAGAACGCTGGATCAGGGACGGTCGTCCGTCTCCGCGGGGTCTTCCCCGTCGCCGGAGTCATCCATACCGTCGTCATCGTCATCGTCATCGTCGTCGAGGTCGTCATCGTCGCTGTCGTCGTAGACATCCAAGGGGGTGACTTCGCCATAGGTGTCGTAGAGGGAGTCTTCGTACTCCTCAAAGGCGTCCATCATCCGGTAGGCGGCGCTCTCCACCGCGGGGTCGTCATCGCCCCGTCGTGAGGCCACGGCGGAGAGATGTTCTTCAAACGAGGCAACCAGTGCCTGAAGCGCAACACGCGGATCTGTGCTCATGGTCTAGACGTTACCCGTAGAGCGAGCAGAATGGAGAGAAGATGATGAAAAACTCCTCAGCTGCAGCCCGGAAGACCACCGACCACTCGGCGGGCTTCGAATACCTGGTTCTCACGGTTCGTCCCGGCCAGTCGATCGCCGATGCCCGTCGCGAAATCGTCGAGCACGCCGAATACGGTAAATGGGAACTCCGCACCACGCGGATCTATATGGGCGGCATGCGTCGCTATTGGATGCGTCGCCGCGTGATGCGGGTGGCCAGCACCTTGGACACCTTCCCTAGCTGAGAACCTTCGCGGTGGGGCCGGGACGGGTTCCCTGCCCCCCATCCCAGCCCGGCCACCTGTTGGGCTGTGGTGCGCTTCAGTAGGTGCGCAGCAGCCGGGAGAGGACCCGAGTACCGAACTTCAAGGCCTCCACCGGAACTCGTTCGTCCACGCCATGGAACATGCTGGTGAAGTCCAGGTCGTCGGGGAGCTGCAGCGGCGCAAATCCGTAGCCGGTGATTCCTAGCCGGGAAAGCGACTTGTTATCGGTGCCGCCGGAGAGCATATACGGCAACACCACCGACCCCGGGTCTTCGGCCGAGATCGAAGCGACCATATTGTCCACCAACGTCCCCGAGAAGGGGACCTCCAAGGACGTATCGGAATGCTCGGTGGAGAAATCCACGCCGGCACCTGCTAGTTCTCGCAGGGTTTCGTACAGCAATTCATCGCGTCCGGGCAGGGTCCGACAATCGAGAAACGCCTCGGCGGCACCGGGGATGACGTTGTGCTTATACCCGGATTTCAGGGCCGTCGGGTTCGAGGTGTTTTGCAAGGTGGCGCCAACGAATCGGGAAACATTGCCCAGGGCGTCCAGCAACGGGCCCGGGTTCTGTTCCTCGAATTCGATGCCGGTGAGTTCGGAGACCCCTTCCATCAGCGCCCGTGTCGTCTTGGTGTATTCGATCGGCCACTCGTATCCACCGATGCGGCTGATGGCTCCGGCCAGCCGGGTCACCGCGTTTTCGTCGTTGATCTGCGAACCATGCCCTGCTCGGCCACCGGCATGCATCGTGAGCCAGTGCAGACCCTTTTCTGCCGTCTGCAGGAAATAGGCTCGTCGCCCACCGACGGTTGAGGAGAAGCCGCCCACTTCGCTGATGGCCTCACCCGCGCCGGCGAAGACCTCAGGGTGGTTCTCGACCATCCATCCGGCCCCGTACGTCCCGCCGGCTTCCTCGTCGGCGAAATAGGCGAAGATGATATCGCGTTTGGGTTTCACCCCTTCACGGTGCATCTGTCGCTGCACGGCCAGGATCATGGCGTCCATGTCCTTCATGTCCACGGCTCCACGGCCCCAGATCAGCCCGTCCTTGACCTCGGCAGCAAAGGGATCCACGCTCCAGTCCTCGGCCTGCGCGGGGACCACATCGAGGTGGCCGTGGACCACGAGCGCCGGCAGTGAGGAATCTTGGCCTTCCATCCGTGCCACGACGCTCGCCCGGCCCGGGGAGGATTCATAGATTTTCGGGTCAAGTCCTCCCCCGGCCATCAACTCGGCGGCATACTCGGCTGCGGGCCGTTCGGGGCGGGCCTCGTTGCCGCCGAAGTTGCTGGTGTCGAAACGGATCAACGTCCGGCAAATTTCTTCGACTTCGTCGGCTGCCGTGATGCCTGCAGCACCATGGTTTCCTAGCTCAGTCATGACCTGACCTTCCGGGTTGTTCGGGTGGTCCCAGCCTAGTCACCCAAGCAAAGAGGGTTGAATTGGGAACTGCCCCACCGACATGTTAGAGTCTTACTCGCTGCTTTCGCCGGGCAGGAAGTCCAACGAGTCTTCCGAACCGGTCGCATCGCACCACCTGCGCGGGTGGCGGAATAGGCAGACGCGCTAGCTTGAGGTGCTAGTCCACGTATAGTGGGTGGGGGTTCAAGTCCCCCTCCGCGCACGAAATAAGCCCCGGAATTCCGGGGCTTTTTTCATGCCCAGGAACAAGGTGCTCGACGTCGCCGTCCGGCCACTTCCAGGATCCGGGCTTTTTCTCGGGCTTCTCGGACCTCTGGTCCAAACCCACGCGCAGGGGTAGCCTAAGGTCCACCACGCTCCGCGCGAGAGATGGGTGTCGCGATGTGGGCAACGGGGCCAACCACTCGGGGGAAACATGGGTGCACGGGTGCACGAGCACCAGCCAGAGCATCACCACGCCCCGCGACGTTCTACCGTCAAACGTTCCCTGGTTAAGTGGCTGGGTCTGGCCACAGCTGGGGCCCTTCTCCTCGGCACCGCACCCGCTGCTGGCAGCCTTCCAGCACCGAACGCTGCGCTGCCTCCGACCAGTTCCCCTTCTTCGGACGCTCAACCCAGCAGTTCCGTGCAGCCCGTTTTCGCGATGGTCGCCGGAACGTCCCCATTGCGGGATCCAACCGCAGGTTCCGGCAGTGCCGGCATGGAGTGGTCCCCGGGCTACCAGCCGGAAATCACTTCTAGCGTCAGCCCCGACGGCAGTCCTGCCGATGGGGAGGGCATTCCTTCACGCCGCGGCGTGGACCACGTCACCACCGGCCCCACAGGGTTGCTGCCCGGTGGCCTGACCCTCTCCGCACCGGTGGAAAGCACCCGGATCACCAGTGGCTTCGGCTGGCGTTTGAATCCCACAGGCCCCGGATCCTATATCCACATTGGTCAGGACTACGGTGTCGCGTGCGGCACCCCGGTCAGGGCGGCGGCGGCTGGTCGGGTCGTCCAATCGGCGTGGGCCGGACATTCGGGTCAACGAGTCCGCGTCGATCACGGAAGCGGCGTCGAAACCGCCTATAGCCACAATTCGTTGCTGGTGGCCAGCAAGGGTGAGCGTGTGCAGCAGGGTGACCTTTTGGCTCTCTCCGGCACGACGGGGAACTCCACGGGTTGTCACGTGCACTTTGAGGTCTACCTCAACGGCAAATGGGTCGACCCGGCAAAGTATCTCCCCTTGCTGCCGGGTCAGAAACGTCCGGTTTCCGGACAGGAACTGCGCCAGATCGCCCAAAGCCGCCTCTCCCCGGCTCCCTCGCCCCGTCCGTCAACGAACACGACAGCTTCAGGCTCCACCCCACCACCCCCCGTACGTCAGAATGCTCAGCCCTCCACCGCTGCCGCTTCGAAGACCCCTACCGCTGCCGGACCCGCGCCGAAAGCCCCGAGGACGCCGAAGCCCATGGCAACGGCCAGGCCCACGCCATCCACGGCACCCACACCGTCGCAGGTGACGAAGGATCCCGAGCCTCCCCAGCAGAAGGACAAGAAACCTGCGCAGACGCCCACCACGCCGAGTGCTGCGGCGCCGAGCACCGCGGCTCCCCCGAAGACCACCCCGCCCGCAGGCCCGGTCCAGTCCCCGGCGCCGACTAAGAAACCCACGACGAAACCCACACCGCCGAACACCCTGCCGCCTCAACCAACGCCCACTCCGACTCCCACCCCGGACAAGCCGACGCCTACCCCGGATCCAGGAACCACGGTTCCGCCGACCCTCAGCCAGCTCTGCCTCGCCTACACCAACGAGGACCTTGAGGCGACTGAGGCTCATGAAGGCCATCCGAAGCCTCGTAAGTCCCGCCTGTTGAACGACGTCGAGCTGGGCTTCCTACAAGGGGCCTTGGACGCGCACCTTAGCGCTGCCGAAAATCCCCAGACCGAGGAGTTGAAACCGCCTCTTTCAGTCCACGATGTGGTCGACCACTGCGGTGATTGGTTCCCGCAGAAGATCGATGAAGACACGACACCGGCTGATATTGAGGCCCTCGTGAAGGCAGCAGTTCTGAAGATCGAGAGTGCCCAGGACGCCGACGACAGCCAAAAGTAGTGCCCGGCCGACGGTTCGGACTACTCTTCAAGGGAACGCCCGGCCACTCTCCATTGCTCTCTTCCAGGACCTCCATGACGCACGCCACCGACACGGCCGCCCCTTCACCGGCAGCCGCGACATCGCATCCACTGCGCGTGGCCATGCTCTGCCTCCATACTTCTCCGTTGGACCAGCCGGGTTCGGGTGATGCCGGTGGGATGAACGTGTACGTCCGTGAGGTCGCGCAAGCCATGGCAGCCGCCGGGCTGATCGTGGAGATCTTCACCCGGGGCCCCCGGAACACCCCACCGGTTTTCTTGAACGAGCGGGTGACCGTCCACCATATTCCGGCGGGCCCCGATGGGCCGGTGGCCAAGGAGGGCCTGCCGGCCTACCTGCCGGAGATCACCGCGTCGATCGCCGACGGGGACTATGGCCCCTTCGACATCATCCACAGCCACTATTGGATGTCAGGCCTCGTCGGGCTGGAACTGGCGGAGCGTTGGGAGGTGCCTTTGGTGCACACCATGCACACCTTGGCCAAGGTCAAACGCCGGCTCCAGCAAGATGCCGAGGAAACGGACAGCCGGGTTGAGGCAGAGACCCTCTTGGCCCGTCAGGCCACGCGCCTGACGGCCAATAGCCGGGCCGAGGCTGATGAGTTGGTCAACGACTACGGTGCCGAACGTGCCCGTATCGACCTCGTGGTTCCGGGCGTGAATCTGTCGACGTTCCATCCCGCAGGCCCGCAGATGTGGATCGCCGAGGCAGGACATACTCCGGGTCCAGCCATCGATCCATTGCGTCTGGTCTTTGCTGGACGTATCCAGAAACTCAAGGGTCCCCAAGTCCTTTTGCGGGCCCTCGGGCTGCTGGCCCGTACCCGTCCGGATATCGAGGTCGAACTGGCAATCATCGGTTCCCGCAGTGGTTCGAAGGACCTGGACTTGGCGCGGCTGATCGACGAGGAGCAGCTTCATCAGATCGCCCATCTGCTCCCACCTTCTCCGGCCCATGAGCTCGCTGCCTGGTTCCGGGCCGCCGATGTGGTGGCCGTGCCTTCCTATAGCGAGTCATTTGGCTTGGTGGCCATGGAAGCTCAGGCCTGCGGCACCCCGGTGTTGGCTCATGACGTCGGTGGTTTGCGTCATAGTGTCGCCGATGGTTCCACCGGGGTCCTCGTCCCCGACCTCTCGGCCGAGAGCTGGGCCGAGGCCATCACCCATGCGGCGACGCACCGGACGGAGATCGCACACATGGGCAAGACGGCCGTGGAGCGGTCCCATGGATTCAGTTGGGTTCATACGGCAACAGCGACCCGGGCCAGTTACGCCAAGGCTGCTAGTGATTCGGCCGAGGTAGCCACCTGACCCTGCGGGCGCGTTGGTGCCCTATCGGCCCCACCCGAGAGAAGTCCCTCGTCATCTTTTTCCTGCTGGGATAGTCTGATGGGTCGGCACGGTTCCCCCCGTTCCGGAGCCCTGAGGTTTCATTGAAAAGAGGTAGAAGTGGCCAAGAGCGCGACCGTTTCCCCGTCCCAGTCCGTGGGCAATGCCATGTTGTGGCGTGGTGTGGTGTCCATCGTGTTCGGCATCATGGTGCTGGTCTGGCCGCAGGTGACCGTCGTGTTCTTCGTGGTCCTCTTTGGCATCTATGCGATCGTCGATGGCGTGGCTGCCGGCTCCCAATGGTTCAGCGCGCGACGAGGCCCGACGGCACGGCGCCACTCGGGATGGATCCTGGCCGGTGCCATCATCTCGATCCTGGCCGGATTGCTTGCACTGATCGCCCCCGGCTTGACGGCGTTGGCCGTGGCTCTGATCGTCGGCGCGTGGGCCTTGTTGCTGGGCATCACCCAAGTGGTCGTCGCCATCGCTGCCCGCAGGACGACGCCCTACTGGTGGGCGGGGTTGGTCTCCGGAATCCTGGCCATCCTCTTCGGGCTGCTCCTGGTGGTCGCCCCGGGGGTTGGCATCATCGGATTCCTCGGTGTGGTCGGCGCCTACGTGATCGTCTTTGGCATCGTCTTCGTTCTGGCGGGTTTCCAGATCCGTCGATCGACCCGACGCCCCTAGCCCCGGCCGGTGGTTTGGTGCCGGATTCCACCAACAACAAACCACCGTCACGCCCGAGCCCGAATTCCGAGCCCGGGGCTCCGCGCCGGCAGGGTTACCCCGGCCGGGTCGGCAGTTCCCTAGAGGGCGCGCACGGCTCCTTGGAAATGCCGGCGCCCCTTCTTCGCATTCCAGCCCTCGAAGCTCAGCAGCTTCCCGGTTGTGACCACCCCGAAGCTCACCGTGGACGGCAGTAGGACGGGGGCTTCGAACACGATGTCCCAGTGGTATCCGCCCTCGAGCGGAGCCGTCTGGGCCAGCGCCTTGCCGGCAAGGAACATGCCGTGGGCGATCTGGCGTTTCATGCCCAGCGCCTTGGCCGGCAGGGCCCCGAGGTGGATGGGGTTGTAGTCCCCCAGCACGGCAGCGTATTCACGTCCGGTTCCCGGCCCCAGACGCCAGGCGCCTGTTTGCCGTGGCGGGACGAACTCGGCCCGCTGGCCCCGGCGTTCTGGACGCTGACCGGCCCAGATGCCCTTGGCCAAGTAGGTGGAGGTGCCCACCCAAACGATTTCTGTTCCGACGCTGACCTCGCACACCACGTCCAGCTGAGTGCCGGCCTGGTGGTCGCGCAGCTTCTCGGTCCACGCCCGCACAGCCAGGACCTCATCGACACCCACCGGGCGCAGATGCTCGACCTGGTTGGACAGGTGGACCATCCCCAGCAGGGGCAAAGGGAAGTCACGCGCAGCCAACACGGACATGGCCACCGGGAAGACCGTGCCGTGGATGAAAACGCTCGGCAGATGGGGCCGGACGGTATCTCCGACCAACTGCTGGTAGGCCTCCAACCGCGACTGGTCGGCGACCACGCCGTGGACGCTGTGTTCTACCTCGGGCAGTACCAGTTCGGTCTTGGACCGGCTCAGCTGGTTGCGGACCTGATGCGCCACCGCCTCTGCATAGAGCCTGGGCAGCGCCGGGACGGCATCCAGTGGGACGAGGCGGCGACTCATGCGCCCACCAGTGACTGTCCGCAGACCCGGAGGGTTTGCCCGTTGATCCCCCCGGCGGCGTCGGAGGCCAGGAAGCCGATGGCTTCGGCCACGTCGAGCGGTTGGCCACCCTGCATCAGCGAGGGCAACAGCATCCGCCCCACGGCCCGGGTCGCCACGGGAATCTTCGCGGTCATCTCGGTCTCGATGAAACCGGGTGCGACGGCGTTGATGCCCCCATCGCGTTCGGCCATCGCCGACGCCGTGGAGGCGACCATGCCCATCACGCCGGCCTTCGAGGCGGCATAGTTGGTCTGGCCGCGGTTCCCGGCAATGCCGCTGGTGGAGGCCAGCGACACGATCCGCAGGCCGGGCAGGTCGGCGGCCAGGAACGCTTCGTTCATCCGCAGTTGCGATTCGATGTTCACCGCGATGACCGAATCCCACCGGGAGGCATCCATGTTGGCCAGAAGCTTATCGCGGGTGATTCCGGCATTGTGAATGACAATGTCCAGGTGCCCATGGCGCCCCACGGCGTGCTCCATGATCACTGCTGCGGCATCGTCCCGGGTGATATCGAGCTGCAAGGCCGTCCCACCGACGTCGTTCGCCACGGCCGCCAGCGATTCCCCGGCCTGGGGGACGTCAACGGCGACGATCGTGGCACCGTCACGGTGCAGGGTCCGGGCGATGGCGGCACCAATGCCTCGGGCGGCACCGGTGACCACGGCGACTTTTCCGGCCAACGGCTGGTCCCAGTCCCCCGGCAGGACACCGCGTTCGGATTCGACGGCGATGAACTGTCCATCGACGTAGGCACTGCGTCCGGAGAGCAGGAAGTGCAGGGCAGCTGCCGCCGAGGGGGCTGCGGCGCCGACGCCTTCTGCCAACAGGATGCCGTTGGCGGTGGCACCGCCACGCATTTCACGGCCCAAGGATCGCAATAAGCCGGTCACGCCCATCCGCGCTGCCGAACGTGCCGGTTCGTCGGCGGTGACGGGGGGACGTGATATGGAGACCACCCGCCCACCGGGCAGCAGGCTACGCAACGCGGCTCCTGCCTCCAGGGCGACGGCCGAAAGATCGCCGGGGGCTTCCACGGCGTCCAAGGCCAGAATCAGCGCACCGAGTTTTTCGGGCCCTCCCGCATGGCGGCGGACATCGAGTCCCCAGCCCAGCAGCGTCTCCGTCAGGTCGTGAGCGGCAGAGCCGGCGCCCAGGACGACGACCGGACCGGGGACCAGCGGCTTGCCGGGCTGATAGCGGCGCAAGATCGAGGGCCGTGGAAGCCCCAGCGTCTTGGCTAGCTGCTGAGTGATGCCGGTGTTGACGAGCTTCAAGTAGTTGTCGGCCATAATTAGCGTGCCTCCAAAATCGCGACGACGCCTTGACCGCCGGCTGCGCAGACGGAGATCAGGCCACGGCCCGAACCCTTCTCATGCAGCATCTTGGCCAGGGTGGCCACGATGCGTCCGCCGGTGGCGGCGAACGGGTGGCCGGCCGCCAGCGAGGAACCGTTGACGTTCAATCGGCTGCGGTCAATCGACCCCAGGGGGGCGTCGAGGCCCAGCTTTTCCCGGCAGAAGTCCGGATCCTCCCAGGCGGCGAGGGTGCTCAGGACCGTACCGGCGAAGGCCTCGTGGATCTCGTAGAAGTCGAAGTCTTGCAGTGTCAGGCCGTTGCGGGCCAGCAGGCGGGGTACCGCGTAGGCGGGGGCCATCAGCAGGCCTTCCTCGCCGTTGACGAAGTCCACGGCGCCCGCTTCGAAGTCCACAAAGTTGGCCAGCATCGGCAAATCGTGTTCGCGGGCGTAGTCCTCCGAGCCAATCAGCACGGCGGCAGCTCCATCGGTCAGCGGGGTGGAGTTCGCTGCAGTCATCGTGGCCCGGTCTCCCAGGTTCTTGCCGAAGGCAGGCTTGAGGCTACCCAGCTTCTCCAAGGTGCTGTCAGCACGCAGGTTCGTATCCCGGGTCACGCCACGGAACGGGGTGATGAGGTCATCGAAGAAGTGCCGGTCGTAGGCTGCCGCCATGTTCTTGTGGCTGGCCAGGGCGAGTTCGTCCTGGGCCTGGCGGGTGATGCCCCAAGCAGCCGTGGTGACCGCCTGATGGTCGCCCATCGATAGTCCGGTGCGGGGCTCCCCGGTACCCGGCGCTGCGGGGGAAAGATCCTTGGGACGGAACTTCGACAGGGCCGTCAGACGCTGCTGCAAAGTGCGGGCCCGGGTCAGTTCCAGCAAGACGGCACGCAGTCCCTCGCTGACGGCGATCGGCGCATCGGAGGTGGTGTCCACTCCGCCGCCGATTCCTGATTCGAGCTGTCCGAGTCGGATTTTATTGGCCAAGGATCCGATGGCCTCCATGCCGGTGGCACAAGCCATCTGCACGTCGTAGGCAGGCGTTGTCGGAGAGAGCGCAGTGCCCAGAACCGATTCACGGACCAGGTTGAAATCCTTGGAGTGCTTCAGGACGGCGCCGCCGGCGACAGCGCCGATGCGCTGACCCTGCAGCCCGAAGCGAGCCACCAGACCGTCCAGGGCGGCGGTGAGCATCTCCTGGTTCGAGGCCGTGGAGTATTTGCCGTTGGACCGGGCGAAGGGGATGCGGTTGCCGCCGATCACGACGGCGGGACGCAGACCGGTGGTGCCGGTCTGCGGGGACTGGGCGGGGGAAGCCGGTGCGGCCATGGAATGACTCCTGACGATGTGAAGTTGATTACCGATACCTAGCGTACCTGATACGCTGGGTATCGTGAACACTTCAGAGCCCCCCGCAACCAGCGGACCGGGCGCCACCGGCGACGGGCGCTCCGCCCGTTGGGATGCCCACCGTCAATCGCGGCGCACCGAATTGGTCAAAGCAGCCCGTTCGGTCATCCACCGCATCGGCCCCTCCGCCTCGATGGACGACTTCGCCGCAGCAGCAGGAACCTCGAAATCGGTCTTCTACCGGTACTTCCGCGATAAGGACGGTCTACGTCAGGCCATGGGCGAAATGGCCATCGGCCAGATGCGCGCCAAAGTCGTTGATGCCGCCCGTCGAGCCACCACCGAGGAATCAGGCCTCCGGGCCATGGTGAAGGCCTACCTGCAGATGGCTCAGACCTCCCCGAACGTCTACTTCTTCGTCACCGACACCGCGAGGGACCCCTTCCGCCCGGTTCCGGAGAAGACCGGCGACGCACCCTTGGATGATTTCTTTGCGGAAATCACTTCCATGATGAAGGACCGGATGCACGCCTATCTCAACGACCGCCACGGCACCACCGGAATCACCAGCCCGGCGCTCGAATTGTGGCCGACGGCCTCGATCGGCATGGTCAGAGCCGCCGGCGAAGCCTGGCTACGAACCGCCGCCTCCCCCCTCAAACCCGACGAACTTGAATTGACCGAGACCATCACCACCTGGCTGGTTTCCGGAATCACTGGGCATCCACCCGGTGCCCCCGAACAGTCTCAACACCCCAGCAATGAAGCTATTGAATTGGAAAGGCACACGACGTGACCCAGCAGAACACCGCAGGCTCCGGCCGGACAGAACCCCGCATCGACGTCGCCGCACTCGGAGAGCAGCTTTTGGGCAAGTGGGCGCAAGATCGCCGCACTTCGCGCCGGCTCGCTGGCCGCGAGGATCTCCAGCGCATCGAGGGCCAGTCCATGGACGAGCACCGCGAACGCGTCTTCAACCAGCTCTCCATCCTCGTGGACGAAGGCGCCATCCAGCGCGCCTTCCCCGAGGCGATGGGTGGGGCGAATAACCACGGCGGAAACATCGCCGCCTTCGAGGAACTCGTGGTCGCCGACCCATCGCTGCAGATCAAGGCCGGTGTGCAGTGGGGCCTCTTCGGCTCTGCGGTCCAACACCTGGGCAGCACGGAACACCACGAGAAGTGGCTTCCCGGGATCATGAACCTGGACATCCCCGGGGCCTTCGCGATGACGGAGATCGGACACGGTTCGGATGTGGCCAGCATCAACACCACCGCCACCTACGACCCGGACACCGAAGAATTCGTCATCCACACGCCGTTCAGGGCCGCGTGGAAGGAGTTTTTGGGTAACGCCGCGAAGCACGGTCGCGCAGCAGTGGTCTTCGCCCAACTGATCACCAACGGGGTCAAGCACGGTGTCCACGCCTTCTTTGTGCCCATCCGTGATGACAACGGCTTCCTGCCCGGTGTCGGTGGTGAGGATGATGGCTTGAAGGGTGGACTCAACGGCATCGACAACGGCCGTCTGCACTTCACCCAGGTGCGCATCCCACGGACCAACCTGCTCAACCGCTATGGCGATGTCGCCGTCGACGGCACCTACACCTCCCCCATTTCCAGCCCGGGCCGCCGGTTCTTCACGATGCTCGGCACCCTGGTCCAGGGGCGGGTCTCCCTCGACGGTGCGGCGGTGGCAGCTTCCAAGGTGGCTCTGCAGATCGCCACGACCTACGCCCACCAGCGCCGCCAGTTCAACGCGACCTCCACCGTGCAGGAGGAGACCTTGCTGGACTACCAGCGCCACCAGCGTCGCCTCATCCCCAGGATCGCGACCACCTACGCGATGTCCTTCGCCCATGAGGAACTATTGGAGAAGTTCGACGGCGTGTTCTCCGGCACCGCGGATTCCGACGAGGACCGGCAGGACCTGGAAACCTTGGCTGCCGCGTTGAAGCCGACCTCCACGTGGAACGCGCTCGACATCGTTCAGGAGTGCCGCGAGGCCACCGGCGGTTCCGGTTACATGACGAAGAACCGCTTCACCTCGCTTTACGCAGACCTCGATGTCTATGTGACCTTTGAAGGCGATAACACGGTGCTGCTGCAGCTGGTCGCCAAGCGCCTGCTCACCGACTACGCCCAGGAGTTCCGTCATCTCGACGCCGGGGTCCTGGCTCGCTATGTGGTCCGTCAGGCAGGCAACGTGGCCATCAACCGTTCCGGGCTGCGCCAGCTGGCCCAGACTTTCTCGGATACCGGTTCGGAAAAGCGCTCGGCGAATTTCCTCAAGGACGCCGAAACCCAGCGCGGTCTGCTGACCGACCGGGTCGGCACTGCCGTGGGCGAAGTCGCCGATGCCATGCGCGGGGCCGCCAAGCTCCCTCAGGCCGAGGGCGCCAAGGTATTCAACGAGCACCAGAACGAGATCATCGAGGCCGCTCGCGCCCACGCCGAACTGCTGCTCTGGGAGTCCTTCACCACGGCCCTCGGCAAAATCGAGGACGAGGGCACCCTCCAGATCATGACCTGGGTCCGTGACCTGTACGGCCTGCAGCTCATCGAGAAGGACCTGTCCTGGTACGTGATGCACGGACGCCTGTCCAACCAGCGGGCCCGCACGTTGGGCCCGTACATCAACCGTCTGCTCGCCCGGCTGCGTCCGCACGCCCAGGATCTGGTCGATGCCTTCGGCTACGGCCCCGAACACCTGCGGGCCGACATCTCCTCGGGTATCGAGGCGGAACGTCAGGACGAGGCGGCGGAGTACCTGCGTCGGGAGCGGGCGATGGCCGATGCCCCCATCGACGAAAAGGTCCTGGTCGCGCGGCGCAAGGCCGCTGAGAAGGCCAAGCGCAAGGCCGCGAAGTCCGCGGCGACGAAGGGCAAGAAGGTCGGCGCCTAGCCCCTACCGATGCAGCGGACGACGGCGGTGTTCCCGGGTTCCGGGAGCACCGCCGTCGTCCGCTGTTTTCTGAACCGTTCTGTCCGGTGTTCCTAGCGCCGGTACCCGTCGATCGCGTTGCGGTAGACCTCGAGGGTCCGCACGGCGATCGCGTCCCAGCTGAAGTGGTCCGCGGCCCGCTGCCGCCCGGCCACTCCCATGGCCTGGGTGCCTACCGGGTCCTCCAAGGCACGGTTCAACGCCGCGCCGAAATCCGCAACGAAACCTTCGACGTCCACCGGGGTGCCCGAAGCGTCGTCGAGTTGTTCCAGCGGAACCAGCAGGCCGGTCTCGCCATCGGCGACCACCTCGGGGATGCCGCCGACGGCGCTGGCGACCACTGCTGTGCCGCAGGCCATGGCTTCGAGGTTCACGATCCCCAACGGCTCATAGATGGACGGGCAGGCGAACACGGTCGCTTGGCTGAGAACCTGAATCAGTTCGTCACGCGGGAGCATGCGTTCGATCACGACGACGGCTTCGCGGGTAGCCCGGAGCCGGGCAATCAGCTCGGCCACTTCGGCCGCCAATTCCGGGGTGTCGGCGGCACCGGCACACAGCACCAGCTGGACGTCCGGTGGCAGCAGGGCTGCTGCCCGCAATAAATAGGGCACCCCCTTCTGCCGGGTGATCCGCCCGACGAAGGCCACGGTGCGTTTTTCGGGGTCGATGCCAAGCCCCGGCAGGGCCTCCAGGTCCGGTGCCGGATGCCAGGCGTCGACGTCGACCCCGTTATGCACCACGTGCACCCGTTCCGGGTCGACTCCGGGGTAGGCGTTCAAGATATCGCGGCGCATTCCCGCGGAAACCGCGATGACGGCATCGGCCCCGTGATAGGCCGTGGATTCGGCCCAGGAGCTGACCGCATAGCCGCCACCGAGTTGTTCGGCCTTCCACGGGCGCAGCGGCTCCAGGGAGTGGGCGCTCAGGACGTGGGGGACCCCGTGCATCATTGATCCCAGGTGGCCGGCGAAATTGGCGTACCAGGTATGGGAATGGATGATGTCCGTTCCCGCCAGGGCAGGGACGATGCGCAGATCGGTCCCCAGCGTCGCCACGGCCGGATTCGCGGTGGCCAGGTCCTCTGGCTCGGCATAGCTGGCCACCTGCGCCCCGTGGTAGTCCCCCGGGCGTTCGGCACCGAAGGCATGGACATGCAGTTCCGTCTGCGGGGCCAGCACACGAGCCAGCTCCGCGACGTGCACACCCGCCCCGCCATAGATGGCCGGCGGGAATTCCTTGGTCACAATGTCTACTCTCACAGCACCAACGTAGCCGCATAAGTGACTTCTGCCATAGTCTGATCCCAGAAGGTGCAGCCCGGCGGCCACCTCCGCCGGGAGGGAACGATCACTAGGGAGTCGGCATGCCCCAAAGAAAAGTCCTCGTCGTGGTTCTGGCTGGTGGGGAAGGCAAGCGGTTGATGCCGTTGACGGCCGACCGCGCCAAACCGGCGGTGCCGTTCGGGGGAAGCTATCGGCTGATCGACTTCGCGTTGTCTAATGTCGTGAACTCGGGCTACCTGCGGGTCGTGGTGCTCACGCAATATAAATCGCACAGCCTGGACCGCCATGTTTCCGAAACCTGGCGCATGTCCACCCAACTGGGCAACTATGTCGCTTCGGTTCCGGCCCAGCAGCGTCTGGGCAAGGACTGGTTCCTGGGCTCGGCGAACGCGATCTACCAGTCCCTGAACCTGATCCACGACGCCAAACCCGAATACGTGCTCGTCGTCGGCGCCGACCACGTGTATCGGATGGACTTCTCGGCAATGATCGACGCCCATGTCGCCGCCGGCGTTTCCGCCACCGTGGCCGCCGTGCGCCAGCCGCTGGAGCAGGTGAACCAGTTCGGCGTCATCGAGGTCGATGCGCAGACCCCCGGCAGGATCGCCGCCTTCCGCGAGAAACCCGATTCGACTCCTGGCCTCCCCGATGATCCGAGCAGCTTCCTGGCGTCGATGGGCAACTACGTCTTCTCGACGGATGCCCTGCTGGAGGCGCTGGAGTCGGATAACGTCCGGGATGACACCAAACACGATATGGGTGCCGACATCATCCCCGCCTTCGTGGAAAGCGGGGATTGCGGGGTCTATGACTTCTCGGCCAATCCGGTCCCGGGCGAGGACGCCTCCCTCATACGCTATTGGCGCGACGTGGGAACATTGGATTCCTATTATGAAGCGCATATGGATCTCGTCGCCCCGATCCCGCAGTTCAATCTGTACAACCAGGAGTGGCCGATCCACACCCGCCACCACAGCTCACCTCCCTCCAAACTCGTGCGCTCCAAGAACGGAACCCCCGGCGAAGCCCATGACTCGCTGCTGGCCGCCGGGGTGGTGATCACCGGAGGCACGGTCACCCGCTCCGTGATCTCCACGGACGCACGGGTCGAACACGGGGCCCAGGTCACCGATTCGGTCCTGCTCGACAACGTCGTCATCGGCGCCGGAGCCACGGTGAAGCACGCCATCATCGACAAGAACGTGGTGGTCCCTGCCGGGGCCCGTATCGGGGTGGACCATGAGGTGGATCGGGCGCGTGGATTCCTGGTCACCGAATCCGGATTGACCGTCTTGTCCAAGGGCCAGCAGATCGACGCCTAGACCGACTCGGTGGACGCGGCGTGGGGGCGGTAGAGTTCTCCCGTCATGACTGAACATTCCTTCCCCATCGCCGCCGACGATCTGGCCGCCTGCCTGAGCGTCCTCGAGCGCATCCACGAACTCCCCGACGACAACGAACAATTCATCGCCGTGCGCCGCGCCACCGCGAAGATGTTCAAGGAGGTCAAACGCGCCCGCCGGACCGACGCCCGCCAAGCGGTGGTGGAGGCCGACAGGAAAGTCATGGAACGCACCGCCACCGGAGCCGCCAACCGTCTGGATGACGAAACCGAAGGGCTGGACCTTTCCACCAGCTCGGCGGGCTCCAGCGCCGGGGAATACCAGCAACCGCGCAAATGCTACGTCTGCAAACAGCCCTTCACGAAGGTTGACGCCTTCCACCATCTGTTATGCCCCGATTGCGCCGCCGGGGGCAGGCATTGGCGCGAAGCCCGGGTGGACCTGAGTGGACGCCGAGCCCTACTCACCGGCGGGCGCGCCAAAATTGGCATGCATATCGCCTTGCGGCTCCTGCGCGACGGCGCCCACACCACCATCACCACCCGCTTCCCGGCCGACGCGGCCCGACGCTTCGCGGCACTGGATGACAGTGCCGACTGGTTGCACCGGTTGCGTATCGTCGGGATCGACCTCCGTGATCCCTCGCAGGTGGTCTCGCTAACGGAACAGCTCATCGCCGCCGGCCCCCTGGACATCCTGATCAATAATGCCGCACAAACGGTTCGTCGTTCCGGCGAGGCCTACCGTCACCTGATTGAATCCGAGGCACAACCGCTAGCCCCCGAGCTAACCTATGCCCAAGGCGGCCCCGAGATCTGGGGCGCAGGACAAGCACCACAAGCCCACCCCCAGGCATTGGCAGCTGCCTTTGACTTGGACACCGGGGCCGTGGAATCGGCGGCGGCGTTGGCTCCAGGGCGGCTGGCCGAATTGGCGATGACCGCAGGCTCGGCCTCCTGGGACCGTGTGGCCGCCGGAACCGCCATCGATGCCGGAGGGTTGGTCCCGGACTTGGTCAGCGTGAACAGCTGGACCCACACGCTGGGTCAGGTGGAGGCGCTGGAACTGCTGGAGGTCCAGCTGTGCAATGTCACGGCCCCGTTCCTGCTGGCGAGCCTGTTGCGTCCGGCAATGGCCGCCTCCTCCTTCAAACGCAAGTACATCGTGAACGTCTCGGCGATGGAGGGGCAGTTCTCCCGGGTCTATAAGGGGCCGGGACACCCTCATACCAATATGGCGAAAGCCTCGTTGAACATGCTGACCCGCACCTCGGCAGAGGAACTGTTCGAGACCGATGGCATCCTCATGACGGCGGTGGATACCGGCTGGATCACCGACGAACGCCCACACGAATCCAAGATCCGACACGCCGCCGGAGGCTGGCACGCCCCCTTGGATCTGATCGACGGGGCGGCCCGGGTCTACCATCCGATCGTCGCCGGGGAGGAGGGCACCGATCTGCGGGGCTGCTTCATCAAGGACTACCGCCCCTCCCCCTGGTAACCAGCGAAAGAACGACCCAACGGTGATCTTCAACACCTGTTTCATGGTTGAATGGCCCCGTGGAGAATCAGCAGCCCAGAAACCAGAACCTGTCCCGCGATGAGGCCGCCGAGCGCGCCCGGATCCTCTGTGTCGACTCCTATGAAGTCGATCTCGATCTGACCGGCGCCCCGGATCCCGCGGTCTCCGGCTACCGATCCCGGACGCGGATCGCGCTCACCGCCCATGTCGCCGGCGAAGAGACCTTCCTGGACTTCATCCATGGTGGCGTGGCCTCGGTGGTCCATAACGGCAAGTCCTTGGATCCCGCCACGGCGGTCCGTGGTTCCCGGATCCACTTCACCCCCACGGAAGGCCACAACCTCGTTGAGGTCGACGGCACGGCCCTCTACTCGACCTCCGGAGAGGGCATGCACCGGTTCGTTGACCCGGTGGACGGCCAGACCTACCTGTACACCCAGTACGAGCCGGCCGATGCCCGTCGCGTCTTTGCGAACTTCGAACAACCCGACCTCAAGGCCCCCTTCACCTTCACCGTAACGGCGCCCGCACACTGGCATGTCGCCTCCAACCAGTCGGTGGCCGAACGCAGCGAACACGGCAACGGGATGGCAACCTCGCTCTTCGCCCCGACGCTGCCCATCTCGACCTACATCACCACGATCCTCGCCGGGCCGTACCACTACGTCACCGACAGCTGGTCCCGGCGTCTCGAGGACGGCAGCACGCTGACCGTGCCCTTGGGTCTGAGCTGCCGCGCCTCACTGGCCGGAAACTTCGACGCCGACGCACTTTTCACCACCACACGACAGGGACTGGACTTCTTCCACGACCTCTTCGACTACCCCTACCCCTGGGGCAAATACGATCAGGCCTTCGTCCCCGAATATAATCTCGGCGCCATGGAGAACCCCGGTCTGGTGACCTTCACCGAGAACTACGTCTTCACCTCGCGGGCCACCGAGGCCCAGTACGAGGGGCGCGCAAATACGATCATGCACGAGATGGCGCATATGTGGTTCGGGGACCTGGTGACGATGCGCTGGTGGGATGACCTGTGGCTGAAGGAATCCTTCGCCGACTTCATCGGAACCCTCGCCGTGGCCGAAGCCACCGATTTCAACACCGCCTGGGTAACCTTCGCGAACCGGCGGAAGGCCTGGGCCTACGTCCAGGACCAGCTGCCGACCACCCACCCGATCGTCGCGGACATCCCCGATCTGGAAGCGGCCCGGCAGAACTTCGATGGCATCACCTACGCCAAGGGGGCCTCGGTTCTGAAGCAACTGGACGCCTACGTGGGACGCGACGCCTTCATCTCGGCCGCCCGCACCTACTTCCGTCGCCACGAATACGGCAACACCACGCTCGCGGACTTCTTGGCCGTCCTTGAGGAGGCATCGGGCCGGGATATGGGGGCCTGGTCCGAAGCATGGCTGCGCACCGCAGGTGTCGGTTCGCTGCAGGTCGAACTGACCGAGCACGACGGCGTTGTCACCTCGGCGGTCATTGTCCAGGACGGGGCGGATCCCACCACCGGCTCCCCCGCCATCCGCCCGCACACCCTGGGGGTGGGAACCTTCGAACTGCGTGAGGGCGTCCTGCAGCGCACCGGAGGCTTCAGACTCGATGTCACCGGTTCCAGCACCGAGGTGCCCGAACTCCTCGGCCGGCCCCGCCCCGGCGTCGTGCTCCCGAATGACGGGGACCTGACCTATGCCAAGGTCAGATTCGACGAGGCCACCCTGGGGGTCCTGCTCGAACACCTGGGAACGTTGACCGAGCCGCTGGCCCGGGCGACCGCCTGGGCAGCCCTGTGGTCCATGGTCCGCGACGGTCTGCTCCCGGCGCCGGTCTTCCTGGCTGCCGTGCGGCGCCACGTGGCCACGATCAGCGATGTCGGGGTCCTGTCGATGATTCTCGGCCAGGCCGAAACCGCGGTGCAGCGCTATTGCCCGCCCCATATCAGGGATGCCGAGCACCGGAAGCTGGCTCAGGCTTTGCACGATTTCCTGCTCGCCGCCGAGCCGGGCTCCGATGCCCAACTCGCCTTTGCCCGGGCACTGGCCGAGTTGGCCCGTGCCGGTGAGCTCGACCAGGTAGTGGCCGGGCTGCTGGAGGGCAGTCTCACGGTGGAAGGGCTCCGGGTCGACGAACAACTACGTTGGGCCCTTTTGCAGGCCGGAGCGGCCCGCGGTCAGATCACGACCTCCACGCTGGAAGCCGAACGCCAAGCCAACCCGTCGGCGGTCGCCACCGTGGGACAGGCCCTGGCCTGGGCAGCCCGTCCGGAGGCGCAGGTCAAGCAGGCGGCCTTCGACGCCGCCCTGTCGGGGACCGACGCCGAGGGCGCGGTCCTGTCCAACGATGTCCTCAGCGCCACGGTCAATGGTTTCCTCATCGGTGGCCATGAACTGATCGATGACTACTACACACGCTACTGGCCGGCCCTGGCCGATATTTGGGAGCAAAAGAGTATTGGTCTGGCCACCCGGATCGTCCAGGGCCTCTTCCCCCTGGACCAAGACCTGGGCACCGAGACACCGGAGCAGCATCGTGTCGTCCGCAACGCGGACAGCTGGCTGATCGAGAACGCCCAGGCCCCACGGGCACTGCGTCGGATCATCATCGAACAGCGTGACCAGCTGGTCCGCACCCTGCGCGGGCAGGCGGCCGTCATGGCTTCACGGCCCTGATCAGGACCAGAATCGTCGAGCGCCGGGGCAACCCCCGGCGCTCGACGGGTCAGGGGACCCGGTTCAACCATTCGTCGGTGCGGAACTTCTCATCCGCGAGGCGCTCGGCCCGGGCCAAGGTGTTCTCATCGAGTTCGGTCCGGGTGGCGCCATAACGCTGAATAAACGTGGAGATCATCGTCTCGATGATCTCGTGCCGCGGGATACCGGCCTGACGTTTGAGCGGGTCCACCCGCTTCTTCGCGCTGGCGATGCCCTTATCTGAAATCTTCTCCTGGCCGATGCGCAGAACCTCGGTCATTTTTTCGGCGTCGATATCGTAGCTCATGGTCACGTGATGCAGGATCGCACCGCCGGCGAAACGCTTTTGTGCGGCACCACCGATTTTTCCCTGCGGGGTCGCGATATCGTTCAGCGGCTTATAGAAGGCCTCCACCCCCAGCCGCTGCAAGGAGTCCATCACCCAGGCGTCCAGGAAGGGGTAGGAATCGGCGAAGCTCATGCCGTCCACCAACGAGGCCGGAAGATAGAGCGAATAGGTGACACAGTTGCCGGCTTCCATGAACATGGCCCCGCCACCGCTGATGCGTCGCACCACGGTCACTCCATGGCGTTGAGCTCCTGCGGGGTTGATCTCGTTGCGGACCGACTGGAAACTGCCGATCGCCACTGCCGGTTCGTTCCAGTCCCAGATCCGCAGGGTCGGCTTCCGGGTTCCCTCCATGACTTCGCGGGTCATCACTTCGTCAAGCGAGACATTCACGGCGATGGGTAGTGAGCGTGGTCCGATGACCTCCCAGTCGTGATCGGCCCAGGTGGTGGCCAGTCCCAGCGCCCTGCGGACCGCGGTGGCCACGGCCGACGGGTCGAATCCGAACATGACGGCGTCGTGGCCCACCGCCGTGCCGACGGCTCCACTGATCACCGCATGCGGGGCCGAGGTTTCCATCCCCACCAAGGCGGCGTTGATGTCATCGAGGGCCTCATCGGGTTCAAGGAAGAAGTCCCCGTTGATGTTGGCGCGAACAATCCGTGCTGCCGCTCCCTCTCCGGCGACTTCCAGATCCGCGACCACGAGCTTTCCTCCGTGGACCTTGAATTCGCCGTGATGGGTATAGGGCGTGCTATCTAGCTGGGGAAGATCTTCGACTGGCATGATTCCATCCTAATGACCCCTCCACCCGTTGCCGATCACCCGACGGTCCGGAGATGCGGGGAAGCCATCGAACCGTTAACGACAAAAGGACCCCGAAGGGTCCTTTTGCCACATGAAGTGTCCGCTTACTTCTTGCCGAAGTTCTTGAAGCGGGCGTTGAAGCGCTCGACGCGGCCGGCCGAGTCCATGATGCGCTGCTTACCCGTGTAGAACGGGTGTGATGCTGCCGAGATTTCGACGTCGATCACCGGGTACGTCTTGCCGTCTTCCCACTCGATCGTCTTGTTCGACGAACGGGTGGAGCGGGTCAGGACCTTTTCGCCGGAGGCGAGGTCGTTGAACACGACTGCCTCGTACTTCGGGTGGGTGTTGGACTTCATGAGGAAAACCTTTGTTCGAGCCACTGGATTTTGCCAGCAACCATACGGGTAAAGCCGTTCCGTTCGACACGGAACCGACTACTTACTGTAGCTCACCGGCAGATGTCGAGAAAAATCGCCGCGCCTATCGCGCGCGCAGTTCCCACATGGCAACGGTCGAGGCGGCAGCAACATTCAGTGAGTCCACACCGTCACGCATGGGGATCACCACTGCCAGGTCCACGGCGGCGAGGGTCTCGGGCGAAACGCCGGCCCCTTCGGTGCCCAGCACCAGGGCCAACCGGTCAATCTTCTCTGCGGCTACCTCATCGATGGGGCGCGACGATTCGGTGACCTCCAGAGCGGCGAGGGTGAACCCTGCCCGGCGTATCCCCTCCAACCCGTGGCCCCAATCCTCGAGTCGGGCCCACGGAATCTGGAAGACCCCGCCCATGCTGACCCGGATCGACCGGCGATACAACGGATCGGCACAGCGAGGGGAGACCAGTACCGCGTCCACCCCCAAGGCAGCTGCCGAACGGAAGATCGCCCCGAGGTTGGTGTGATCCACGATGTCCTCGAGCAATAGCACCCGGCGTGCCCCGGCCAGGACGTCGCTCACCGGAACCGGTTGTGGCCGGTTCATGGCGGCCAGCGCCCCACGGTGCAGGTGGAAGCCGGTGATTTCTTCCAGCACCCCCGGGGCGCCAACGAAGGCCGGGACGTCGGGATGGGCTTGGAGGACATCGGAGAGCCCCTCAAGCCATTTATCGGCCAGGAAGAAGGAGCGTGGCACATGCCCGGCCGTCAGGGCGCGACGCAGGACCTTGGAACTTTCGGCGATATAGAGTCCACGCCCCGGATCGGTGCGTTGGCGCAGGGCCGCGTCCGAGAGCGCCACATAATCTGCGACGCGGGGGTCTGCCGCTGATTCGAGCCGAATGATCGGCATCAGGCGACCAGCTTGCCGATCATGGTCACCAGGGCCACGAGCCCGAGCACCACGATAAAGGATCGCAGCAGCAGTGGTGAGAGCTTCCGGCCGACCCGGGCCCCGATGAATCCGCCGACCAGTGAACCGCCGGCGATGAGCAGGACGATCAGCCAGTTGATCCGGTCGAAGGCAAAGAGCAGATAGGACACGGCGGCGACCAGGTTCACCACCAGCGAGAGGATGACCTTGATCGCGTTGGACTGCTGGAGGGAACCGTGGAAGAAGATTCCCAGTACGGCCATGAGCAGGATGCCCTGGGCTGCGGTGAAGTAGCCGCCGTAGACACCGATGAGGAACACCAGGATGTAGACCAGCGGGGAGAGTTTCTGCTCGTCAACGTGGGTCGGGCGCAGCGGGTCGCCACTTTGTCGTTCGCGCACCCACCGCGCCAACCGTGGCTGGAAGATCACCAGCAGGATCGCGATCGCAATGAGCACTGGGGCGACGTAGCCGAAGACCGTCTCGGGAAGGTGCAGCAACAGAAAAGCGCCCAGAATGCCGCCCACAAGCGAGGCTGGAACCAGTTTCAGCATCGTCTTGGGGACGGTGCGCGCTTCCTGTCGGTACCCCCAGGCACCGGAGAAGCCGCCGGCTACCAGTCCCATGGCGTTGGAGATGATGGAGTTGACCGGGGCGAAGCCCAAGGCAACCAGGACCGGGAACGTCACCAGCGAGCCGGAGCCGACGATCGTGTTGATCGTTCCCGCCCAGAGCCCGGCAAAAAGGACGAGGAGTTCTCTCCAAAATTCCATACGCTGGGTTGGTCCTAGGCGCCGTGTCGGGCGACGGCCGTGTAACGGCCCTCGTCAACGCGCAAGCGCAGGTCCAGCTCGAAAGTCTCCGAGAGGTTGGCTTCGGTCAGTGTCGTGGCGATGGGCCCGGCCGAGACGATCTTGCCCTCGTGGAGCAGCATCGCGTGGGTGAAGCCCGGAGGGATTTCTTCGAGGTGGTGGGTGACCAGGACCATGGCCGGGGCCTCTTCGTCGGCGGCGAGCTCCGAGAGGCGGGCCACCAGATCTTCGCGTCCTGCCAAGTCCAGTCCGGCGCCGGGTTCGTCCAGGAGCAACAGCTCCGGGTCGGTCATCAGCGCCCGGGCAATCTGGACGCGCTTGCGTTCGCCGTCGGACAAGGAACCGAATTTTCTGTTGATCAGGGTGGACATGCCCCAGTCGTGCAGCAAGGAGAAGGCCCGGCGCTCGTCCATGGGCTCATACTGTTCGCGCCAGCGGCCGGTGGTGCCGTAGGAGGCGGTAACCACGGCGTTGAGCACCGTTTCGTGGGCGGGGATATGGGTGGCCAGCGCACCCGAGGACAGGCCGATCCGTGGACGCAGTTCGAAGACATCGACGCGTCCGAGGGTTTCGTCAAGAATCTCAGCGGTACCACGTGTGGGGTGCATCCGGGCGGCGGCGATCTGCAACAGGGTGGTTTTCCCGGCCCCGTTGGGACCCAGAACGACCCACCGTTCGTCCTCCTTCACCTGCCAGTCGATGCTCGTCAAGAGGTTCTTTTGACCCCGGACCACGTCGATACCGGTAAAGGAGAGCACATCATTCATGATCAAAACACTAAGGCAATACCTAGGTGATCGGCCAAATGCTACCGGTGCGCCGCCTCACCGCGTCGCGAAGTAGCGCTGAGGAGTCCCAGCAGATAAGAATCGTTCCATGAAGATCAGCAGGTACCTCATCTCGCATCAGCGCCTCGCCCCCTCCCCTGACCACAGCGTGGAGAACCGCGCGGCATCCGACGGGCGGCAGGCCAACGCACTGGACCCATCCCAGCTCGAGGCCCTGCTGGAGGCCCACGGGTTCACGGTGGTTTCCTCCACTGGCTTCTCGGGGCCCGGTTACCGAGGAACACGCAGGGCTCTGGCTCGGAGGACGCCGGAAGATTCCCCCGGCGCACAAACGAAGGCCTTGCTGGAACGGCTTGTTGATGACGTTGCCTGGCACGCCGTGGTGCCCGCCACGCTCTTTGAGGCCCCCCGCAAACTGCTGGTGATGGATGTCGATTCCACGTTGATCCAACAAGAGGTCATCGAACTGCTGGCCGCCCATGCTGGACGTGAGTCTGAAGTCGCCGCTGTCACCGAGGCGGCCATGCGCGGGGAATTGGACTTCGCCGAGAGCCTCCACGCCCGGGTCGCCACCCTGGCTGGGCTGGATGCCGGGGTCGTCGAACAGGTGCGCGCCTCCGTCGTCCTTTCACCTGGAGCCCGGGAACTGATCGAAGCCTGCCATGCCGGCGGCCACCTGGTGGGCGTCGTCTCCGGCGGCTTCCTCCAGATCCTCCGGCCCCTGGCCGAGGAATTGGGCCTGGATTTCGCCTTGGCCAACGATCTGGGCGTCACGGCGGGCCGGCTCACCGGAACCGTCCACGGAGCCGTCGTCGATGCAGCCGCCAAGGAGTCATCCCTCAGGGCGTGGGCCGCCGAGGCTGGCATCCCCCTCGAACACACCATCGCAGCTGGTGACGGTGCCAATGACGTGCACATGGTCCGTGCCGCGGGACTCGGAATCGCCTATGGCGCGAAGCCTGCCTTACGAGCGGCCGCCGATGCCGTCATTGACCTGCCGCGCCTGGACATCGTCCGGCATCTGGCGGGTATTTGATCATGACGATTGCATAACTACCTGACCCGGGGGGCACGTGCAGCACTATAGCGCGTGTCCGCGGCGCTAGGATTTTCTGTGGTGCGCGTTCCGACGGGCGCACCGCGTCGATGAACATGGAGCATTCGCGGGTAATGATGCGGGACAAGCAAGGCATGAGCAAGAAGAAAAAGGGCTGGCTGATGGGCGGGGGTGCCGTCATCATCGTGGCTGCAGCCTACGCAGGCGGGGCCTCGCTGCTTGACGACCAGATACCCCAGGGAGCCACGGTTCACGGGGTAGAGATCGGCGGTCTCAGCAGTTCAGATGCTGCCGCACGTCTGCACCAGAAACTGGACCCGTTGGCTTCAGGCCCGATCAAGATCACCGCCGGGGAGCAGTCCACCTCCCTGACCCCCGACCAGTCCGGATTGGGGCTGGACATCGATGCCACCCTGCAGGGCAAGACCGGGTACACCCTGAACCCGGTGGTCCTCTTCCAGCGGCTCACCGGTGGCGCCGCCATCGAACCGGTTCTGACCCAGGATGACGACGAACTGCACGCAGCCGTTGAAAAGCTTCGCCCGCAGCTCGACAAAAAAGCTAGCGAAGGCGAGATCGCCTTCAAGGATGCCACCGTCGATTACCAGAAGCCGACGACCGGCCAAACGGTCGAGGCGGATCAGGCGGTGGAGAACATCGAGAATTCCTGGTTCGGCGCCAGCGAACCCATCGAGGTGCCCACCTCGACGGTTGACCCCAAGACCCCAGCTTCGGCCTTCGAGAAGGTCCGTGACGAACAGGCCAAGCCCCTGGTCGCCGGGAACGTCACCGTGGCCGCCGATGATTTGAAAGCCACGTTGAAGCCGAACCAGTTGGCTGAGGCGGCCTCCTTCAAGGTCGCGGACGGCGCCGTCACGATGTCCCTGGATCAAAAGAAACTTGCCGACCGGCTCCTGAAGGCCAACCCCAAGATGGCCTCCACGGCGAAGGATGCCCGCATCGTGCTGAAGGACGGCAAGCCGAAGATCATTCCGGCGGTCAAGGGCCACGGCGTCGACACCAAGGATCTGAACCAGAAGATCCTCACCGCCGCGACGTCCGATTCGCGGACCGCGAAGATCAACGTCTCCGTGACCGAGCCGGAACTGACCACGGCCAAGGCGAAGAAACTGGGCGTCAAGGAAGAGATCGTCAAGTTCTCCACCCCGTACCCCACCTACGACACCGTCAGGACGAAGAACCTGCGTGCCGGCGCCTCAAAGCTCAACGGTGTCTTGGTCATGCCCGGTGACACGTTCTCGCTCACCAAGGCCCTGGCACCCATCACGGAGGCCAACGGCTACTTCAAATCCGGCGTGGTGGAGAACGGTTTCTCTTCCGAAGCCATCGGTGGTGGCCTGTCGCAGATCTCCACCCAGTTGTTCAACGTCGGATGGCTCGGTGGGATGGAAGACGTGACCCACCGCCCCCATAGCCGCTGGTTCGACCGCTACCCGGCCGGCCGTGAGTCCACCCTGTGGGAGGGTCAGATCGACATGGCGTGGAAGAACAACACCGGTCACGCCGTGATGATCCAGGCATGGGTGACCGACAGCCACGTCAACACCCGCCTCTGGGGAACGAAGAAGTACAAGGTCACCTCCAAGACCTCCGAGCACTACGACCGGACCAACCCGAAAACCGTTTATAACGACGCCGAGAAGTGCGTCTCGGAGTCCGGCGGCCAAAAGGGCTTCTCCGTTGACGTCCACCGGACCCGGACTGCGGGTGCTGAAACCCTGAAGGACAGCCTGCACTGGACCTACCAGCCGTGGAATAAGGTCGTCTGCGGCAAGAAGCCGTAGCCCCCGAAGCGACAGAAGGCGGCGGCACCACCTGGTGAAAGGTGGTGCCGCCGCCTTTTGCGATCTACACGCGAGGGGTCGAGCCGGTATTAGTCGAGGAAGTGTCCCGCTCCCCCGGCGTATTGCGTATGACCGGTCGGGACGTCTGCGGTGGCCATCCCGGCCACCTCGACCCCGAATTCCTGGACGGTCAGCAGTTTGCCGGCCGCCTGCCGACGCTCCTCGATGGCCCCCGGCTGGGCGCGGTCCAGCAGCGTGGCGGTGACGGTCCCTTCGATCATGTCCCCGGAAATCACCACCAGCGAGATCCCCTGGGCGTCCAGCGCGGGGATCTGCTCACGCAACGCCAATTCCCCGGCGCGCTTCGAACGGGCCACGGGCTCGTAGGCGTCCAGGGTCGCCGTCTGATCGATGAAATGGGCCTGGTGGCTCGTCACGAACACCACCCGTGATCCTTCGGGCATGACGGCGGCCGCGGTGCTGAGCATGTTGACCTGGGCGTCACGGTTCAGGCGCAGTGCGTAGTCCTCACCGAGATCGGCTTCCATGCCACCCGAGGCGTTCAGTACCAGCACGTCCACCGAACCAAAGTTCTCCTGCGCTGCATCAACCAGCGACTGGGCGCCGCCTTCTGCCGTCAGATCGGCGCCGACGGCCACGGCCTGGCCCCCGGCATCGATGATGCTCTGGACGATCTTCTGGGCGCGCGGCGCCTTCTGCCGGTAGTTCACCACGACGGAGGCACCGTCTGCTGCGAGGTTCTTCGCCACCTCAGCGCCGATTCCCCGGGAGGACCCGGTGACTATGGCTGTTTTTCCGTTGAGTTTTGACATGAATTCTCCTAGTTGGGGTTCACGCGGGATGGCGCGGTTACGGCAAGGGGTGCCCGCGTGCACGGGCGCTTTCTTCCATCTTGCCAGCCCATCCGGCGTCGTACCGTTGTGGGAATGCTCCAAAGACGAACCGTTGGGTGACCTTAGTGGCCCATACCCAATCCTCCGTCGACGGGAATGACGGCACCTGAGATATAGGCGGCTTCGTCGCTGGCCAGCCAACGGACGACCCCTGCCACTTCGGCGGGCTCCGCGAATCGTGCCGCGGGAATCCCCGAGAGGTACTCCTTCTGCGTCTTTTCAGGCAGCGCGGCCGTCATATCGGTGTTCACGAACCCCGGAGCGACCACGTTGGCGGTGATACCGCGGGACCCCAGCTCACGGGTCAGGGAACGGGCCATGCCCACCAGGCCTGCCTTCGACGCGGCGTAATTGATTTGGCCGGCTGAACCCAGCAGGCCCACGACGGAGGAGATCAAAACCACTCGTCCCTGACGCTTCTTGATCATGCCCTTGGAAGCGCGTTTGATCACGCGGAAAGCGCCGGTGAGGTTGGTGTCGATCACCGAGCTGAAGTCATCCTCGTTCATCCGCAGCAACAGCATGTCCTTGGTCATGCCGGCGTTGGCGACCAGAACTTCGACGGGGCCGTGAGCCTGCTCGACCTCGGTGAAGGCGGCGTCGATGGACGCGGTGTCGGTCACATCGGCTTTGACCCCCAGCAGCCCCTCGGGCACCTCGCCGCTGCGGTAGGTGATGGCCACCTGATCGCCGTTCGCTTCGAATGCCCGGGCGATCGCCAGGCCAATCCCCCGGTTGCCCCCGGTGATCAGTACGCTGCGCGGAGTGGGCTGGGCGGTTTCGGTCATGGGTCCTCCAAGTCGGTGGGTCAACGATTCCGCACCATTCTAGCCGTGGAAGGTTCGGCGGATCGTCGTGACGGTGACACAATGGAGGGGAACACCATGGAAGAGACATGAGCCAGCATTCGCACCCTTTGAACCAGCCTGTCCCCGCCGGCCACCCGCAGCGGATCACCGACGCCGATGAGTCGCGCTCGGCGGACAGGCATTCCCGCACCGTCAAGTACACAATTTCGATGTCAGTGCGCATGGCCTGTTTCATTACTGCCTTTTTCGTCCACGGCTGGATTCAAGTGGTCATGTTGATTTTGGCGGTCGTCCTCCCGTATTTCGCTGTGGTCGTCGCCAACGCCAGTGGCGCGGACTTGGCCAAACGCACCGAGACGAACTACTACGAGGGCGGCCCGGGCGAACCCGCCATGCTGGACGGGGCACCGGCAGCCACCGTGGGCGACGACGATGCCCAGAGGCCCTCGGCCGAAGACCGCCGGGAGACGCCGGATGGCTCAGACGATGTGGACGAACCGGACCTGCTGTCCGGACACTGGTACGACCCCGAAGCCGATGCGGACGAGCCACCAGAAGGTCCCCCGCACCGGAACCACCACAGCCGCTCCGGCAACGAAAGGGAGCATGGATGAGCATCTTTGACCAACTCTCCGGCGTGGAGGGACCCGCTGTACCGAAGTGCTCGCGAAAGGGATGCCGGCTGCCGGCGCAGTGGCAACTGCTCTGGAACAACCCCCGCATTCACACCCCGGAGCGCCGGAAGATCTGGCTGGCATGTACCGACCACCGTGAGTGGTTGACCACCTACCTCACGGAGCGCGGTTTGTTCAAGGAATCACAACCGCTCCCCGACGACGCCCAGGAGGGCTGAATCCGTGTACAGATTCCTGGCCAGCACACGCTGGCTTGGCTGGCTGCTGCTGGTCTGCATCTTCGCTGCGGCCTGCGTGGGCTTGGGCAAATGGCAAATGAACCGGCTCGACGAGGCCCGCGCCGCCAACGACCTGGTCAAAGCCAACTACGATGCCCCGGCACTGGACTTCCAGCAGGCGCGCCCGTTCTTCAGCACGCTTCCGGAGGATCGGGCCTGGACCCCGGTCGACATGAAGGGCAGCTACCTCCCCGAGGACACCCGCATCGTGCGTAACCGCACGACCAATGGGCAGCCAGGTTATGAGGTCTTGGTTCCGTTCCAGACCGATGAAGGAACCCGGGTGATCATCGATCGCGGATGGTTGCCCATTGGGGACGACTCCGCCGGCAGGCCGGATGTGATTCCTGCTCCGCCCAAGGGCCAGGTGGACATCACTGCCCGGCTCAAGGTCGGCGAGCCAGCGGTCCGCCGTTCGGCCCCGAAAGGGCAGGTCGCCTCGATCGAACTTCCCGCGTTGGAAGAGGATCTCGGGTACCCGATCGCCACTGGCGCCTACGGAGTGATCGCCGACGAGAAGCCGTCCCCGGCCACGGCGCCCACCGCCTTGGAACGCCCCTCGATCGATGAGGGAAACCACCTGTCCTATTCCTTGCAGTGGTTCGCCTTCGGAGTGCTGTCCTTCATCGGGCTGGGCTACGCCGCTCGTCAGCAGGCCCGGCTTAATCGTGAGGATGCGCAGGAGGCGGCCGAAGCCGCCGCGGCCGGTACCGACGTCGTTCACTCCGCCTACCGGGCGCCCCGTCAACGTACCCACCGCAGGAAGGGCAATGAGCCCACCGATGAAGAGCTCGAAGATGCCTACCTCGACCGGTTCGAGGACCAGGCTCACCACTAGCGGGCCGAGCTTAAAGGAAGCAGCCCCGCCGGATTCACCGACGGGGCTTGCAGACCTTGAGGCCAGACTAACTCAGGCCAAGGTGACCAGGTCCAGATACCCTTCGTTCCACAGGTCCTCGTCGCCATCCGGCAACAAGACCACACGTTCGGGATTCAGGGCGGCCACAGCACCTTCATCGTGACTGACCATGACCACGGCGCCGCTGTAGTTGCTCAGCGCGTTCAGGATCTCGGCGCGGCTGGCCGGGTCCAGGTTGTTGGTCGGTTCGTCGAGGAGCAGCACGTTGGCGCTGGAAGCAACGATGGTGGCTAGGGCGAGACGCGTCTTTTCGCCGCCGGAGAGGACCCCGGCCGGCTTATTGACGTCGTCGCCGCTGAACATGAAGGAACCAAGGATTCCGCGCACTTCGGCGTCGCCGAGTTTATCCGGTGCGGATGAGCGCATGTTTTCCAGGACGGTGCGCTCGACGTCGAGCGTGTCATGCTCCTGGGCGTAGTAACCGACCTTGAGTCCGTGACCGGGAATGACTTCACCGGTATCGGGTTCGGCGACCCCGGCGAGCATACGCAGCAGGGTCGTCTTGCCGGCACCGTTCAGTCCCAAGATCACTACCTTGGAGCCGCGGTCGATGGCCAAATCCACGTCCATGAAGATTTCCAGGGACCCGTAGGACTTACTCAGGTTCTTGGCCATCATGGGTGTCTTGCCACAAGGATCCGGTTCCGGGAATCGCAACGCGGCGACCTTCTCCTGGGCACGAGCTTCCTCCAGGCCACCCATGAGGCGATCCACGCGCTTGAGCATGCTCTGCGCGGCGGAGGCGCCGGAGGCCCTGGCCTTCATCTTATTCGCCTGGGCCAGCAATGCTCCGGCCTTCTTCTCCGTGCTCGCGCGTTCACGCTTACGGGAACGTTCGTCGGTTTCGCGCTGCTCGAGGTAGCGCTTCCACCCGAGGTTGTAGAGGTCCATCGTCGCGCGGTTGGCGTCAAGATGGATCACCTTATTGACGGTCGCTTCGAGCAGGTCGGTGTCGTGGGAGATCACCATCAGCCCACCCTGGTGATTACGCAGGAACTCCCGCAGCCACGCCACCGAATCCGCATCGAGGTGGTTGGTGGGTTCGTCAAGCAAGAGTGTCTGGGCATCGGCATAGAGGATCCGGGCCAGTTCAACACGTCGGCGCTGACCGCCGGAGAGAGTGTCCAGTGTCTGATCGAGGAGTCGCTCGGGCAAGGCCAGGTTATTACAGATGGCCGAGGCTTCCGCTTCGGCGGCATAGCCACCACGCGAGATGAATTCTGCATCCAACCGGTCGTACCGGTTCATCGCCTTGGTCCGAACAGCCTCGTCTTCGCTGCCCATCTCATCGGTGCATTTGCGCAGCTTGGTCACGATCTCATCCATGCCACGAGCCGAAAGGATTCGGTCCCGGGCCAGCTGGCCCATATTCGGTGTCCGGGGATCCTGTGGGAGGTACCCAATGGATCCGTTACGCGCCACGGTCCCTCCGGTGGGCTCCGCTTCGCCTGCCAGAACGCGAGTCATCGTCGTCTTGCCGGCGCCATTGCGTCCGACCAAGCCGATCTTATCTCCCTGATCGATGCGGAAGTTGACACCCTCCATCAGGAGTCGAGCACCGGCGCGGAGCTCAAGGTCGGCAACGGAAATCAATGGGAACCTCTCAAATGGAATGTGATGCGCTGACACGCAACCTTTCCAGTGTACGCGTGCGAACGATGACCACCTAAGGCCAGAGCATCCCACGAGTGCCATCTCACCCCTCAAGGCTGGCTTGAACAGTGATCAAGCACCATGCCGTTCATGACTAATCCCTCGCTCGACACCCAGCGGCAGTCCACCGACCGCAGCAGGTGGGGTCTCCGCGACGTGGGTCTGATCTCCGTTTTCGTCGCCCGCGCGGCCACCCTGAACCTTATTCCTGCGATCCCCCTCGGGCCACAGGGCGTTCCCAGCACCTTGCAGCCCCTGGCTCTCTGCCTCGAGGCACTCTGCCTCGGCGGTCCACGAGGCTCTGTCAGCGTGCTGCCCTATGCCGTCGCCGGGGACGCGGTTCCTGGCCCTCCGGGCCTCCCACTACGCCGGGTGGGAGCCTCAACCTCGAACTCGCGGCATTGGCAGGCGGGCTCATGCTGCCTAGTATCCCCGCGATCCTGGGCTGCATCACCGACGTTTGCGTTGCTGCCCGTGCCCGGGGCTTGGGCCGGAATCCCATCGTCCTGGCCGGGCCCGTCGTGATCTCGGCCGACGTCTTCGCCCACCAGACCGGGGACGTGCTGGCCGCTCGCGGGATTCTTGAGCAAGGCTCTGCAGCAGAAGAAGCCGAGCACCTCCCCCACGCCTAAATGTACGTACTTTTTACGTGTACCTTGGGAACCAGAGTTACCCCTATTTTCTAAAGATTCAGCGAGGGACCCAGATGAGCCATGCCGACGACTTCGATGGCCTCTCGGAGCCAAAACTACGTCAAGCCGGCAGTAGGAAGTGGACGACGTACCCGGAGGCAATAGGGGCGTTCATTGCCGAAATGGACTTCGGTACGGCCCCACAGGTCCAGGCGGCGCTTCAAAAACCGGTAGGGACCGCCGCGCTCGGATACGTTCCGGTGACCGCAGTGGAGGATATGACACTGGCCTGTTCGGACTGGCTCGAAAGCGCCTACGGCTGGAACGTCCCAGCTGCTGATATTCGTCCCATATCGGATGTACTGGCCGGCATTGTCCTCGCGATCACCCACTTCTCGGCCCCCGGCTCCGCGGTCGTCCTTCCGACCCCCGCCCACATGCCCTTCCTGAAAATTCCAGCCAGTCTGAATCGTCGAGTCATCCAGGTGCCGATGACTTTCGACGGCAACAACTGGAAGCTCGACCTGGAGGGGATCGACGCCGCCTTCGCCGCGGGCGGCGGCCTACTGATCTTTTGCAACCCGCATAACCCGATCGGGAAGGTTTATTCGCGTTCCGAGATGCTGGAATTAGCCGAGATCGTGGAAAAACACGGCGTACGAGTCTGTTCCGACGAGATTCATGCCCCACTGGTCTTCTCGAGTAGTCGCCACATACCGTACGCATCTATTTCAGCGGCGGCCGCCGGCCATACAATCACCCTGACGTCTGCCACCAAAGCCTGGAACATGTCGGGCCTCAAATGTGCACAGATCATCTTCAGCAATACAGCAGATCAGGAAACCTGGTCCTCGGTGAGCTTTATGGCCGAACACGGCGTCGGGCATTTGGGCATCCTGGCGACGACAGCGGCGTACCGCGAAGGCAAGCCGTGGCTCGATGAGGTGATGACGTACCTGGATCGAAACAGACGTCTTCTGGCCGAACTGCTCGCCGAGCAGCTCCCAGGGGTCAGCTACAGCGCCCCGGAAGGTACCTACCTTGCCTGGCTGGACTGTCGGGAACTGGAGCTTGGCGACCACCCCGCTGAGTTCTTTCTCGAGAAGGCGGCAGTGGCCTGCTCCGACGGCGCCACCTTTGGAGACAACGGTGCTGGGCATCTTCGATTCAACCTCGCCATGCCAACGCCGCTGCTCGAACGTGCCGTACGACAGATGGGCGAGGCTTTCCGGAAGGCCAACACGGCGAACTAAGGCCTCCCGTCGGGTATGGGGTGGCCGCCCGATTCCCGGCTACCGATGCAGGATGGTCATCGAAGGACTTATCGTCTGGTTTGCGTGGCCCCTCTCCCGCCATCAACCGCGCCCAGACCCTGCTCTTCACAGCCCGAGGGCAGCGGCAGATTAAACACCGATGCTCCCACCGCTCAAGGCGGTGGGAGCATCGGTGAGGCGTCCTGTCGAAGGCTTCCTCAGAGGCCTTCAACCGGATCCAATGAACAAACTAGATGTTGAAGCCGAGGGCTCGCATCTGGTCTCGTCCATCGTCGGTGATCTTCTCAGGTCCCCACGGCGGCATCCAGACCCATGTCAGGCGGTGCTCGTCAACGACGCTGCTCATCGCTTGGCCAACCTGCTCCTCGATGATGTCGGTGAGCGGGCAGGCCGCGGACGTCAGCGTCATGTCAATCAGCAACGCACCGTCGTCGGCATACTTGAGTCCGTAGAGCAAGCCCAGATCAACGATATTCACCCCGAGTTCGGGGTCAATCACGTCTTTGAGTGCCTCCTCGACGTCCTCCAGCGGAGTGTGGGTCGAGCCGTTTGCTTCGTCGGTGGTGCTCATGACTAGGCCCCGACGGGGAGGAAGCGGTCGTAGCCCTCTTCCTCGAGACGGTCGGCAAGATCCGGGCCGCCCTGTTCGGCGATGTGGCCATCGACGAACACGTGGACGAAGTCCGGCTTGATGTACCGCAGGATCCGCGTGTAGTGGGTGATGAGCATGGTGCCCATCTCGTTGCCCTCGGCGGCGCGGTTGACGCCGTCGGCGACGACCTTCAGTGCGTCGACGTCGAGTCCGGAGTCGGTCTCATCGAGGATGGCGAACTTGGGCTTGAAGAGCTCGAGCTGCAGGATCTCGACGCGCTTCTTCTCACCACCGGAGAAGCCTTCGTTGACGTTACGACTGGCGAACTCCGGGTCGATCTTCAGGTTGGCCATGGCCGCCTTGACGTCCTTGGTCCAGTGACGCAGGCTCGGGGCTTCGCCCTCGATGGCCGTCTTGGCGGTCCGGAGGAAGTTCGTCATGGTCACGCCGGGTACCTCGACCGGGTACTGCATGGCCAGGAAGAGACCAGCGCGTGCGCGCTTATCAACGCTCATCGCCAACACGTCGTCGCCGTCGAGGGTGATTGACCCCGAGGTGACGTTGTAGCGCGGGTGACCCGCGATCGTGGAGGCCAGGGTCGATTTGCCCGAGCCGTTGGGTCCCATGATGGCATGTGTTTCACCGGTCTTGATGGTGAGGCTCACGCCCTTGAGGATTTCCTTGCTTCCCTGCTCGGTATCGATCGATACGTGCAGGTCCTTGATTTCCAGGGTAGACATTGGTGTCCGTTCTCTGACATGCCGGGCTGACCGGCGAGGTTCACTGGGTGGGAAAGGCCAAAGGCCTAGTTATCGGTGGCGGCGAGTTCTGCCTCGACCGTTTCGTTCAGGCGGTCCTGCAGCTCCTCGACACCGATCTGCTGAATGATCTCGTTGAGGAAGCCACGGACGACGAGACGGCGGGCCGTTTTTTCGTCGATGCCGCGGGACTGAAGGTAGAACAAGTGCTCGTCGTCGAAGCGACCGGTGGTGCTGGCGTGTCCGGCACCGGCGATGTTGCCGGTTTCGATCTCCAGGTTCGGGACCGAATCGGCCCGGGCACCATCGGTGAGGACCAGGTTCCGGTTGGCCTCGTAGGAGTCCGTGCCCTCTGCTAGAGCGCGGATGAGCACGTCGCCCACCCACACGGTGTGTGCGTCCTTGCCCTGCAACGCACCCTTGTAGAGGACGTTGGAGGTGCAATGAGGCTGGGCGTGATCCACGAACAAACGGTGCTCCAGGTGCTGGCCCGCGTCACCGAAGTACAGTCCAAACATCTCGGCAGTCGCGCCGGTTCCAACAAAGCGGGCCGATGGCGTCAGGCGAACCAGATCGCCACCGAAGGTGACCACAATGTGCTTGAGCTTCGCGTCCTTGGCCACATTGGCCTGCTGCGAACCAGTGTGGATGGCGTCGTCTTCCCAGGCTTGCACACTGACCACTGTCAGTTCTGCACCTTCCTGGACATCGATCTCGATGTTCTCGCCCACGACGGCGCTGCCGACGTGGTCGATGACGACGAGACCGCGGGAGTTCGGCTCCGCGACGATGACCAGGTGCTGGGCCGAGGCTTCCATGCCCGCACCGGTGTAGGTGAGGGTGGCCTTGACGTTTTCCGCATTGGCACCGATGGTCAGCACCGAAGCCTCTGCAGCCGCGTTCCACGCGTTGGCGGACACGCGGTCCTCGGGGATTCCGGCGGAACCGACGCGGGCGTCGTCCATGCCGACGGTCTCTACGGTCGCACCTTCGCTGAGCTCAGTACCCAGCGTCGGCGCCGTGCCCGTTGGAGCCTTCTTATGCAGTCCGCCCAAACGCTTGAGCGGGGTGAAGCGCCAGTCTTCCTCGCGGCCCGTCAGGGGCTTGAAGTCCTCCAGCTTGTAGCTGGTCAGGCGGCCAGCCCGTGATGAATCGGGAATGCCCGCTCCACCACCGTGGCTGTGCTCCTTGCTGGCGTCGCCGCCCAGCGGGGAACTGTCCTCATTCAGCGGCGAGAGGTTCTCGCCCTCTTCCGTGAATCCGGCGATGGCGGGCACGCCGTAACGTGGTTCCTTACCGGTGGTTTCTGTTGCGGTATCAGTCATGATTAACCGACGGATCCTTCCATCTGCAGTTCAATGAGGCGGTTAAGTTCGAGCGCATATTCCATCGGAAGTTCGCGGGAGATCGGCTCGACGAAGCCGCGCACGATCATCGCCATGGCCTCGTCCTCGGCCATGCCGCGGGACATGAGGTAGAACAGCTGCTCCTCGGAAACACGCGAGACAGTTGCCTCGTGGCCCATGGTCACATCGTCTTCGCGGACGTCAATGTAGGGGTACGTGTCCGAACGCGAGATCTGGTCGACCAACAGGGCGTCACAGACGACCGAGTTGCGCGAACCCTTGGCACCTTCGCGAACCTGGACCAGACCGCGGTAGCCCGAACGGCCACCGTTACGGGCAACCGACTTCGCCACGATCGACGAGGAGGTATTCGGTGCAATGTGCACCATCTTCGACCCCGTGTCCTGGTGCTGTCCCTCGCCGGCGAAGGCGATCGAAAGCGTCTCACCCTTGGCGTGCTCGCCCACCAGGTAGACGGCCGGGTACTTCATGGTGACCTTGGAGCCGATGTTGCCATCGATCCACTCCATGGTGGCGCCCTCTTCACAGATCGCGCGCTTGGTGACCAAGTTGTACACGTTGTTGGACCAGTTCTGGATCGTCGTGTAGCGGACGCGGGCGCCCTTCTTCACGATGATCTCCACGACCGCCGAGTGCAGGGAATCCGAATCGTAGATCGGGGCCGTGCAGCCTTCGATGTAGTGGACGTAGGAGTCCTCGTCGGCAATGATCAACGTGCGCTCAAACTGACCCATGTTTTCCGTGTTGATGCGGAAGTAGGCCTGCAACGGGATATCAACGTGAACGCCCTTGGGCACGTACACGAAGGAACCGCCCGACCAGACGGCAGTGTTCAGCGAACCGAACTTGTTGTCGCCCACGGGAATGACGGAGCCGAAGTACTCCTTGAAGACGTCTTCGTGCTCCCTCAGGGCAGTGTCGGTGTCCAAGAAGATGACACCCTGCTTTTCGAGATCCTCACGGAGCTGGTGGTACACCACCTCGGACTCGTACTGTGCGGCGACACCCGAGACGAGGCGGTTCTTTTCCGCCTCCGGGATGCCCAGCTTGTCGTACGTGTTCCGGATGTCCTCCGGGAGGTCTTCCCAGCTCGTGGCCTGTTTCTCGGTCGAGCGCACGAAGTACTTGATGTGGTCGAAGTCGATGCCCGAGAGGTCTGCACCCCAGGTCGGCATGGGCTTGCGATCAAAGTACTTCAGGCCCTTGAGACGCATGTTCAGCATCCATTCGGGCTCGCTCTTCTTTTCGGAGATGTCGCGAACGACGTCTTCGTTCAGGCCACGGCGCGCATTTGCGCCGGCGTCGTTCTTATCCGACCAGCCATACTCGTAGTTTCCGATCCCCTCGAGCTCCGGATTCTTTTCCAGAATCTCGGAGAGTACACCGGGGTCGGCGGTCTCCTGTGCCATCTGATCCGTCATCGCGGCCTTTCCTGCTTTGTCAGTTTGACTCGTGTTCTCTTCTCAGCTTGCTGAGGAGTCTGGTTGCGACCCAACGGGATGTGGGTCGTACAAACGTGTCCACCCGAGGCTAGTGTCGACAGTCGTCGGACGTCGACACCCAACAGGCGGGCAAAAACCTTGGTTTCTTCATCGCAAAACACCGGGAACTCCCGGGCCAGGTCCTGAATGGGGCAATGTCCCTGGCAGAGTTGGATGCTCTGCAACATGGCGGCCGGCTGGTTGAATCCCACGGCGCGTGTCGAGGCCACGAAGCCATCGCCACTGAGCGCCCCCGAGAGAGCTTCTGCGCGATCCTCCAAGGAGTCGCCAGCCGCTTCGACGATGGGGCGGTATCGCCGCTCCATCTCCGCAAAGCGACGTTCGGCGAAGGCAGCGACTGCTTCTTCGCCGGCCGTATTGGCGAGGTCGGTCAAGGCCGAGGTGGCGATGTCGAGGTAATCGTTGCCACGCTTCGACTGCCCACGATGGCTCAATACATAGCGTCTGGCTGGGCGCCCTGCCCCGGCCGGCTGGTTGGCCACGAGTTTGACCTCTACCAATCCATCACGACTCAGGGCGTCCAAGTGACGGCGGACGGCAGCCGGGGTGAACCCGAGGCTTTCGCCTAGTTCGGCGGCGCTGACCGGCCCCTGATGAAGCACGGCTTGCAGGACACGGTCACGGGTCCGCTCTTCGGGTTCGGGCGCCACCGGGGGTGCGACCGGCTTTACGGTCGCTTCCTGAGAGGGCAGCTGGGATGAATACACAACACAATCATGACCTAATCCCGTCGACTCCGCCAGTAAGGTGTGGCTTAGTTCCCGTCCAGCGTAAATCAGTGCCGCCGTGACGACGCCCCTGACCTTCTCTACGTGACGTAGAATGCTCGGGTGACAGCTATAGAACCCAGTCTCGTCGTCGAGTCTCTACGCAAGGACTTCGGCCCGGTCGCCGCACTAGATGGCCGCATGGTCCGGGTCCTCAACGGTATCTCACTGACGGCCCACCGTGGCGCGGTGACGACGTTGCTCGGCTCCAATGGTGCAGGTAAATCCACCACCCTCGCCTGCGCCCAGGGGCTCCTGCTCCCCGATGGCGGCACGGTTCGCCTGCTGGGGACCGACCCGGCCTCCGGAGGAAGCACGCTGCGCTCCCGCGTGGGCGTCATGCTTCAGGACGGCGGCCTGCCACCCTCCGCCAAACCCTTGGCCCTTTTGCGGCATGTCGCCAGGATGTATGCCCGCCCGGTCAACGTCGATGCCCTGGCCGAACGCCTCGGCATTGACTCCTTTGCTCACACCACCATCCGGCGCCTCTCCGGCGGGCAACGTCAACGTGTCGCCTTGGCAGCCTCCCTGGTCGGAAACCCCGACGTCGTCTTCTTGGACGAACCCAGCGCCGGGTTGGATCCGCAATCACGCCAAACCGTCTTCGAGCTGATTGAAGAGTTGCGCGAGCGGGGGCTGTGCATCGTTTTGACGACCCACCTGATGGAAGATGCCGAGCGCCTCTCCGACTACGTCTACATCATCGATAACGGCCGCAACGTCGCCCAGGGTACGGTCGCCGAGCTGACGGCCGAGGCCACCTCGTCGACGGATAGCCGCACCCTCTATTTCACTGCGGAGCCCGGGCTGACACCTCCCCGACTGCACGACGCCGTTTCCCTGATCGAGGAGGGGGCTGGCCAATACCGGGTCGAGGGGTTGCACTCCCCCGCCGGATTGGCTGAGATCACCTCATGGTGGTCTGCCCAGGGAATCTTCCCGACCTCGATCAGCATGGAACCCAAGAACCTCGAAGACGTCTTCCTGGATATCGCCCAAGGAGGCCACCGTGGCTGAATCAACCTCGTCACCCCTTCCCGAGGCCCCGGCAACCGCTCATCCCGCAGGCAACGCCGCCAGCCTGATCACGCGCATCTTCCGCCACGGTGGTTACGAAACCCGCGCCATGCTCAGCAACGGCGAGCAGCTCGTCCTCGCGGTGGCACTGCCCTTGCTGGCCCTTCTCGGGTTGACGTTCACCAGCATCCTCGACGGGGTCGCCGAACACCGTATCGACGCAGCCACGCCCGGCGTGCTCGCACTATGCGTGATGTCCACCGCCTTTACCGGCCAGGGCATTTCCACCGGCTTCGATCGGCGGTACGGCGTCCTGCGCTTTCTGGCCACGACCCCTCTGGGTAGGGCCGGGTTGATCTTCGGCAAGGCGTTGGCAGTGCTGGCAGTGCTGGTCGTCCAGGTTGTCCTGATCGGCGGGGTGGCACTGTTCCTGGGGTGGCGTCCCGAGCCGGCAGGCATCCCCCTCGGCGTGGTCCTGCTGATCCTCGGTGCCGCGGCCTTCACCTCCCTGGGCCTGTTGATTGCCGGCACCGTGAGGCCGGAAGCGACCTTGGCGATCACCAACCTGGCGTGGATCCTCTTGGCAGCAGGAGGTGGCATCCTGATCCCGGGCTCCCGGCTCCCAGGGGTGTTATCCGACGTCGTTGCCGTGCTGCCGTCGTCGGCGCTCGGGGATGCGCTCCGCGAGACTCTCATTAGTGGGAGCATGAATTTGGGTGCCATCCTGATCCTGCTGGCCTGGACGATCGCCGCAGGATTCGCCGCCACCCGCTGGTTCAAATGGAATTGACGCGCGCACGGCCACTCGCCCAGCGTCTCGAATGGAGAAAGACACTATGACAACCCCCATCGCCAGCCATTGGACCGACCGGCTACCGCCGATGTTGGGGCGCGGGGCCCGCGCGGTGGCAACCACCTATACGCGGGGGTACAACCGCCTTCCACTGTCCATCGGTCGGGGGATCCACCGCTTGGCGATCGCCTCCCTGATCACCCAGTCGATCCTGATCGTCTCCGGCGGTGCCGTCCGTCTGACAGCTTCGGGTCTGGGCTGTTCCCAGTGGCCGAACTGCATGCCCGGGACCATGACGCCGACCCCCGAAATGGGAATCCACGGGCTGATTGAATTCGGCAACCGGATGCTGACCTTCGTGCTGGCTGCCGTGGCGATTGCGATGATTATCTCTGTGTGGCGCATACGTCATACGCATCGCACGGTGTTCTGGCTGTCCATCGCCCTGTTGTGCTTCATCCCGATTCAGGCCGTCATCGGCGGGATCACCGTCTTGACGGACCTGAACCCGTGGGTGGTCAGCTTCCATTTCCTCGCCTCCATCGCGTTGGTGGCCGTGGCGACATTGCTGGTCAACCGCACCGGGAGGGAATCCCGTGGCGAAGACCTGGTGGCCTCAGGTCCGCTCACCGGCACCATGCGTTCCTTGGGATGGACCATCGCCATCACCTCTGCCCTGGCCCTGATTCTGGGAACAGTGGTCACCGGTTCGGGGCCGCATGCGGGAGATCCTTCCTCGCCCCGACACGGGTTCAATCTCTACCTCGTGACCCGTATTCACGTGGTCCCCGTCTATCTCCTGGTCATCGCGGCCGTTTTGGGGCTGTATCTGGTGTACCGGACCCATGCCGCGCGGGCCCTCAAGCGCGGGTACTTGATCCTGGTCGTTGCCGTACTGGCACAGGGCGCCATCGGTTACACCCAGTTCTTCCTCGGACTGCCCATTGGCGTCGTGCTTCTGCATATGGTCGGCACAGCCTTCCTGACAGCGGCCGCAACCAATGTATGGGACCGTTCCACCGGCGTCGTTCCGCTATAACGGCGCCCCGCCGACTGCCCGGCTCCTTCCCCATGGTGCAGGAACGGGGCCTTCAGGTCTCCACCCCGGGTCGGGTGCGGAATCACGCCGCGGGTTCCCGGGCCTGCAGTTGGCCGCTCCTCCCCGGCGCCCCATGAGACTGCGAATATTGCCCCGATGTCGTTTTTCAACGACGACTGCAAGGAAGTCGGAAGTCGTCTGCGCAACGAGTCCGTGTCCGTTTGGCAACGGTCTGCGAAGCGGGTGGCACAGACCCCGCTGGCGGCACTGTCCGATATCGCGGCTGCAGGCCGGTCGGCACAGCCTGCCTGGCTACGATGGTGGCGAACGAACGAACATCGAAAGGAATAGAGACGATGGACGGCATTGACCGAATCGAAGTCGACGAAGTGATCGTGAAGACCTTCGGCGAGTTGAAAAAGGCAGTAGACAACTACAGCAAAGGCAGCGTCGAGCTTCACAGTTCGGCATTGCGAGCGTTGACCTTGCTCCGTGAACAGGTCGTCGCGGACGAGCGAGGCCAAATCTAAATCACAAGGACCATGTCCGAACGCGATCGGCATGCATATTCTCCCGCATTGTCGGATCGGGCGGCCGTGACGTCCCCGGCTCCCGATTCGCTTGCGGAATTCTCTGCGACACACTGCTCATTCGTGGGTCTACTTGGAACCACAAAGCCTCGAAGTACCGGCCATGGAGTCCTGACGCTTTGCGTATAGGAAAATGCGGCATTTGCTGACGATGTTGCCCGGGAGGTTCAGGAACTCAACGCCCCCTGACTCGTCGGAAAGCAGGACTACCGACCTTTTCATGGGCGCGAATCATCAAGCGAAGCCGGTCAAGTTCGCGTGCTACCCCCGTGTCCGTGCGCCCTGCGCCCTGCGCCGTGCGCCGTGCGCCGTGAAGCATGAAACGCTGGGTATTATGCGTGACTCTCTGATCGGAATTCCGGGCCTGCTTGCCGCATTCGCCATGAACGCCATGCTGGATGTTTACACCGACGTGCCGATGCTCGTTCGTTGGGCTGTGGCAATTTTGGTTTCACTGTTCGTGACCTTCATCGTGGTCCGGTGGGGCCAACGCGTGAAGGAACGAGATGGCGGCGAAGCACTAGACCGTTGGAATAGCTGAGACGGTGGTGGCGTGATTGGCTGCCACACGTGAGGCAGAACCAGTCCCCCATCCCCGCGTTCAGCTACCCGCGTTGGTCCGCCGGTGAACGCTATGTGGGACTGTTCAAAGATTTGTAACTAGAATCTCCAAATGATTGCTGAGACGAACCGCTTGTTACTGGACCGCCCGACGATCGAGGACGCCGCTGGCTTGCACTTGATCTGTAGCGATCCGCGAGTCTGGGCTCATTTTCCAAGCCTTCGCCACACCCAAATCGAACAGACCCGCGTGATGTTGGATCGATGGATTGCCGCGTGGGACCGCGACGGGATGGGCACCTGGGTTGCAAGGAATCCCGCCAGCCAGACGATTATCGGCTATGGCGGCTGTTCCATCAAGCAAGATACCTTCTGGAATCTGGGATACCGCTTCGCCTTCGACGCACAGGGCCAAGGTTTCGCCACCGAACTCTCGCTTGAAGCCGTCAGGCAGGCGAAGATGAGCCACCACGGCCTCCCCATCGTGGCGTACTTGCTCGAACACAATGTGGCTTCAGCGCGGGTGGCAGAAAAGGTCGGACTCTCCCTAATACATCGGGACAGCGATGCTGGAAACCCAGATCCGAACGCGATTCGACTTGTCTATGCAGATCGACGGTTGAGCGCGGAAGAACTGTCGGAAATTCTGCAATAGCGAATCACGCACAACCTTCCATCCCCGCAGATACGCTTCGTTGCAGTCGGTCTACGGGGATGGGAAAGATCTTCCAGAATGACTCTCGATTGGCTGTTTGATCCCGCAACGGGCGTCCCGCATGAGCGGCCTCTCACTGTCCTGTAAGCCGGTCCTCCGGGCGGACGGCCTGAATGCCGATCGCGATGGGGTGAAAGAGATCGATGAGCCCGTCCGAGGGGGAACGCCTAGTGATACAGATTTACCTCAGCAAGAGGTTTTCGAATGCGCGGATCCGCCCCCCGCGGCCGCCGGGTGCGACGCCATGCCACCGGTGCGCCATCTACCCGCCCGGGGTATTGAGCTCGACGGCGGCATCCAGCAGCGCGGCAATGGAAACCCGGTCCAAGGGCCGGGCCTGGGTAATCTTGACCGTCCTCATCCGGAGGTCGTCGGTTTGCTCGAACAAGCCTTCCGAGTCCTCGAGCAGATAGCCCTTGTAGAAGTAGACGTTGATCCACGCCTTAGCTACGTACCACTTCACGACTGCGCCGTTGTAGTCGAAGTAGGGGTTGCGCCATTTGATGCTCTCTTCCAGCGGAGTCGGCAGCGCACGAATTTCCTCCAGCAGCACTAGGCAGGCGTCCCGCTGCCAGCCGACGGCGAGTCCAGATACGAACGCATCGACATCCACACTTGACATTCCACGAGTCTACGCGCGGGTCGTGCATCAGAAGTCCCGCACAACGAACCCTCTATGACCCCCCAGGATCGTCGTCGGAATGTAGTTGTTCGCCTTTATTGCCCCTGGCTCGATTCATCAACCGGCTAAACCAGCCGGTCGGATTTGGAGCAAAGACCGGCCAAGGGTGGGCATCCATCAATTGCTGGACAGAATCCATGGCCGCGTCGTAGTCCGCGCTTCGAAACTCCAGTTTTTCCGGGAAATAGACGAGCGGGTCTTCCTCGATGATCTCTGAATCCAAGACCTCATCGTCTGACGGCGGGTCTTCAGAATCGTCCCCTGCCCAGTGCGGTCCGCGCCAGGTCACTCGGTCGTGGTCACGCTCAAGCCAAACGGCAAAGGAACCGCAATCAATGTCCGCGTCGACCGAACAGACGGTGAGTTCAAGCTCGCCCTTCGACAATTCTGCGTTGGCCCTCAGCCCGGGATCTCGGTAGCCGGCCAGCCACTCCCTGACGCGGGACTTGGGGAAACGGCGCGCGAAGGGCGACAAGCCGACCAGTCGTTGACGCTGAACAAGATGCGGAACAGGTGCACCGTCCACAACGAGCTCAACTGCTTCGTATCCATCGCTCCAACAAGCGGTGATAGATGAGAATTCACGTGCCTGATCGTCAACCATGCATCAATTATTCCACCGCAAGGTGACCCGGATTCCTGTGACTCATAGGTTCCGTAAGCCGGTCCTCCGGGCGGACGGCCTGAATGCCGATCGCTATGGGGTGAAAGAGATCGATGAGCCCGTCCGAGGGGGACCTTGAACTGGACGGCAGCCAATGTTCGCCACTGGTGCAACTGGAATCTGCGGGTGCGATGGAACTTTCACGCTGAACGGTATTTGTCCGCCCCGTTCTATGGGGCTCGCGTGATGCTCGTGGATATCAGTCCGGTGACGGGCGCGTGGTTGATGATTTCGGTAACGTCGCTGATCTACGTGATCCAGTCATGGACTTCTGGTGAAACGAGCATGAAAAGAGAATTCATATCTGCCAGACGGCTCGTGACGCTGGTTGAGGCGCTAGCGACAGGTTCAAGGTGGGCCAGCCGGTTTCGTAGGCTTACCACGGACTCCAGAAACTTTGCGACATCGGCCCGGGCTGTTCCGCGTGGAAATGCCTTGTGCAGATAAGGAGTCCAGAGTGTACTTTCACGTGCCCTTGGTGTGATCAGGAATTGCCAAAACCCGAATGACAGTCTGGCCATGACTATCCCGTGGGTAGCTGCGGCACCGATATCGCGTTGAGCGCTATGAAGCAGCTTCAACCCGTCGCTGTTGAGTCTCCGTTGCCTGAGACGAACTCGCTGTGCGCCGTTTTCCAGGTGCAACCAACCAGGTTCTGGCTCTGCTGCCCAACCAGGAAAGTCCGGCGCCAGCTGGGCGTCAAAGGCGTTTCGAACAGCGACCTCCACATGGGCCAGATCGCGGAGGATTGCTGACGATAGTTCAGAGTTCCATGCGCAGATTTCCATAGCCAACAAGTGGTCACCGGACGCTAAAGCCAGATACTTTTCGTACCGGTGTTGCGATAGCCACGCCACGGCCTGTTCTGGCGCGGGAATGTTGACGTGTGGCAATCCTTCAGGCATAAGTAGTAGACTACAGGGGCACTACGGGATCGGTCCTCTGGTCAATGGTCAGCCATTCGATTAGGCAGCGTAGTGCATAGAAAGAATTGAAGGGCCCATCGTCACGATGGGCCTTTTCTTTTCATGCTGGCTTCAACTGAGCCGGCGCTCCTCAGGGAATACACGTCTTTCCCAAAAGATATGTCAGCCTTCAACACGTGACTGCACAAGTGTCGATAGGCTTTTCACCAGCACTTCCGCGCCCGCAAGGGAACCTTAAGCGGACGCTTTCAACGTGTCCACAAAAGGAGGCGGCCAACCTTGACAACGTTCCCCTGCTTCCATGCTCTCAACCAAAGTCTGATCCCGAAGCAATGGCTCCAGTGAGTCATAGCCGACGTTTCAACCAGGCGAACGAAAACTATGTTGAGCTGCCTTGCTCTCGTCCTGATGGTCATCAGTCTGGCACTCAGGCTGTTCCTATGTGATGTGGAACCTGGATCGCCATAGCCTCGGATTTCAAGCTCTTGCAACCGTGATCGTGATCGTCTTGCTGGTACGGATTGTCCGTGGCCATCGTGATGAATGCCGGCGAGAACACGGCAAGGGCCCAGCCCGATGAGGCTCCTGCCGATTGCGGTTTCAGGGGACCGAACAGCGAAGCGGCATCTTGACCCACATGCTGGTGGGCGATGACAGAAGGCCGATGTACTACTTGCGGCTCTTGGTCACGACGATAGGCAAGGTGATGGCCGTCATGAACATCCCGATGGCTCCAGTCCATCCGAATGCTGACCGAAAGTCCTCGGCGAGCAACCCGACGACCAGCCCGACCACCAGACTCAAAAGAAATCCGATCCCAATCAGAGCGAAGGCGGTCGCCAGGGGCCGGTCGTCGTCGATGATTCGAGCGATTGAAATAGACATAATTCGATGGTACATGCAGTAGGACTACGGCGTAGTTCCCCGCATCTTTGTCAAAGACGACTGCACAGAATCTCCAAAGTCGTCTGGACTGCGACCTCGTGCCTGCAAGAGGAACCCACTGCGGGATGGTGCTCGCGGGCGCCACACGTCCAACAATTTCGATTCAGCTGCTTGTCGTTCAATCCGCGAATCCCCAGCGGGCGAGCAGCAAGGATCAGTTTGTTCCGACCGAATGACGGTCTCTTCTGGGCATACTCTTCAGCGCGCTCAGGGGAACCGTCGCAAGGATCAATCCAGCAAAGACAGAAACCGCAGCCAGAACTACACCGTTGGCCAAGAGCTGGTATGAAGACCACGCGATCTGAAGCACACAAGCCGTGGCTGAAACCCAAGCAGTGCCCAGGATAGTCGGGCCAGCGTGGACCGCACCAGACTCCCGTGACACGGTTCTTGCAACAACAGCAATCTGGACCGATAAAGCGACAGCGACAAGGGCAATGACGATCCCGACAATGATTGCTGGTATCCAAGTGCTGACCAGGGCAAGGACAGCGGATCCCACCAAGGTACCGACTAGAACCCTTAGCCTTGGGTTAGTGGTTTTTCGTTCCATGGTTACTCCCAGCCCTTCTGCCCACTTGGTACCGCCTGTGGGGCTATTCTACAAATGCTTCATGACCTTGAGCTACGGCCTAGAGAGCTGCATTCCTGTCTGCGACTCGGCTCAAGCATAGGGGCTCATCGTTTTCCATCGTCTATTGTACGGAGCGTCCTAAGACCTCGGGACGGCGATCCCGTGCCCGCAAGCCGGTCCCCCTCCGGAGGCCACCGCTCAGAATGACAGCTACCTAGAGCACTGAGCCGCCATCGTTCCGTAAGGCCCGTCCGCAGCCTTGTCCAATGAAGGGGCCCTCATGTGACACGCTTATCTGCAGGTCTGAGAACATCACCGGCTATGCACGAGTGTCCGCCGAAGAGCAAGAACTCACCGCACTGTGTGATGCCCTGGTAGCCCTCGGCGTCGAGCCGGAACGCATCTAGGTTGATCACGGGTTTACCGGCACCAATAAGAATCGTGCTGGCCTACGCGGAGCCTTGGCCGCGTGCCGCGCGGGGATACCTTCGTCGTTACCAAGCTGGATCGCCTAGCCCGTTCCGTCCGGGACGCTCATGAAATTGCCGATGACCTCGCCAGGCGCGAAGTCAAACTCAGCATCGGCGGTTCCGTCCATGATCCTTCTGCTCCAATGGGCAAACTGCTGTTCAACGTGTTGGCGATGATCTCCGAGTTCGAAGTTGACCTTATTCGGATGCGCACCCGCGAAGGAATGAAGGTTGCCAAGGCCAAGGGGCGGCTTCGGGGCAAGCAGCCCAAACTCTCAGCGAAGCAGGAAGAGCACCTCCTCGAACTGCACATCGCGGGGAAACACAGCAAGGCCGAGCTGGCTGAGCTGTTTAGCGTCGGTCGCTCCACTGTCTATCGGGCCATCGCACGCGGGCAGCTGCGCAACGCAAACCACGACAACCCCTGACATTCTGTGCTGTTCACTTCTGACATTATCTGGGCTCGACTTCGAACAATGAGTTGCTCACAGTCGTCAGCGCACACGTGGCACTGTGATCCAGCACCTGCAGTGGTCTGCGAAAACCGCCACAGCGCCCACGGCCCCCGACGTTCACAAGGAAAACATGCAGACCAACGCCCTGAACCGCCGCGGGCAAGACGACGCCTGCCGTCCAGCGTGGCAAGTCAGAGTCGAAAAGGCCGACCCCCACAGTGCGGGGGCCGGCCTTTGAGCAGAAGGTTTAGCCGAAGATCGGTGTCCCGACGAACGGGTCGATGGCCAGGCCAACGAACAGGATCGTGAGATAACTGATGGAGATGTGGAAGACCTTCATCGCCTTGCGGTTCATGTCACGGGGAAGGTGTTCACGTTGTGCTTCGCGGTAGAGCACATGCGATTCGAAAATGAACCAACCACCGGAAACTGCTGCCAAGACCGTGTAGACGATGCCGGCGTCGCCCATCGGAACCAGCAGCAAGGAGCAGGCGACGGTAGCCCAGGCGTATAAGACAACTTGGACGGAAACGGTCCGGGCACCGGCGATGGCACCGAGCATCGGAACATGGGCGTTGTTGTAGTCGTCGGCGTACTTCATCGACAACGGCCAGTAGTGCGGGGGTGTCCAGAGGAAGATGATCAAGAACAGGATGATGGCCGGCCACGCCAAGGTGCCAGTCACGGCAGCCCAACCGATGAGCACGGGCATACACCCGGCAATACCGCCCCAGACGATGTTCTGCGAGGTGCGGCGCTTGAGGATCAGCGTGTAGAAGACGACGTACAGCAGAATTGCTGCCAGCCCCAGGACCGCAGTGAAGAGGTTGGCTCCAGCCCACAGGATCGCTATCGAGGCCAGGCCGATCACGAAGGAGAAGATCAAAGCTTCGCGCGGAGTGGCCTCGCCGGTCACCAGGGGCCGCTTCGAGGTCCGGTGCATGAGCCGGTCCATATCCCGGTCGAAATAGCAGTTGAAGGCACCGGCGCTCCCGGCGGCCAGTGCACCACCGACAAGGGTGGCCACGATGGTCACCAGATCGGGGAATCCACGCTGCGCGAAAATCATGGTCGGCAGCGTGGTGACCAGAAGCAGTTCGATGACTCGCGGCTTGGTCAGGGCCACATAGGCCCGGGCCTTGCGTCCGATGAAACCACCCAGGGGTTCATCGGTTTGACGTGACGCACGAGGTGCGAGCTCTACGTCGGTCGGTACGGTCTTCACGGACATGCCACTCAGTTCTTCGCGGGAATTACACAGACAAGTCCTATCCTACCCTTTTACCGGCTGTAGAAATCAGAGATCATTCCCCCAGCCGCGAACGGACCCGAAATTATCGGAACAAACAGGCCACGGACACCCGTGAAGCGTTATGGTTGAAGCGATGTGCCGGAGCGCTGGAGCTCAGTATTCTTACGTGGGCGTGCAGCATCTGCGCTTCCTCCGACTCCACTCTTCGGCACCGACCGCCAATACAGGACCAGAGAGAGGGGCCGCCTCGTGGCGCCACAGTCAGATGTTCGGGAATTGTCGTGGACGGAATCGGATCAGCAGGCGGTGGACAGCATCCGCGTCCTGGCGGCCGATGCGGTGGAAAAGGTCGGAAGCGGCCACCCCGGTACGGCGATGAGCTTGGCCCCGGCGGCCTATCTCCTCTTCCAGCAACACCTGCGCCATGACCCGGCCGACCCGCAGTGGATCGGCCGTGACCGGTTCGTCCTCTCCCCCGGCCACACCTCGTTGACGCTCTACCTCCAGCTTTTCCTCTCCGGTTACGGGCTGGAAATGAAGGACATCGAGTCGCTGCGCACGTGGGGTTCGCTCACCCCCGGCCACCCCGAGGTCGGCCACACCGCCGGCGTGGAGATCACCACCGGACCGTTGGGGCAGGGCCTGTCCTCCGCCATCGGTTTCGCCTATGCCCAGCGTCGCATGCGCGGCATGCTCGACCCGCAGGCGGCAGCTGGTACCAGCCCGTTCGACCACTCCATCTTCGCGATCGCCTCCGACGGCGACTTGCAGGAGGGTGTCACTTCCGAGGCTTCCTCACTGGCCGGACACCAAGAACTGGGTAACCTGGTCGTCATCTATGACGAAAACCACATTTCGATCGAGGACGACACGGACGTCTCCTTCACCGAGGACGTGCTTGGCCGTTACTCCGCGTACGGCTGGCACACCCAGCGGGTGGATTGGACCCGGACCGGTAACTACGTCGAAGACATCGAAGCCCTGCATCTGGCCATCAACGAGGCCAAGGCTGAAACGAGTCGCCCGTCGATCATTTCGCTACGCACCATCATCGGTTGGCCGGCGCCGACGAAGAAGAACACCGGCGGCATCCACGGTTCAAAGCTGGGCACCGAGGAGCTCGAAGCGCTGAAGAAGGAACTGGGATTCGACCCGGCCGCCCACTTCGCCCTCGACGACAAGGTGCTCGCCCACGCCCGAGAGGTCGCCGATCGCGGCGCCACCGCCCACGCCGAATGGCAGAAGGGCTTCGACGCGTGGAAGGCAGACAACCCGGAGAATGCCGCGTTGCTCGAGCGCATCCAGGCAGGGAAACTACCCGAAGGGTGGGACGCGAACCTCCCGGAGTTCGAAGCAGGTAAGGATCTGGCCACCCGAGCAGCGTCGGGCAAGGTCATCAATGCCATCGCCGATGTCCTGCCGGAGCTCTGGGGCGGTTCGGCCGACTTGGCCGGCTCGAACAACACGACCATCGAATCCGCGCCGTCGTTCATTCCCGAAACCAAGCAGACCGATTCATGGAAGGGCGACCCCTACGGACGTGTCCTTCACTTCGGCATCCGCGAGCACGCCGCAGCAGCGATCGTCAACGGGATCACCCTGGCCTCGCCGACCCGCGCGTTCTCCGGGACATTCCTGATCTTCTCCGACTACCAGCGTCCGGCCATCCGTCTCTCGGCACTGATGGGCGTGCCGTCCATCTACGTGTGGACCCACGATTCCATCGGTCTGGGCGAAGACGGGCCGACCCACCAGCCGGTCGAGCAACTGGCCTCCCTGCGGGCCATCCCGAACCTCGACGTGGTCCGTCCGGCAGATGCCAACGAAGTGTCTTGGGCTTGGAAGACGGTTCTGGAGAACACCTCCAACCCCGCAGGACTGGTGCTCTCACGTCAAGGACTGCCGGTCTACGACAGGAGCCAGCCAGGATTCGCCCCGGCTTCCGGCGTTGCACAGGGAGGGTACGTGTTCGTTGACGCCATGCGCGACGGTCAGGTCGTGGACCCGGATGTGGTGCTGATGGGCACCGGATCCGAAGTCCAGCTCGCCGTCAATGCCCGCGAGGCGCTGGCCGAAGAAGGCATCGCCGCCCGCGTGGTCTCGTTGCCCTGTGTGGAGTGGTTCAACCGTACGGATCAGTCCTACCGCGATTCGGTCCTCCCGCCATCGGTGAAGGCCCGAGTCAGTGTCGAGGCAGGCGTGGCCCAGGGCTGGCGCGAACTGGTCGGCGACGCCGGCCGGATGGTCTCGCTGGAACACTTCGGTGCCTCCGCCGACTATAAGCGCCTCTACACCGAGTTCGGTATCACCGCCGAGGCGGTGGCACAGGCTGCCCGCGACTCGATCAGCGCAGCGAAATAACCCGATGCCGGTCGGTCACGAAAAAGTGGCCGACCGGTTTCCGTTCCCGTGACCCGAACCCGCAGGAACGGCCCAAAACCTCATTTCCCTCCTGGAAGGATCCATCTCATGAGCAACCCCAACACCCAGGCCCTCTCCGACGCCGGAGTCTCCATCTGGCTCGATGACCTCTCCCGCTCCCGCCTGACCTCGGGATCGCTGCAGAAGCTCATTGGCGAACAGAATGTGGTCGGCGTGACCACGAACCCCTCGATTTTCGCCGCTGCCCTGTCCAAGGGCGATGCCGATTACACCGAGCAGGTGGCCGAACTCGCCGCTGCGGGCGCCGACGTCGAGGAAGCCGTCTTCCAGATCACCACCCAGGACGTCACCCAAGCCTGCGATCTCTTTGCCCCGGTGGCCACCGCCAGCAAGGGCATCGATGGGCGGGTCTCGATCGAGGTCGACCCGCGTTCGGCGCATGACGCGGCAGCCACCATTGCCGAAGCCAAAAAGCTCTCCGCCAAGGTGGATCGCGAGAACGTCTTCATCAAGATTCCTGCCACGCTCGAAGGACTTGAGGCCATCACGGCAACGCTGGCCGCCGGCATCAGCGTCAACGTCACGCTGATCTTCTCGCTCGAACGGTACCGTGCAGTCATCAACGCCTTCCTCTCGGGCATGGAGCAGGCGAAGGAGAACGGCCACGATCTCTCCAAACTCCACTCCGTTGCTTCCTTCTTCGTCTCGCGTGTCGACACCGAAATCGATAAGCGTCTCGACGCCATCGGAACCGAGGAGGCCACCGCGCTCAAAGGCAAGGCCGGTTTGGCCAACGCCCGGCTGGCTTACCAGGTCTTCGAAGAGGACTTCTCCTCCGAACGCTGGAGCGTCCTGGCTGCTTCCGGTGCAAGGCCGCAGCGGCCGCTGTGGGCCTCCACCGGGGTGAAGGATCCTTCGCTGCCGGACACGTTGTATGTGACCGGGCTGGTGGCACCGCAAGTCGTGAACACGATGCCAGAGAAGACCTTGAACGCCGCATCGGACCACGCCGAGGTCACCGGCGACACGATCACCGGCACCTACGACGAGTCGAACCAGGTCTTGGATTCCCTCGCGGGCCTGGGCATCGACTACAACGATGTGGTGCTCCTGCTGGAGAACGAAGGAGTGGAAAAGTTCGAGGCGGCCTGGATTGAATTGCTCGCTGATGTCCGCCACGCACTGGAAGCAGCAGGAAAGGCATCGGCATGAGCGCCCTAGGGTTCACGGCCACCGGAGCCGCCCAAGCTGCCATCCAGGCCCATGTGCCGGGCCTGGTCGCCGAGAAGGTCGCTTCTCGGATCGCAGCCAAGGACGACACCCTCTGGGGTCCCGATGCCCAGTCCGAGGCGTCCAAACGCCTCGGTTGGGTCGATCTGGCCGAGACCTCTCGTCCCCTGGTTGAGCCGATCCTGGACTTGCGCCGAGAATTGCAGGCCGACGGGATCGACCGCATCGTCTTGGCGGGCATGGGCGGCTCTTCCTTGGCACCAGAGGTCATCACCGCCACCGCCGACGTGGAACTGATCGTCTTGGATAGCACCGACCCCGAGATGGTCGGGAATGCGCTGACCGATCGGCTGGCGACCACGGCCCTGGTGGTCTCCTCCAAATCCGGTTCGACCGTCGAAACAGATTCCCAGCGCCGTGTCTTCTCGCAGGCGTTCGAGGACGCCGGCATCGATCCGGCATCGCGCATCATCGTGGTCACCGACCCGGGTTCGCCGATGGACGAAGCCTCCCGCAAGGCTGGCTACCGTGCGGTCTTCAACGCCGATCCCAACGTGGGTGGACGGTATTCCGCGCTGACGGCGTTCGGACTCGTTCCTTCGGGGCTGGCCGGTGTCGACATCGCGACCCTGCTCGACGAGGCGGAGGAAGCCGCGGAGTTCCTGGCGGACGACGACGAAGACAATCTGGGTCTAGCACTGGGTGCCGCCTTGGCCGGAACCACGCCGCTGCGCAATAAGATCGTCTTCGTCGACGAGGGCTCCGGAATCGTCGGCTTCGCCGATTGGGCCGAACAGCTCATTGCCGAGTCCACCGGCAAGCACGGGACCGGGCTGCTGCCGGTTGTCGTGGAACCCGGCGCCGAGGAGACAGTCCACCAGGCCGACGACGTATTGCTCGTCCATCTGGTCTCCGACGATGAAGACCCGGTCATCGCGACCCAAGGACACCATGTGTATGTTGCTGGTTCGTTGGGAAGCCAGATTCTGTTGTGGGAGTATGCCACGGTCGTCGCCGGCAAACTGTTGGGTATTGACCCCTTCGACCAGCCCGATGTGGAGGCGGCGAAGATCGCTGCCCGTGGGTTGCTCGACGCTACCCCCGAACCGGAGGCCGCCCAGCTGGTCGATGGCGATATCGAGCTTCGGGCTACCGAGGGCCTGCTCGAAGGGGCGGCAGGTGTCACCGATGCCGTGGCTAACCTGCTCGCCGCACTGCCTGCCGATGGCTACCTGAGCATCCAAGCGTATGTGGATCGCATCGGTCACGCCGATCTGGCGACCCTGCGTGAGGACCTGGCGGTGGCATCGAACCGTCCGACGACGTTCGGCTGGGGACCACGTTTCCTGCACTCCACCGGACAGTTCCATAAGGGAGGACCCCGCATCGGGGTGTACCTGCAGATCACCGCCGACTCGGATACCGATATCAGCATTCCCGATCGTCCGTTTACGTTCGGTGAGTTGATCGCCGCCCAGGCCACCGGTGACGCCCAAGTGCTCGCTGACAACGGCCGTCCGGTCCTGCGCCTGCATTTGGGGTCCCGGGACGAAGGAATCCGCCAGTTGCGTGCCGCGATCAGCGCACTGCCCGGAATCCACCAGTAGCATCGGGACAGCGGGCGGCCCCTGAGGGCCGCCCGCTCCCCCGCTCTTTCACCACAGAAAGCACCCCATGGCAGATACCAGCGCGCATAACCCCCTGCGCGATCGTCGGGACCGCCGCCTGAACCGAATTGCCGGGCCATCTGCCCTCGTATTCTTCGGTGTCACCGGCGACCTCGCCCGCAAGAAGCTCATCCCCGCCGTCTACGACCTTGCCAACCGCGGGCTCCTCCCGCCCAGCTTCGCCGTCGTCGGTTTCGGTCGCCGCGACTGGTCACCCGAAGACTTCGTCGCCCAGGCCAGGGAATGGGTTGTGGCCAGCGCCAGGACCCCTTTCAACGAAACGGTCTGGGCTCAGCTCTCCGGAGGTTTCCGCTTCGTCACCGGTGGTTTCGGAGATGAAGAGGCCTACGAACGTCTCGGGGAAACCCTGGATGAGCTCAAGGTTTCGCGCGGGACCCGTGGGAACCACGTCTTCTACCTTTCGATCCCCCCGAACTCCTTCGAGCAGGTCTGCGAACAGCTCTCCCGCCATGGTCTGGCCCAGGACGAGCAAATCCTCACGGACTCAGCCGAGGAGCAGGCCCCCTGGCGCCGCGTGGTCATCGAAAAGCCCTTCGGTCATGATCTCGAATCGGCTCGCGAACTGAACACCATCGTGGAGTCGGTCTTTCCGCCCGATGCTGTCTTCCGCATCGACCACTACTTGGGCAAGGAAACCGTCCAGAACCTGTTGGCACTTCGTTTCGCCAACCAACTGTTCGAACCGCTGTGGAACGCGAACTACGTCGACCATGTGCAGATCACCATGGCCGAAGACATCGGTATCGGGGGCCGGGCAGGCTACTACGACGGCGTCGGTGCCGCCCGCGATGTCATCCAGAACCACCTGCTCCAACTCCTGGCCCTGACCGCCATGGAAGAGCCGATCTCCTTCAACGCCGAACATCTGCGGGCCGAAAAGGAAAAGGTCCTCGCAGCCGTCAAACTTCCCGAGGATCTCTCACGTCATTCCGCCCGCGGGCAATACACCGGCGGTTGGCAGGGGGGCGAAGAAGTCACCGGATTCCTCGACGAGGAGGGTTTCAACCCTGACTCGCAAACGGAAACCTATGCGGCCATCCGTGTGGACATCAACACCCGCCGCTGGTCGGGAGTGCCCTTCTACCTCCGGGCTGGCAAGCGTCTGGGCCGACGGGTGACCGAAATCGCCGTCGTCTTCAAACGTGCCCCCAACCTGCTCTTCCGGGACAATGCTTCGGAAGAATTCGGTCAGAACGCAGTGGTCATCCGTGTGCAGCCCGACGAAGGCGCCACCATCCGATTCGGTTCGAAGGTTCCGGGCACCCAGATGGAGGTCAGGGATGTCACCATGGACTTCGGCTACGGACACTCCTTCACGGAGTCGAGCCCCGAAGCCTATGAGCGCCTGATCCTTGACGTGCTCCTGGGCGAGCCGCCCCTGTTCCCGCGGCACCAGGAGGTCGAGCTGTCCTGGAAGATCCTCGACCCGTTCGAGGAATACTGGGCCGGGCTGAATGAACAACCCGAACCCTATGCCCCCGGAAGCTGGGGGCCGAGTTCGGCCGATGAACTGCTGGCACGAGATGGAAGGACGTGGCGGCGGCCATGATCGTAGACCTGCCGAACACCACCACTTCGAAGGTGGCCAAGAAGGTCATGAACCTGCGTGAAACCGGCGGCGTCGTCGCCTTAAGCCGGGTGTTGACGCTGGTGGTCGTGACCCAGTCGGGGTTCGAGGAGGAGGCCATCGCCGCGGCCAATTTGGCCAGCCGTGAACACCCGTGCCGCATTATTGTCGTGGTCGAGGGTGCCACGGGTGCGCCCACCAGCCTCAGCGCCCAGATTCGGGTCGGTGGAGATGCCGGCGCTTCGGAGGTCATCGTCCTCCATGCCGACGGCGAACTGGCCACGGCCAACGAATCACTGGTCAACGCACTCCTGCTGCCCGACGCCCCCATCGTCGCCTGGTGGCCCCATGGGATGCCCGAATGCGCGTCGGAAACGGCCATCGGTAAAATCGCCCACCGCAGGATCACCGATAGCCGGACAGCGGATGAGCCCCAAAAGGCACTCTTCGCGTTGGCGAAAAGCCATGTGGCCGGCGATACCGATTTGGCGTGGACCCGGTTAACCCTCTGGCGGGCCCAGTTGGCGGCGGTGCTGGATCAACTCGACGCCGGACAGCTGACGGCCGCCACGGTCAAGGGTTCCTCGTCGAGTCCCAGCGTCCTGCTCCTGGCCGCCTGGTTGACGCTCCGCCTGGATATTCCGGTCACGATCGCCTCCTCGTCCAACGGGACAGGAGTGCGCAGCGTACGTTTCTCGCGGGACGACGGCGACGTCGTGCTGACCCGCCCGCATGACGACGTGGCTGAGCTGTATCAGCCGGGACAAGCGGTCCAGCGGGTCTCCCTGCCGCGGCGCAATACCTCCGCCTGCCTCTCGGAAGAACTCCGTCGTCTGGACCCCGATGAAGTCCTCGGCGAGGTCCTGCGTGAAGGCCTGGCCCAAACCAACCTACGCTCCGTGACCGCCAGCGAACGCTGAGCGGGACGGCGAACCAGAGAATGCCGAAGAGGCGGCTTCCCCGTGGGGAAGCCGCCTCTTCATGGTTTTTATGGCGCTCAGCACCGGTCCTGGGGACGGGATGCCACCGCAGGGACTCGGTGTCCTAGAGCTCCGAGCTGAAGCGCATGATGATGCCCAGAGCAATGATGACGGCACCCCAGGACACGCCAAGGACAACAGTGATCCGGTTGAGGTTCTTTTCGGCCACGCCTGAGGACCCGAGACTGGTGGTCATACCGCCGCCGAACATGTCCGACATGCCGCCTCCGCGCCCTTTGTGGAGCAGGATCAGCATGACCAGCAACAGGCTCACGAGACCCAACACCACCTGCAGGACAATCTTGAGTGTGTCCACTACTACCTTTCGGTCGAGAACGGCCGCAGCCGGTTAGTCCGTCACCAGATGATGCTCGAACCTAATAATGTTAGCAAATTCCGCGGCGTCCAGGCTGGCACCCCCCACGAGCAGCCCGTCGACATCGGCGCCACGCATGATTGCGGCGGCATTCGCGGCCTTGACTGAGCCACCATAGAGCAGGCGGATACCTGCTGCCGTGTCGGCGTCGTAGATCTTGACGAGCTCGGCGCGGAGCGCGGAGGCCATCTCCTGGGCATCCTCGGGACCGGCGACTTCTCCGGTACCGATGGCCCACACCGGTTCGTAGGCCACGACGAGGTGGGCGGCCTGGGCGGCATCCAGCCCGGCCAGGGATGAACGCAACTGCTCGAGCGTGTGCTCGACATGGCGTCCGGCCTGCCTGACCTCAAGCCCCTCACCGACGCAGAGCACCGGCACCATCGAATGCCTGTAGGCTGCCGCAACCTTGCGGGACAACAGCTCATCGGTTTCGCCGTGGATGGCCCGGCGTTCGCTATGCCCGACCAGGACATACCGTGCCCCGAGTTTGGAGAGGAAAGCCCCTGAGATATCCCCGGTGAAGGCTCCGGAATCTTCGGGTGAAAGATCTTGGCCCCCGTAGACGACCGGCAGGTCGTCGCCGGCGACCAGGGTCTGGACGCCGCGCAGATCGGTGAAGGGAGGGAAGACGGCGACCTCGACCCGGTTGAAGTCGTGTTTGGCGTCCTCGAGCGTCCACGCCAGTTTCTGCAGCAGCGTGATGCCTTGAACATGGTCCATGTTCATCTTCCAGTTGCCGGCAATCAGCGGCTTTCGGTCGAATTGGCCGTTGGTGGAGGTGGTCATAGGTGGCTAGTTCCCTTCGAGCGCAGTAAGTCCGGGCAATTCCTTGCCCTCCAAGTATTCGAGGCTGGCCCCGCCTCCGGTGGAGATATGGCCGAAGTCATCGTCGCTGAAGCCCAGCGTACGTACGGCCGCAGCGGAGTCCCCTCCGCCGATGACGGAGAAGGCTTCGGAATCGGCCAAAGCCTGAGCCACGGCACGGGTTCCCCCGGAGAAGGCCTCGAGTTCGAAGACGCCCATGGGGCCGTTCCAAAAAACGGTGTTCGCGGAGCGGATGTAGCTGACGAATGCCTCACCCGAGGCCGGGCCTATATCGAGGCCCAGTCCGCTGGCACCGAATCGTCCGCTGTCGATTGCATCGGCGGGAAGTACCTCGTGTTCGGCATCCGGGCCGAATTTAGAGGCGACGACCACGTCGGTGGGCAGGATGATGTCGCAGCCGGTTTCCTTGGACCGCGCCAGGTATCCACGCACGGTTTCCAGTTGGTCTTCCTCCAGCAGGGATTTCCCGACCGGGTAGCCCATGGCCGCGAGGAAGGTGAAGGCCATGCCCCCACCGATGAGCAGGTGGTCGGCGCGCCCGAGGAGCTGGTCGATCACCGCGAGTTTGTCAGAGACCTTAGAACCGCCCAGGACGACGACGTAGGGCCGCTGTGGAGCTTCGGTGAGCTGGCGGAGGACTTCCATCTCGGTCCTGACCAGATCTCCCTGATACGCGGGCAGTAGCTGGGCAATATCGACCACGGAGGCGTGCTTGCGGTGCACGGCACCGAAGGCATCATCCACGTAGGCGCCATGAGCACCGGTCAAATCGGCCAGTTCACGAGCGAAGGAGGCCCGTTCGTCGTCGTTTTTGCTGGTCTCGCGAGGATCGAACCGGACGTTCTCCAAGATCAGAACGGCCCCGTCCTGCAACCCGGCAGCGAGTTCGCGGGCGCTGCTACCCACGACGTCCTGGGCGACCTCGACGTCGAAATCGGCGAGCTCGGCCAGCCGGTCCGCCGCAGGCCGGATGGAGTACTTCGGATCCGGGGCGCCCTTCGGACGACCCAGATGGGCCATCACCAAGACCCGGGCACCGGCCTCGGAGAGTTTCGCGAGGACGGGAAGGGACGCGCGGACGCGTCCGTCGTCGGTGACGGTGGAGCCATCAAGCGGCACGTTCAGGTCGCTACGGACCAGAACGTGCCGCCCACGGACACCATCGGCGAGCAGATCGTCGAGAGTGTTGGAAGTCATGACTTCAGGCTATCGGATCGTCGTGACTATGCCAGCTTCGATCCGACGTATTCGGTCAGGTCCACCAGACGGCTGGAGTATCCGAATTCGTTGTCGTACCAGCCGATGACCTTCACGGTGCTGCCGATGACCTTGGTCAGCGGTGCGTCGAAGATCGTCGAATGCGGGTCGGTGACGATATCGCTGGAAACAATCGGATCTTCGTTGTACTTCAGGTAGGGGGCCAGCGTCCCCTCCTCGGCAGCAGCGCGGAAGGCCGCGTTGACTTCCTCGACGGTGGTTTCGCGGGCCAACGTGACCGTCAGGTCGGTGGAGGATCCGGTCGGGACCGGAACGCGCATGGCGTAGCCGTCGAGCTTGCCCTTGAGCTCGGGCAGGACCCGGCCGATGGCCTTGGCGGCACCGGTCGAGGTGGGGATCATGTTCAGCGCTGCGGCCCGGGCCCGGCGTGGGTCCTTATGGGGGCCGTCCTGCAGGTTCTGATCGGCGGTGTAGGCGTGGATGGTGGTCATGAGCCCGTCGACGATGCCGAACTGGTCGTTGAGGACCTTGACCATGGGGCCGAGGCAGTTGGTGGTGCAGGAGGCATTGGAGATGATGTCGTGGTTCGCCGGCTCGTAGAGGTGGTCGTTGACACCCATCACGATCGTGATGTCTTCGCCCTTGGCCGGTGCGGAGATGATGACCTTTTTGGCTCCGGCTTCGAGGTGCTTGCGGGCGCCTTCGGCCTTGGTGAAGCGGCCGGTCGATTCGATGACGACGTCTGCTCCGAGTTCGCCCCAGCCCAGGTTGGCAGGATCCTTCTCGGCGAGGATGCGGATGTGGTGTTCACCGACGACGAGGTCTTCACCATCGACGGAAACGTCTTCGGAGAGTCGGCCGAGGACCGAATCGTATTTCAAGAGCATGGCCAGGCTGTCGATATCTGCCAGGTCGTTAATGGCGACGATCTCGATATCTGCCTGGTTCATGAGCGCGGCGCGCAAGTAGTTGCGGCCAATACGTCCGAAGCCATTGATGCCAACACGGGTAGTCACGTGAATATTCTCCTTGCCGGAAGGTAGCCATCACCGTGCTCCGGGTTAAGGAGATCAAGACGCGGGGATGGCAATGGAAATTTTGCGACACCCCGTTGTGTCTTCGGCCTGTGGGCCGGCCGGTTCAGCGGGCTCCCGTCCCGGGGAAAACCGGATACGGGGCCCGCTCGAGCCGTTGGTAACATCTTACGCCATGAGGCGTCCGATGTGTGAGGAAAGTTACCTGCTCGTTTCCCCGGGTCCGCGGACCCGGGGAAAACCTGCTACTTTCCCGGAACGATCAGTGACTTCGCGCCGGAGCGCGCAGCCGCGAACCGAGCCGATACGTCGGCCCAGTTCACGATGTTCCAGAACGCCTTGACGTAATCGGCCTTGACGTTGACGTAGTCCAGGTAGAAGGCGTGCTCCCACATATCCAGCATCAGCAACGGGGTGGTACCCACCGGGACGTTGCCCTGCTGGTCGTAGAGCTGCTCGATGACCAGGTTTTCGCCGAGGCCCTCGAAGGCCAGCAGCGCCCAACCCGAGCCCTGCAGGCTCAGCGCGGCGTTGGTGAAGTGGTTGCGGAAGGCATCAAACGAGCCGAAGGCGTCGTCGATGGCTGCTGCGAGCTCGCCCTCGGGCTTGTCTCCGCCTTCTGGGGACAGGTTCTGCCAAAAGATCGAGTGGTTGGTGTGCCCACCGAGGTGGAACGCCAGATCCTTGGACAGCTTGGGGATGTTGCCGTACTCGCCCTTCTCGCGGGCCTCAGCCAGCTTATCCAGCGCGGTGTTGGCTCCTGCAACATAAGTCGCGTGGTGCTTGCTGTGGTGCAGCTCCATGATGCGCGCGGAAATGTTCGGCTCCAGCGCCGCGTAGTCATACGGCAGGTCAGGAAGTTCGTACTTCGCCATGATCTCCTCCATTTATCTCTCACATGCCCGTTCAACGGGCATGATGGTGGGTAGTGCTTCCCGTGCCTCGCGGCGACGGAAATCCAGCGGCTTGATCAGCCGTCGAGCATATCTGCGGTAACGCTGGCCTCCGTGCCGGGTATTCCCAGCTCGGCGGCACGGCGGTCAGCCATCGCCAACAACCGACGGATCCGTCCGGCAATGGCGTCCTTGGTCATCGGCGGGTCGGCCAGATGGCCGAGCTCGTCCAGGCTGGCCTGTTTATGGGCCACCCGCAGTGCACCTGCGTATTGCAGATGGTCCGGGACATCGTCCCCCAAAATCTCCAAGGCCCGTTCAACTCGGGCGCCCGCAGCCACCGCGGCTTGGGCGGAGCGGCGAAGGTTGGCGTCGTCGAAGTTCGCCAAACGATTGGCGGTTGCCCTGACCTCCTTGCGCATGCGGCGTTCCTCCCACACCAATAAGGTGTCGTGGGCTCCCATACGGGTCAGCAACGCAGCGATGGAATCGCCGTCCCGGATGACGACGCGGTCCACTCCGCGTACTTCCCGTGCCTTGGCAACGATATCCAGCCGTCGGGCCGCCCCCACGAGGGCCAGGGCCGCCTCGGGTCCCGGGCAGGTCACTTCCAGGGCCGAGGAACGGCCGGGCTCGGTCAGCGAACCATGGGCGAGGAAGGCCCCGCGCCAGACGGCTTCCGCGTCGGCGGTGGAACCATTGACGATCACTGACGGCAGGCCTCGCACGGGGCGTCCTCGACCATCCAGCAAACCGGTCTGGCGTGCCAGCGATTCCCCGTCGCGAACCACCCGGACGACGTACCGGCTTCCCCGGCGCAGTCCCCCAGCGGAGACGACGATGATTTCTGCGGTATGCCCGTAGACCTCTGAAATGGCCTGACGCAGGCGGCGTGCGGTCGCAGCTAGATCGACTTCCGCCTCGATGACGATGCGCCCCGAAATGATGTGCAGTCCCCCGGCGAAACGTAGGGTCGCCGACACTTCGGCTTTACGTACGGAGGACTTCTTGACGTCCAGCCGGGACAGCTCGTCCTTGACCGAAGCGGTCAGTGCCATGGCTATTCTTCCTCACGTCGCGTTGTATTGCGGGCAAACGCCTCAAAGACATCCTGATACTCCGCCGCGAGCCGCAGGGGCTCGTGGACGGCACGGTCATGCCCAGTAGCCACCTTACCGAAAAAGCACTCGGCACCCAGTCTGCGGGCTGCCGCCCTGAAGGCCTGTTCGTCGTCGACGGATGAAGGATCGGCCAGAACAGCGTCAATTCTCAGGTCGGGAGCGTACCGCGCAATCACGTCCAGATGAGCGGCAGCGGTCATTCCCGAGGTCTCTTGGGTGTCAGTGACCAGGTTCATCGTCAAGAGTCGCCGAGCGGGGGTGTTCTGCAGTGCATCGCGCATTTCGGGCAGCAGCAGATGCGGAAGGACCGAGGTGTACCAGGAGCCGGGCCCCAGGATGACCCAGTCAGCCAATTCAATGGCGTCCAGCGCCTCGGGACAGGCCGGTGCGTCGGAGGGCGACAGTGCAACATTGCTGACCAGGGTGTCGTTCCCGGCTTCGGCCAACGCCGCCTGACCGTGGATCCGCCGCCGCGATAGGCTTCCGCCTTCGGTAGTGGTGAGGACTTCTCCCGAAATATTTAGTGGCACGGTGCTCATCGGCAGCACGGCGCCCCGAGCGCCGAGCAAGGCACCAGCCCAGCGCAGTCCCGCCACGGCATTGCCCAACAGCTCCCAGAGGGTCACGATCAGCAAGTTTCCCACCGCATGGTTTTCCAGCGACGTTTCGACTCCTTCGGAGCCGACGAAACGGTGTTGCATGACGTCGCGCCAGGTACGGCCCCAATCTGATTCGTCACACAGGGCGGCCAGGGCCATCCGGAGGTCCCCGGGCGGCAACACGCCGAGCTCGCGGCGGAGCCGGCCGGAGGATCCCCCGTCGTCGGCCACGGTGACGATCGCTGTGATGTCGTTCGTCAGTCGTCGGAGAGCCGATAGGGAAGCTGAAAGTCCATGGCCTCCCCCGAGGGCGGCGACTCGCATGGTCGTCATCTCGTCTCCCGCCCCTACCGGGCGGGGTGGGAGCATCGGCATCTGTCCCGTGAGGAACGTCATGGCCTTACTCCCGGCCCAAGTCGCGGTGGTTGACCATGACCGTGACGTTGGGGACCTGTCGGAGTCGGCGGGCCATTTCTTCGGTCACGGCCACCGAGCGGTGTTTACCGCCCGTGCACCCGATGGCAATCGTGGCGTAGTGCTTATTCTCCCGGCGGTACCCCTCGAGGACCGGCTCGAGCGCTTCAAGATAGTGGAAGATGAAATCTGCGGTGCCGTCGGCTTCGAGGACGTAGTCGCTGACGACCTTCTCCTGGCCGGTATGCGGGCGCAGTGCGGGCACCCAATGCGGGTTCGGGATGAACCTGACATCTGCCAGGAAGTTCGCGTCGGTCGGCAGCCCGTATTTGAAACCAAAGCTCATGACGTTCAGGCGCAGGACCACCGGTCCCGAATCGGAGAAGAGTTCGATGATCGACCGCCCGAGGGCATGAACGTTCAAGGGTGTGGTGTCGATGACGATCTCTGCGTGGTCCTTGATTTCCTTCAAGACCTCGCGCTCTGCGGCAATGCCGTCTGAAATCCGTCCGTCGCCTTGCAACGGGTGGGGTCGACGTCCCTGTTCGAAGCGGCGGATGAGCAGCTCATCGCTGGCGTCGAGGAACAACACCCGGTATTCAACGCCTGCGGCACGGAGTTGGCCCAGGTTCTCCCGCAGTGCGGCAAACAGTTCCCGACTTCGCACGTCCATGACAACGGCGAGCTTCGGGATGGACCCGGGGTTGCGGGCCACCAGGTCGGTGAGGGTTCCCAACAGCTGCGGCGGGAGGTTCTCCACCACGTACCAGCCTTGGTCCTCCAAGGCGTGTGCTGCCGTGGTGCGGCCGGCACCTGACATGCCGGTCACGACCAGCATTTCTGATTCTTCGGGCTTGACGGGGCTCAGCTCGATACTCATGGTTCCAGTCTAGTCGTGTTCCGACACGCTCGTTCTCAGTCGAGCAGCTCGCCGGTGGTGGTGTTCACCGCCGGGGTGGCCCCGTCGTCGTCCTCCGGGGTGTTGTCGGGGTCCTGAGGCGGGGCCAACGCTTCGACGAGGTGTCCGGCCAGTACTGCCCCGACGCCCTTCACCTCGGTGAAATCTTCGACGGTCGCAGCCCGCATACGCTTCAGCGAACCGAAATGTTTGATCACCGCTTGGCGTTTGGCCGGCCCCAAGCCGGGCACTTGGTCCAGCAGGGAGGAGATCATCGAGGAACTGCGTTTCTGCCGGTGGAAGGTGATCGCGAAACGGTGGGCCTCATCGCGGATGCGTTGGAGCAGATACAGCCCGTGGGATGCCCGTGGCAAGACCACCGGGAAGGGATCCTCGGGCAGCCACAGCTCCTCGAGGCGCTTCGCCAAACCGGCGACATAGACGTCATCGATTCCCAGGTCTTCGAGCGCCCGGACGGCAGCTGCAACCTGTGGCGGACCGCCGTCGACCACGACGAGGGACGGAGGGTAGGCAAATTTTTTCGGCGGGGCCTTCTCGCCCTGTTCCTCGATGCTGATCTCTCCGGAAATCACCGGGGCCATGGCCGCCTGGTCCTCGAGGTAGTGGCGGAATCTGCGGGTGATGACGTCATACATCGATGCCGTGTCATCCCGGGCCGCTTCACCGCTGATGGAGAACTTGCGGTATTCGGACTTCTTGGGCATGCCGTCCTCGACCACCACCATGGAGGCGACGACGTTGGTGCCCGAGACGTGGGAGATGTCGTAGCACTCGATGCGCATCAGCGGCACCGGCAGCGACAGGGCCTCCTGGAGTTCCTGCAGGGCGGCACTACGCGTGGTGATATCGGCGGCGCGGCGTGATTTATGCAGTCGGAGGGACTGTTCGGCGTTCTCCTTCACGGTGCCCATCAGCGTGGCCTTCTCACCGCGTTGCGGGACCCTCAGGTTCACGGCGCTGCCGCGCAGGCCGCGTAGCCAGGTGGCCAGTTCCTGAGGGTTCTCCGGTTCCACAGGGACCAGAACTTCCCGGGGGATCCGATCTCCACCGGTGTTCTCCCCATAGACCTGTTGCAGGAGGTGCTCGATGAATTTGGGGCCGTCGGTTTCCTCGACCTTCTCCACGACCCAGCCTCGTTGCCCACGGATCCGACCGTTACGCACATGGAAGACTTGTACCGAGGCTTCGAGGTCGTCTTCGGCCACGGCGAAGATATCCGCTTCGGTATCCTCCGAGAGGACGACGGCGTTGCGTTCGAACACGCGGCGCAGGGCAGCGATGTCATCGCGGAGCCGAGCCGCCTGTTCGTAATCCAGTTCGGCGACGGCGGCCTTCATCCGGCCCTCGAGGTCACGGATGAACCGGGTGCCTTCCCCTCCCATGAACTGGCAGAGTTCCTCGGCCAGTTTCCGGTGGTCTTCGGGGCTGATCCGTCCCACGCAGGGGGCCGAACATTTTCCGATGTCGGCCAGCAGGCAGGGGCGTCCGGTCAACTGTGCTCGGCGGAAGACCCCGGGGCTGCAGGTGCGGACCGGGAAGACCCGCAGGAGGGTATCCAGCGTTTCGCGGATGGCCTTCGCCGGATAGAAGGGGCCGAAGTACTTCACGTCCTTCCGCCGGTCCCCCCGCATGACCTGGGCCCGCGGGAACTTATCGCCCATCGTCACCGCCAAGTACGGGTAGGACTTATCGTCGCGGAACATGATGTTGAACCGCGGGGCGTATTCCTTGATCCACGTGTACTCGAGCTGCAGGGCCTCGAGTTCGCTGCCCACCACCGTCCATTCGACACTGGCCGCGGTGTGGACCATGGCATGGGTTTTGGGGGCCAGCGTTGCCGGATTAGCGAAATAGGAGTTCAGCCGTGATCTGAGATTTTTGGCCTTGCCGACATAGATGACCCGTGTGCTGGGGTCGCGGAAGCGGTAGACGCCGGGAGAAGTGGGTATCTCGCCGGTCCGCGGACGGTAACTGGTGGGATCGGCCATACCCCAACGCTACTCCGCCGGCGGCGACTGGTTGTAGTTGCCTGACCGTTCCTGGCCGCTGAGTTCGGCGATCGCCTCGACGATCGCGTCGGTGGCCTGACGTCGTTGCGGCAGGGGGTGCTTCCGCCCGACATGTTCGAACTGCAGGGGCTCCCCCACCGACAGCGTGAACTGATGCGGGACGATTCTGTTGCTTCCCGCAGCCTGCAGACGCTCGGTGCCAATCAGGCCCACGGGCACCACCGGCGCGCCCGTGGAAAGGGCCAGCCAGCCCACACCCGTTCTCCCCCGGTACAGCCGGCCGTCCCGTGAGCGAGTTCCTTCGGGATAGATCCCGACCCCTTGGCCCGATTCCAGCAGGTCCACCAGGGAGTCCAATGCGGCGACGCTGGCTGCCTGTTCCCCGCGTTCCACGGGGATCGAACCCACGGACTCGAAGAAGGCCTTCATCGCCCGGCCTTTCACTCCCGGCGTGGTGAAGTATTCGGCTTTCGCGAAGAAGGCGACCGGGCGCGGGCAGATCGCCTGAATGATGATGCTGTCCAGAAACGACAGGTGGTTGGAGGCGATGATGAACGGGCCCTCGGTGGGCACGTTCTCCAACCCGGTAATCGTTGGGCGGCAGAGCGTACGGATCGTTGCGCGAAAACCGGCGCGGACACCTTCGAACATCCCCATCTAGGCGGAAGCCCCCCGGTGTGTTCCCGCGTCGATGGCGGCGGAATCAAGGAGGTGCCCCAGTTCCTTGGGAGAGTGAACGACGGCGACTGCACCCGCCGCTTCCAGTTCGCCTGCTGCGGCGAAGCCCCAGGAAACGCCGATGGCTTTCAAACCGTTGTTCCGGGCGCCTTCGACGTCGTAGAGGCGGTCCCCGACCATGACGGTGTTCTCGGTTCCCCCTCCGCTGGCCTGCAACGCGGCAGCCACGATCCGGGTTTTCCCGGCAGTCGCCGGCGATCCGGAAATCTCTTCCGGCGCCGAACCGTGGATGGAATCGAAATACACGTCGAGACCCTTGGCGGCCAGGAGCCGTCGCGCCAACGGTTCGGGTTTGGAGGTCGCGACGGCGAGCCGGCACCCTGCCTCGCGGAGATCATCCAGCAAGGCAGGAATTCCGGAATAGACCCGGCTGGCGTCCAAGCCGTGGGTCTCGTATTCGGCCCGGTAGTCGGCAATGACTCGTGGCAGGAGTTCCTCGGTCATTCCGGGCAGCGTCAGCAGCCCGATGGCCAACGGAGGGCCGACGAGCAGGTTCAACGCTTCATCGCCCGGGTGCTCCAGCCCGTTGAGTTGAAGGGCGAGTAAGATGCCTCCGGTGATGCCACCGGCGGGGTCCACGAGGGTGCCGTCGAGGTCAAAAAGCACAGTGCGGGCAGGAATCATCACCGGAATATTGTTGCATGAACCACCATGAGTCCACGGCAGGCATGCCCACCGCGGCATACTCCCGGGGTTCCCCTGCGGCGTCCGGACGCCGCAGCGGAGCTTAGCCCAGCACCTCTGCCAGGAACCTGCCCGTGTGGCTGGCTTCGACCTTCGCGACCTGTTCGGGGGTGCCCTGGGCCACGACCTGTCCCCCGCCATGACCGCCTTCGGGGCCGAGATCGATGACCCAGTCAGCGCTCTTGATCACGTCGAGGTTGTGTTCGATCGTGATCACGGTGTTGCCCTTGTCGACCAGCCCCTGAAGAACCAGGAGCAACTTGCGGATGTCCTCAAAGTGCAGACCGGTGGTCGGCTCATCGAGGACATAGATGCTGCGCCCGTTCGAACGCTTCTGCAGTTCCGAAGCAAGCTTCACCCGTTGCGCCTCGCCGCCGGAAAGGGTGGTGGCCGGCTGACCCAGTCGGACGTACCCCAGACCCACATCCACCAGCGTTTTCAGGTGACGTGCGATCGGTGTGAAGGCGGCGAAGAACTCGGCGGCCTCCTCGATCGGCATGTTCAGCACATCGGAGATCGACTTGCCCTTGTACTGGACCTCGAGGGTTTCACGGTTGTACCGGGCCCCGTGGCAGACCTCGCAAGGCACATACACGTCGGGCAGGAAGTTCATTTCGATCTTCAGCGTGCCGTCACCTGAGCAGGACTCGCAGCGGCCGCCCTTCACGTTGAAGGAGAAGCGCCCCGGCAGGTAGCCGCGCACCTTGGCCTCATTGGTCTCGGCAAAGAGCTTGCGGACATGGTCAAAGACGCCGGTGTAGGTCGCCGGGTTGGAGCGGGGGGTCCGACCGATCGGGCTTTGGTCCACGTGGACCACCTTGTCGAGCTGGTCCAGGCCCTCGACCCGGGTATGCCGCCCGGCCACCTGTTTGGCCCCGTTGAGCTGATTGGCCATCACCTTATAGAGGATGTCGTTGACCAGCGTGGACTTGCCGGATCCGCTCACACCGGTGATGCCGGTGAGGACACCGAGCGGGAACTTCACGGTCACATCCTGCAGGTTGTTTTCCCGGGCGCCGACGACGGTGACCTGGCGTTTGCGGTCGATCTTGCGGCGTTTGGCCGGCAATTCGATCTTGCGCCGTCCCGCGAGGTAGTCGCCAGTCATCGAATCGGTATTGGCCAGCAGGCCTTCCAACGAGCCTGAATGCACCACGGTGCCTCCGTGTTCACCGGCGCCGGGGCCCACATCAACGATCCAGTCGGCCTGGTGGATGGTGTCTTCGTCATGCTCGACGATGATCAAGGTGTTGCCCAAATCGCGCAGACGGTTCAACGTCTCGATCAGCCGTCGGTTATCGCGCTGGTGCAGACCGATGGAGGGCTCGTCCAGGACGTAGAGGACACCGACCAGTCCCGAACCGATCTGGGTGGCCAAGCGGATACGTTGCGCCTCCCCACCGGAGAGCGTGCCGGCGGCCCGTTCGAGGTTCAAGTATTCGAGTCCGACGTCGAGGAGAAAGCGCAGCCGGGCCTGGATCTCAATAAGTACCTGGTGGGCGATCTGCTTTTCTCGTCCCGACAGGACCAGGGCGTTGAGGAAGTCGGCGCATTCGCGCATCGGCATGGCGGAAACTTCGGCAATGGACTTGCCGTTGATCAGTACCGATAGCGAGGCAGGGTTCAGCCGGGCACCGTTGCACACGGGGCAGGGGATCTGCCGCATGTATTCCTCGTACCGGTCCCGGGCGTGATCGGATTCGGTTTCCAGGTGCTTGCGGTGGATGTACTGGATGACGCCTTCGAAACCGGTGCTGTATTTGCGTTCGCGTCCGAAGCGGTTGCGGTACTGGACGACGACCTTATGGTCCTTGCCGTTGAGGATCGCGTCACGCTGGGTATCGGTGAATTTGCGCCAGGGGGTATCCAGGTCGAATTTCAGGTCATCGCCCAGACCCTTCAGGAGCCGGTTCCAGTACTGCGTGGTGGCAACGCCCAGCGACCACGGCGCAATGGCCCCTTCCGCCAACGTCTTGCCGGGGTCGGGGACGACCAGGTCTTCGTCTACCTCCAGTCGGGTGCCGATGCCGGTACATGCGGGGCAGGCGCCAAAGGGATTGTTGAAGGAGAAGGACCGCGGTTCGACCTCATCAATGGCCAGCGGGTGCTCGTTCGGGCAAGCCAGGTGTTCGGAGAAGGCCCTGACCCGTGCGTCGTCTTTCTCTGGAAGGTCAACGAAATCGGCGAGCACGCGGCCATCGGCCAGACCCAGAGCCGTTTCGATGGAGTCCGTCAACCGTTGACGGATGCCATCCTTGGCGACGAGCCGGTCAATGACGACCTCTATGGTGTGTTTGTACTGCTTGCCCAGCTTCGGCGGATCACTGAGCTGGATGGTGTCCCCGTCGACCCTGGCCCGTGCGTAGCCTTTGGCTGCGAGCTCTTTGAACAGGTCGACGAATTCGCCCTTACGTGAGCGGACCACCGGAGCGAGGACCTGGAAGCGTGTCCCGTCCTCGAGCTCGAGCAGCTGGTCCACGATGGCCTGCGGCGTCTGCCGGGTGACTGGCTCATGGCACACCGGGCAGTGCGGGTGGCCGACACGAGCCCACAACAGGCGCATGTAGTCATAGATTTCGGTGATGGTCCCGACCGTCGAGCGCGGGTTCTTCGACGTCGACTTCTGGTCGATCGAGACTGCCGGGGACAGTCCTTCGATGAAGTCCACGTCCGGCTTATCGACCTGGCCGAGGAACTGGCGAGCATAGGCGGACAGCGATTCGACATAGCGGCGCTGGCCTTCGGCGAAGATCGTGTCGAAGGCCAGCGAGGACTTACCCGACCCCGAGAGGCCGGTGAAGACGATCATCGCGTCCCGCGGCAGGTCAAGGTCCACGTTGCGCAGGTTATGTTCCCGGGCACCCTTGACGAGAAGGCGTGACCGGTCATGTGCACGCTCAATGGATTCCATGGAAACGCTGGGAACGGATTGCAATTCGCTGGAGGAAATAGCCACGGATCCAGAGTAGTCGAACTTGGCGTCGAACACACGTTCGAAGGGCAAGGTTTTACCCGTGTTTCAGCGGGTTTGCTCCTGAGGTGTTCACTGCACGCGGAAGGCTGCCCGCAAAAATTCAACGGCACGGTCCTCGCCGACGCCCCAACTTTTGGCTTCCGTCGCCAATTCCTGGGCCGCTGAAGCAAGCCTGCGGTCCCCCTCGGAGCCCGTAGCCAGCACGACGGTTCCGTGACGTCCGCGGGTTTCAACAGCCCCTGCTTGTTCAAGTTCACGGTAGGCCCGGGCGACCGTGTTCACGGCAACACCCAGACGTCCGGCGAGCGCCCGCACCGAAGTCAGCCGGGTTCCCGGGACCAGCCTCCCCGAGCCGATGGCTCCGAGGATCTGCTGGCGGATCTGGTCGTACGGGTTCGCCGGCCCGTCCTTGCTGATGGCGACAAAGTCCAAGACGTCGTCATTCACTGGGTCTCCTTGGGGATCCGGGCCGGTCGCTGGCCGTTGCTGCGGGTGCACCCACAGTACCCGTCACCACTTTTCCCTCGTTCCGAGCAGCGCCTAGGCTGGCGTTATGAGCCCAGAGAATTCGCTGTTGCATGACCTGGCGGAGGTCACCATCCGCCGCGTGTCCGTTTCGTCGATGGACAACAACGCCTACCTCATCACCCATAAGCGGACCGGCGCGCAGGTGCTGATCGATGCGGCCGACGAGGCGTCGGCACTCCGCGGCCTCATCCACGACGCCGCCGCAGATGCGTCGGTGGCCCCGCATCTGGAATTGATCGCCACCACCCACCAACATTGGGACCACGTGCGGGCTCTCCGGGAGCTGGCCGATGAGACCGGCGCGCGGACGGCCTGCGGGGCCGAGGACGCAGAAGGTATTCGTGCGGCCACGGGAGTAGAAGCCGATGTAATCCTCGGCCAGGGCGATATCGGGAACGTTGAGGGCTTCGATCTGCGAACCGTGCATCTGCGGGGTCATACGCCGGGTTCCATCGCCTACATCTACGAGGACCCCTCGGGCCCGACGCATATCTTCAGCGGTGACAGCCTCTTCCCTGGAGGGCTGGGGAACACCGAAGGCGATACCGACCGGTTCGCCTCCCTGTATGAGGACGTCTCCGAGCGCCTCTTTGGGCAGTACCCGGATGACTCATTCGTCCACCCGGGTCACGGTCAGGGCACGACGCTGGGTGCCGAGCGCCCTCAGCTCCCTGAATGGAAGCAGCGCGGCTGGTAGACCGCTGGCTGGCCGCCCCTACTCGTGATGCAGTTCCCGGACCTCTCCGAACGGGACCGTCTCCGAAACCAGGGCTTGGACGCCAGTTCCGAGGAACCTCACGAGAACCCCGTACTCGCCTTCGGCAACGGATTCCTGCATGACGGGTCTGACGGTATCGAGGAAGGCTGGTTCGGCCCCCTCCAGATAGCTCTGGTAGGCGCGGGGTAGTGGGTTTTCCATGGCCGGTTCCTCCTGTGCGGTGTTCCGTCGGTGCTGACCCCAGCTCTACCACCCCTGACACGGCACGGGAAGGATTGGTAGAGCTGGCCGTCCACGCCATCTGGTTGCCATGTCCCCGGGACGGTCTCCTGAGAATCCAGACAGCAGTCAGGTGGAACCAAAAACCTCGGAGAACAGTACGCTCTATGGAGTAACTCACATTCACATCCATCCTTGGGGGAAACATGTCTGACACCAACCAGTCCGAAAACAGCGGCCAGGACCATGGCACGGCCTATCACCAGACTCCGTCACCGGACTCCGGCCCCCTGTCCCCGGTCCCGCCCCACCAGGTCACCCACATCACGGTCATGAATCCCAAAAGTGTCGGGCTCGCCTACGTTCTACTCATTTTCTTGGGCGGCCTCGGGATCCATAAGTTCTACGTGGACAAGGTTGGTATGGGGGTCACCTACCTCAGCCTCACTTTCGTCGGCGGACTGCTAACCCTGGTCTGGGTTGGGTGGTTGCTCATCATTGCCGTCTGGGTCATGTTGATCATTGACCTGTTCACGCTCGCCGGTGATGTACGCAGGTTCAATGCACGCCAACAGGCCCAGATCAGCAGCGGCGGCGCCTACGGTCATCGCTGACCAGGCGGTCCACCATCGGGATCGCCGGCACGAGACATGCTGGTTTTACCGGGGTGATCGCTCGAGGATGAGGGGACTTTCGCGCTGTCCACCACGACCGTCGGGCGGCTCTAACCATCAGGAGTTGGGCCGACATGAAGCCGTGGACCCGAACCACCTACCGGTGGGGCGTGCTGGGAGCCATCAGCGTAACGGCCGTCACTGGTTGCAGCGCCTTATCCGGGGGCCAGCACCGGTGACGGTGACCGTCTCGCCGCAGGCAGCGGTGCTGGCGCCCGAAGGCTCCTCGTCGCCGGGAGCTTCCACTCCCCCAGCGTCGGAGGCCCCGGCGCCGCCAAGGAGTCAGGCACCTACGACGCCGGCCCCGTCCAATGATCCCGCCGCCACATGGCCAGAGACTGCGCAGGAGGTCACCAGTGGCATAGCAAAAATCCACGTCGTCACCGGCGAAAGCGGAGTCACCGGCTCGGGTTTCCTGATCGCGGATGATTTGCTTGTGACGGCGGCCCGCTCATCACACAGGATGGTGCCGTTGTTGGTGTCGTGAGCCTGCGCCCGGACCAACGCGGCGAGCGGTCCGTCGACGGCATGGCCTACGCTGTCTCCGGGCCACGTACGGCGCAGGCCGTCGAGGCATGGCAGCAACGAAACGTTCCGGTTGCGGTTTCCACCTGCGAAGATGCCATAGCCGGCAGCGTCGATGTTGAGGTCAACATCGAGTCTGAACACGACCAGGCAGCGAACATTGCCCAGAGTCTGCAAACCCACGGGCAGGGCATTAATGACGGCGCCTACGACGCGGCCTTCGATATGTTCACTCCTCAAATGCAGCAGCGCATGGACGGGCTGCAGACATGGCAGGAAGGTCTCGCTTCTTCCTATTGGACCGGATTCAATCTGGTCGATGTCAGTGGATACGGAGACGACGTCGTAGCCCTCGCCCAACTGCAGACCTTGCAGAACATGGAGGACAGCAAGGGTGGTCAACAGGACTGCTCGGACTGGACCATCGCGTACGAAATGCATTGGAACGGGATCAATTGGCTGATCGATAGAACGCACCAGCCGCAGGGAGACCCCACGCAGTGCGCAGGGATCGGTGACTAGCGGTCGCGAGCCGCCATAGGTTTCCTCGGATATGAGCTACCGGACTCCAACCGGCACCACGGGGAGGGGCTGCTCCGTCTGCTTCAAATCGCGAGCTTGCCCCTGCTGGTTCACCCGAACCTACTGGCCGTCTCCTTGCGTCCGACCATGAAGATGCGACGAAACGGGAAGATGGTCAGCAGTTCACCCTCGGGGCCCGTGAAGGGCGGGTAGGCGTCCCGGACCAACGCGGCATACTCCGCTTCGAACTCGGCGGCATCGGCGTCGTTCAGCACCGAGAGAATGGGGCGCAGCGCCGTGCCACGCACCCAGTCGAGCACCGGGTCGGGTCCACGGAGGATTTGTTCGTAGGTGGTCTCCCACACATCAGCTTCGAACGCATGTTCGAGCATCAGGCGCAGGTACGTGGTTGGTTCTGCGACGGCGTCCTGGCGCAGCACCAAACCCTGGAGCCGGTCGGCCCAATACGGCGTGGCGGCGAGTTCACGCATCAACGCGTGCGAGGGGGCCTGGAAGTTCCCCGGAACCTGAGCGGCGAACCATGCCCCCGGTTTCAGGGCATCGAGCCATCCCGCCATGAGCTCACGGTGTCCGGGAATCCACTGCATCATCGCATTGCTGATGAGGATGTCGGTCTCCGCCTCGGGGGTCCAGGTCGCGGCATCGGTTTCGGCGAAGTCCAGCCGGGGCCGCTGGTGATCTGCAGTGGCTTTGTCGATCATCTCCGGTGAGGCATCCAAGCCGGTGACGTGGGCTTCGGGCCACCGATCGGCCAGGGCTGCAGTCAACGGTCCCGGGCCACAGCCCAGGTCGACGACCCGCGCCGGCACGTTGTCATCGATCCGGGCGATCAGTTCGAAGAAGGGGCGGTCACGGTGGCTGGCGAACTGGACGTAGGCGGCAGGATTCCATTTCATCACTCCAGCCTATTCCGGCCGATGCCCGCTGGGATGGGTCCGCGCCGACGGTGGGCCCGCTGGGCGATAGGCTGGAGGGACCATGAATCTTACCGACTTGCTGCCTGATTCCCCGCCCCGTGGGGCCACCGCCGAATCGACCTATGCCGCCTTCCTCTCGTGGGCGGAGGATCGCGGGATTTCCTTATACCCGGCGCAGGACGAAGCGGTGATGGAACTGGTCGAGGGGAACAACGTCATCCTGGCGACCCCCACCGGCTCCGGAAAATCGCTGGTGGCCGTCGCCGCTCACTTCCATGCGTTGGCCCGGGGGGAACGCAGCTACTACACGGCCCCGATCAAGGCGCTGGTCTCCGAGAAGTTCTTTGCCCTCTGCGAGATCTTCGGGGCCGAGAACGTCGGGATGGTCACCGGGGATTCCTCGGTGAACCAGGACGCACCGATCATCTGCTGCACCGCTGAGATCCTCGCCAACATCGCCTTGCGCGAAGGGGACGACGCCGATCTGGGCCCCGTGGTGATGGACGAGTTCCACTTCTACTCCGACCCGCAACGCGGTTGGGCCTGGCAGGTCCCGCTGCTGGAGTTGCCCCAGGCGCAGTTCCTGCTCATGTCCGCGACCCTGGGGGACGTCACCCGATTCGAGGACGAACTAACCCAACTCACGGGCCGGCACACCACCACGGTAGCCAACGCCGAGCGCCCCATCCCCCTGCACTACTACTACTCCGAGGAGCCGGTTCAGGAGGCCATGGAGGAACTGCTGTCCACCCAGCAGGCCCCCGTCTACGTGGTGCACTTCAGCCAGCTCGAAGCCATCGAGCGAGCCCAGTCGCTGATGAGCATCAATGTCTGCTCCCGCGAGGAGAAGGACAGGATCTCCGAACTGATCGCCGGATTCCGTTTCGCCACGGGCTTCGGCAAGACGCTGAACCGCCTGGTCCGCCACGGGATCGGCGTCCACCACGCCGGTATGCTGCCCAAATATCGTCGCTTGGTCGAACAGTTGGCCCAGGCGGGCCTGCTCAAGGTCATTTGCGGTACCGACACGCTCGGGGTGGGCATCAATGTGCCCATTCGCACGGTGATGCTGACGGCACTGTCCAAATACGACGGCATCCGCACCCGCCCCTTGAATGCCCGCGAGTTCCACCAGATCGCCGGTCGGGCCGGACGCGCCGGCTACGACACCGCGGGAACCGTCGTCGTCCAGGCCCCCGAGTTCGCCATCGAGAACAAGAAGTCGATGAACAAGGCCGTCGCCAAGTTCGGCGACGATTCGAAGAAGCTGCGCCAAGTCGTCAAGAAGAAACCACCCCAGGGTTTCGTCTCCTGGTCGGAGAAGACCTTCGACAAGATGGTGGCCTCCACTCCCGAACCGTTGACCTCTTCATTCAAGGTCACCCATTCAATGCTGCTGAACCTGCTCGAACGTGAGGGGAACTCCTTCGCTGCCGCCCGCAGGCTGCTGACCGAAAACCATGAGCCGCCGGCCCGGCAGAGTGCCTTGCTGCGCCGGGCCCTGGGGATTTTGCGCGAACTGCTGGCCACCGGGGTGGTTGAACGCCTCGATGCACCCGATGAGTACGGCAACCTGCTGCGCCTGACGGTGGAACTGCAGCAGAACTTCGCCCTGAACCAGCCGCTCTCCCCGTTCGCCATGGCCAGCCTGGAGATCCTGGACCGGGAATCACCCAGTTATGCCCTCGACGTGGTTTCCATCATCGAAGCAACGCTGGAAAAGCCACGCCAGGTCCTCAACGCCCAGGAGAAGAAGGCCCGCGGCGAGGCCGTGGCCGCGATGAAGGCCGAGGGGATGGAGTACGAGGCGCGAATGAACGCGCTCGACGAAGTTACCTACGCTCAGCCGTTGGCCGAGCTCCTGGGCGAGGCCTTCGAAACCTACCGTAGTGGTGCCCCCTGGTTGGGGGACTTCGAACTCTCACCCAAATCCGTGGTCCGCGATATGTATGAGCGGGCCATGTCCTTCGGGGAGTACATCGCGTTCTATTCGCTGGCGCGCTCCGAGGGAATCCTGCTGCGCTACCTCACCGACGCCTTCAAGGCGCTACGCCAGACGGTGCCTCGTGACGCGTTGCGTGAAGACCTCGAGGACCTCATCGAGTGGTTGGGCGAGCTGGTGCGCCAGACCGACTCCTCACTTCTTGACGAGTGGGAAAAGCTCTCCAGCGGCGAAATGCCTCAAGACCCCGGCGCGGACATCACCCCACCGCAGCCCGACCGACTGACCTCGAACGAGCGGGCGTTCCGGGTGATGGTCCGCAACGAGATGTTCCGCCGCGTGCAGCTCTTTGCCGATGAGCAGGAACAGACCCTGGGGCAGCTCGACGGGCACCATGGGTTCGACGCCGATGCTTGGGCTGACGCCATGGACGCCTATTTCGACGAGCACGATGACATCGACGACGGCCCGGCCGCCCGCGGACCCCAGTTGCTGATCATCACCCCGAGCCCCACCGAGTGGAAAGTCAGGCAGATCTTCAAGGATCCTGCGGGGAATAACGACTGGGGCATCGACTCGGTGATCAACCTGGCGGATTCGGATGAGGCGGGCACGGCAGTGGTGACCGTGACGGGTGTGGGCCGGCTCGACTAGCCCATACCGCCATTCAGGGGAGGAACACCGCGTATAACGGCTTGGAACCGGCCACTGCCAGGTCCACGGCCGGCATCATGATCCCCAAGGATGCGTAAAGCGAGACCGGTACGCAGAGCAGCCATTCGCGCCAGGACCCGGCAACTCCCAGGACCGGGACGGCGAGCCGTCCACTGGGACGCCAGATCTGGCGCAGGAAGGGGAACCGGCGCAGCTTCCGTGGAGCGCGCAGCCGGAGCGGCCACAGCAGATTGCAGCCCCCAACGGTCAGCAGGTCCCCGACAATATGGGTGACCGTCCCCAACAGGACGGCCAATACGAACCAGTACTGTGCCTCGGGGGCGAAGAGGGCGACGAAGGCCCCGGCGGGAATGGACATCACCCACGGCAGTTTGCGCATGGCGTCCGGGATGAACTTCAAGGCTTTTAGTGCGAAGGCGATCAACAGCACCGCCGATAGGCCTGCGCCGGGGAAAACCGTGCCCCACCGCGGGGAATGGACCTCCCAAAGACCCAGCACGTAGGCGATCACCGTGAAGACGGCGATCCCGAGGAGGGAATGCGTGCCGTTGCGGTGTCCACCGGCCACCCGGCCGATCCCGGAGCACATGAGGTTCGACACCGGTGGCAGCGACTGGGCAATGCTGGCGTGTCGATGGTCAGCATCGGGGAGCAGTGCCGCCCCGGCACACACCAGGGCCCCGGCAAGTACCCCGGCAGGTGTCACCTCGAGAAGGCCCAACCCCCAGACGCTCTGATGGGGAAGGAAGGAGAAGGACTCGGCCACCGGTCCCAGCCTCATGACCGGCTGCGTCGTCACGGCGATCCAGACGGCTGCGCCACTGGCTGCGTGGTGACCTCCCATCATGGGTTCGGCCCTCTTTCTGTCGATGGAAGACGGTGGGTGCTTCGGCCCCACCCCCGGTGGCCACGGCGATCCCCACCCTAGGCGCCACCACCGATCATTAGACGTCGGTGCCCGGCCCCATGGCCGGTAGTGTTGATCACATGACCGCTCTGATGCACCGTGTGTCCGCCACCCACGAGTTCCGCGGCCTACGCGCCACCGAACACTATTTCACCCTCCCGCTGGACCATGGCCAGCCCGGCGGTGAGTCCATCACCGTCTTTGCCCGCGAGATCTCCTCCGTGGACCATGAAGATCCCGGCCAGCTACCCTGGTTGCTGTATCTCCAAGGCGGTCCCGGGGCTGCCAGCCCCCGGGTTTCCTCGCTGACAGGGTGGATGGCCGAGGCGGCAAAGAGCTTCAGGATCCTGCTGTTGGATCAGCGCGGAACCGGGTTGAGCACGCCGGCCAACCGGCAATCCTTGCCCCTGCGGGGTGATGCCGCGGCGCAGGCTTCGTATCTGAGGCATTTCCGCGCCGATTCGATCGTGCGTGACGCCGAAGCCATCCGTGCCGAGCTGGGCATCGACACGTGGAGCACCTTCGGGCAAAGCTTCGGCGGATTCTGCACACTGACCTACCTGTCATTGGCCCCACAATCACTGGACCGTTGCCTGGTCACCGGAGGGTTGGGTCCCGTCGACGGAGGCCCGGAGGAGGTCTACCGGGCGACCTATGCACGGATGTCCGCGCGCAATGCCGAGTATTTCGCTCGCTATCCGGAAGACCGTCTGGTCCTGAATCGCATCATGCGCCACGTCGAACAGGAGCATGAGCAGCTCCCCGACGGGCGGGTGATCACCGGCGGCCTCGTCCAACTTCTGGGCCAGTTCCTCGGTGGGAACACCCGCATGGACCAGCTGCATTTCGTCTTCGAATCGGCGTTTATCCCGACCGTGGACGGCCCGCGGCTGTCGGACTCCTTTACGTCGGTGCTTTTCCAACAGGCCAGTCGAGGCCCGAATCCGCTCTATGCGCTGCTGCACGAATCTATTTATGGGAACGCTCGGGCCACCAACTGGGCCGCAGAACGCGTCGCCTCCGAGTTCCCGGACTTCGATCCGGCCTCCGCCGAGCCGCTACTGACCGGCGAAATGGTCTACAGCTGGTACTTCAGGGAGGACCCGTTCCTGCGTCCATTGGAGGACGTGGCCCGGATCCTCGCAGAGTATGAACAGTGGCCGGCCCTCTACGACCTCGAACAGCTCGCGGCCACCACGGTACCGGTGGCCGCTGCCGTGTACGCCGATGATGTGTACGTGGACCGTGACATCAGCCGGGCAACGGCAGAAAAGGTCAGGGGCCTGCGCGTCTGGGAGACCGCCGACTTCCACCATGATGGGATCGCCGACGACGGGGCGGGCATCTTCGCGCGCCTACTGGGTATGACGAAACCACTCAGTGACACCACTGAGACCGCAACGGCCAACGAGGCCGACTGAGCGTTTCCGGCGACTCATCCGGAGACGACGTCGTCGTATCCGATCTCCAAGATGGCCCGGCGGTGTCGACGCAGTTCGGCGACTCCCCCGGCGGCGACGAGCAGGACCAGCACCAGGCAGGCCACGTTCAGCCCGGCAAAGCCCCAGACGGCGAGCACCAGGCCCGAGCCCGCGGCGCCGAGGGCTCCGGCGGTACCCATGAGGGCATCGGACAGCCCCTGGACGGGAACCCGGTGGCCGGCTTCCACGCTTTCGGAGACGAACGCGGAACCGGCGACCGTGGCCAGGGACCAGCCCACGCCCAACAGGACCAGCCCCACCGTCACGGCCAGCTGACTGGCCGCCCCCACGGCACAACACACCAGGGAGGCGGCCAACACGGCCTGCGCGGCCAGCATCGTCTGCCGGCGCCCCCACCGATCGGCCAGAATCCCGATGAACGGCGAGAGGGCATACATGCCAGCTATGTGGAGTGAAATCGTGAACCCGATGAGCACCAGGACGTCCAGGCTCGCGTGGTGTCCGGCCATGGCTCCCCCGCTCGCCCCCGCGGCGATGGCGTCCAGGTCCTTGAAGTGCACCGGGGTCATGGACATGACGGCGACCATGACCAGGTGGGAGATCACAATGGTGGTGACACCGAGCCGGGCGGCCGGATGATGCCGCAGCACCGACAGTCCCCCACCCAGCGAGGGTCGTACCGGTGCCGGCGCTCCCGGTTCGCGGGACATCCGCAGTGGGTCCGGCCGCAGCCCGATATTGAGGATCAGGACGGCGATGAGCATTCCGGCCATGGAGAAGATGAAGGGCCCACTCTCGTCGGGCAACCCCAGGGAACGGCCCATGGCGGCACCCGGGCCGATCAGATTCGGTCCGGTGACCGCCCCGATCGTGATGGCCCAGACCACCAGCCCAAGGTCTCGGCCGCGGGTGGCAGGTTCGGCGAGGTCGGTCGCTGCGAAACGGGCCTGGAGGTTGGCGGCGTTGCCGACGCCCAATAATGCCGCAGAGACCAGCAAGAGCGGAAAACTCTCCAGGACCGGTGTCAGCAGCATACCCAAGGCACCCACGGCAGCAATGAGCATGCCGGCGGAGAGCGCCACCCGGCGCCCTCGGCGGATGGCCAGACCGGCCAAAGGCAAAGCGGTCAGGGCCCCGGCGACGGAGATCGCCATCGTCGTGGCCCCGGCATAGGCATTGCTTCCGGTCAGATCCACCGCCATCAGCGAGCCGAGGGCAAGCCCCGATCCGTTGCCGAGGCCGCTGAAGAGCTGGGCCAACGACAGGGAGAGGACCACGCGGCGTTGGTGGTTGCGCGGCACTGAGGGCACCGGTGCGGTGCCAAGGTTCTGACTCACCGCGCTAGCCTACCAACGCCGGGGCTCCCCGGCGGCCTGCAGAGTGGTGCTAGATGTCGCCCTCGTCGTGCTTTTCGGCAGCGGTCCTGGCCTTCGCCTCAGCGGCCGCCCGCTTGCCCGCCGGGCTGTACAGGCTGGCGACGGTCGCAATGACCAGGGTCGCGACGATAACGATCAGGGACAGACCCGTACTGATGTCCGGGATCCACTCGATGCCCTGGCCGCCGTTGATGAAGGGCAGCTCGTTTTCGTGCATGGCGTGGAAAATCAGTTTGACCCCAATGAACGCCAGGATGATCGACAGGGCGTGCTTGAGGAAGATGAGCCGTTCCATCAGCCCGCCCAAGAGGAAGTAGAGCTGGCGCAATCCCATCAGGGCGAAAATATTGGCCGTGAAGACGATGAACGGGCTCTGCGTGAGACCGAAGATCGCGGGGATCGAGTCGACAGCGAAGAGCAGGTCGGTCATGCCAATCGTGATGAAGACCAGCACCATCGGGGTGAACATCCGCTTGCCGCCCACGGTGGTGCGCAGCTTATTGCCGTCGTAGTGCTTGGCCACGGGGAGCTTGGCGGTCACCTTGGCGACGAGGCTGCTTTCGCCTTCACCTTCGTCGTCGTCGCTGTCGGTGGCCTGCTTCCACGCGGTCCAGAGCAGGAAGGCGCCGAAGATGTAGAAGATCCAGGTCAGATGTTCAATCAGCGTCGCACCGACCAGAATGAACCCACCACGGAGGATCAGCGCGATGATGATGCCAAACATCAGCACTTCCTGCTGATACTTCCGCGGTACGGCGAAGCGCGCCATGATGATGATGAACACGAAGAGGTTGTCCACGCTCAGGCTGTATTCGGTGATCCAACCGGCAACAAACTCTTGGCCATAATCGGGGCCAGCCTGCCAGAACAGCACCCCGGCGAAGACGAGTGCGAGGGTGACGTAGAAGCCGACCCAGAGGCCGGCTTCCTTCATGGAAGGCTCATGGGGGCGTTTGATCACATAGAGCAGATCGAACAGCAGGATCAGGCCCAGGGCAGTCAGGGAAATAACTTCAAATTGGGTGGTCAGATGTTCCGACACGGTAACCTCTCAGGGCGCAGGAAGCGCCGGCAGGGGACATGGGGCATTGCCGCAAGTCTCTCCGCCGTCCCAGTTCGGGATCGGCCACTGTGCCCGGCATGGCGGCATTGCCATGCGTGTTGACGTCCACAGTGTTCGGGATACTCCCCTACGCCGAGACAATCCTACCCCACGGTCTTCGGGCTCCGTCCCGGATCAGGCGTGCCCTGCCTGCTGCATTTGGCGCAGCTCCTTCTTCAGGTCCCCGACTTCGTCGCGGAGTCGTGCCGCCAATTCGAATTTCAGTTCCTCGGCGGCCCCATGCATCTGCTCGGTCAGATCGGTGATCAGATCCACCAGGTCCTCGGCCGGTGCAGCGGCCAGCCCGTCCTTCCGGACCTTGGACTCTGCCTGGACCGCCGTGGACTTGGAACGTCGGGCCCCCTTGGCGAGTCGCTGGTTATCGAGCAGTTCCTGGGTATCGGCGTCCTCCCGGGCCAGCTGGTCGGTGATGTCGGCGATCTTCTTGCGCAGCGGCATCGGGTCGACACCGCGTTCCTTGTTGTAGGCGTCCTGGATCTGACGGCGACGGTTGGTTTCGGAAATCGCGTGGGCCATCGAATCGGTGATCCGGTCGGCATACATATGCACCTGACCGGAGACGTTGCGAGCGGCGCGTCCGATCGTCTGGATCAGTGACGTCCCTGAGCGGAGGAAGCCTTCCTTATCGGCGTCGAGGATCGCCACGAGGGAGACCTCTGGCAGGTCAAGGCCCTCGCGCAGCAAGTTGATGCCCACCAGTACGTCGAAGACTCCCATCCGTAGTTCGCGCAGCAATTCGACGCGACGCAGCGTATCGACGTCGGAGTGGAGGTACTCGACTTTCACCCCATGTTCGGTGAGGTAGCCGGTGAGGTCCTCGGCCATCCGCTTCGTCAGCGTGGTCACCAGGATGCGCTCGTTGTTGGCGGTGCGGCTCCGGATCTCCTCGAGGAGGTCATCGATCTGGCCCTTGGTCGGCTTGACGATGATCTCCGGGTCCAGCAGGCCGGTGGGTCGGATGATCTGCTGGACGAAGCCATCGGATTTGCCCAGCTCGTATTTGCCAGGAGTGGCCGAGAGGTAGAGGGTCTGTCCAATCCGTTCCAGGAATTCGTCCCATTTCAGCGGACGGTTGTCCATCGCCGAGGGCAACCGGAAACCGTGCTCCACCAGAGTGCGCTTCCGCGACATGTCCCCTTCGTACATGGCGCCGATTTGCGGGATCGTCACGTGTGATTCGTCGACAACGAGCAGGAAGTCGTCGGGGAAGTAGTCCAGCAGGCAGTGCGGGGCGGTGCCGGGCCCGCGGCCGTCGATATGACGTGAATAGTTTTCGATGCCGTTGCAGAAGCCCATCTGCTGCATCATTTCCAGGTCGTAGGTGGTGCGCATGCGCAACCGCTGGGCTTCGACGAGTTTGTTTTGTCCCTCGAGTTCCTCCAGCCGCACCTGGAGTTCGTCCTCGATGTCCTTAATGGCCCGGTTCATCCGTTCGGGTCCGGCGACGTAGTGGCTGGCGGGGAAGATGTACATCTCTTCTTCCTCACGGATCACGTCACCGGTCAAAGGGTGCAGGGTGTGGATCTGTTCGATCTCATCGCCAAAGAACTCGATCCGCAGCGCCTGTTCCTCATACATCGGGATGATTTCCACGGTGTCCCCCCGCACCCTGAACGTCCCGCGGTGGAAATCCATGTCGTTACGGGCGTACTGCATGGAAACGAATTTGCGCAGCAGCTCGTCCCGGTTCATCTCCATCCCCTTGCGCAGGGTGACCATGCCGGCGACGTATTCCTCCGGAGTGCCCAGCCCGTAGATGCAGGAGACGGTGGCGACCACGACGACGTCGCGGCGGGTCAGCAGCGTGTTGGTCGCCGAGTGCCGCAGCCGTTCGACCTCCTCGTTGATGGAGGAGTCCTTTTCGATGAAGGTATCGGTCTGCGGGACGTAGGCCTCTGGCTGGTAGTAGTCGTAGTAGGAGACGAAGTATTCGACGGCGTTATTGGGCAGCAGTTCACGGAACTCGTTGACGAGTTGGGCTGCGAGGGTCTTGTTCTGCACCAGGATGAGGGTCGGGCGCTGCACCTGTTCGACGAGCCAGGCAGTTGTTGCGCTTTTACCGGTACCCGTCGCCCCGAGGAGGACAACGTCCTTCTCCCCGCCGTTGATCCGTTCGGCGAGTTCGGCGATGGCCTGCGGCTGGTCCCCCGCCGGCTCGAAATCACTGATGACTTCGAAGGGGGCGACGACGCGGTTGATCTCCTGGGCAAGACTCATAGGACCAAGGCTACGCTGTGCGCCACGGCGCACGCACGCCTACGGCTGTGGGCTTAAACCCCGTGGTGGTTCGGGGCACGACGACGGTGCCGAGGGCAAGGATCAGGCGCCGGGACGGCGCCCCTTGCCGGTTCTGGCAGGGCCGTCGAGGAGACCGTCGTGTTCGAAACGGCCCAAGATGGCCACGAATATCTGTTGCGCGAAGACCACGCATCCCCCCAGGGCCAACACGATGCCGGTTAAGGTCATCCACGCCGGCACCAAGACCTGCCAGCTCCACGGTGCTTCCCCGGTCGTGAACTCCACCCGGCCACCCGCGACGAGCCACAACACGATAGCCACCGCCCAGAGAAAACCGGTGGCGATGAACAACCAGGTCACCCATTTCATCCCCGAGCCGAACCGGTAGGTCGCGGCCGGGCCCTGTCGTCTCATTCGTTGACCCCAGGGGTCACGACCGAACGGAGGGCCTGTGGTTGCAGGGTTCCGGTCCACAACTCATCCACTGCTGTGCGGAGCTCGTCCAAGCTGCCGGAGTTCTCAAGCACCACATCGCTCACGGCGGCCCGCTGCTCGTCGGAGGCTTGGGCAGCCATCCGGGCGACGGCGTCCTCCTGGCTCATTCCTCGATCCTCCATCATGCGGCGGATTCGTTCGGCGCGGGGAGCCTGTACGGTGACGACGATGTCGAAGGAGCCCGCCTGACCGGTTTCGACGAGCAGTGGGATGTCCTGAACGACGACCACGGGCCGGTGACTCGTTTCCTGGGCCGCAGCTTCGGCGCGGATCCGTGCCGCTTCGGCGCGTACCCGGGGGTGGACGATCCCGTTGAGCGTGTCACGGGCCTGGGGGTCAGCGAAGACGATGCCTCCCAGCCGTGGACGGTCCAGGCGGCCCTTCGAATCAAGCAGTTCCGCGCCGAAGGCCTCCACCACCGAGGCTAGCGCCTCGGTACCGGGTTCGAGGGCCCTGCGGGCCATGGCGTCGGCGTCAATCAAGACGGCACCATGTTCCACGAGGCGCGTGGCCACCGCAGATTTTCCCGAGGCGATCCCGCCGGTCAGTCCAACATCAAGCATGGTCCCAGCTTATGGCAACCAGGTCCCCCTGCGCGTCCGGTAGGCCGGTCACGCCAGCAGTTTGCGCAGACCCACCGAATAGGCGGCCTTCGCGACCAGCGCGCCAGCCGGTCTCAGCGGGCGTGGAAGCCAAGAGGGTCGCAGGCTTTGGCGCCACACGACCTCCACGTCGGAGCCATGCTGCTCGACGGTGGCCTCGACCTCGCCGGCCACGGGTCCGAACTTCGACACGGCCAACCTGCCGGGACGGTCGCCCGTGGGGGCCTCGGCACGGCGCACCAGCATCCGGTCGGACAGCGTCAAAGGACCCAGCCGGGTCAGCCCGACGAACGCCAAGCGCTCGCTCATCCGGGCACCCCGCGGGGTCACGCTGGTGAACGGGATGGCTGCACTGTGGGTGTCCAGATCCGTGAGTCGCGCCCACAAGGTGGCAGCATCACCGGGTCGGCGCAGCCGCACTTCGAAGGTGTCGGAAGTCTTCGGCGCAGCATGAGTGGCTGGCCCTCCGCTTTCCAACGCTGCGGCAGCCGCCGCACCACTGGCCAGCGCACCCTGGATGGAAGCTTCGTGGTGATCACCGGCCAGGAGGACGCCGTCCAACGCACTGTTCGGTGGAGTATGCCCCGGGGAAATAACGGGCAGGGCGTCCCTGATGTCATGGCGGACGAGCAGCTGCCAGTCGGGGTTCTGGACACCGAGGATGGCTGCTGCCTGACTCAACGCCGATTCGTCGCCCAGTCCATGTGCTCCCACGGCGGTCGCCTGAACCAGATGCCACCCCGCCGGGGCGTAGGAAGGACAGACGGTGGAGACCACCGCTGTGTGGGCGAGCCGCGCGCCGGCGCGCAGATCAAGATGCAGGAACGGCAGCCGGCTGGGCTGGTGTTTCGTCGAAAACCACCATGTCGTCAGGGAGTGCAGCTGCGGGGCCGGGTCGCCGAGCAGCCGGGCGCTCGCCGTCGGACCGGCGGCGACCACAACCCGGTCGGCGGTGAAGCGTTCTCCCGAAGCACAGCTGACGGTCCAGCGATCTGCCTGGCGGGTCAGGCTCTCCGCCACGTATCCGAACCGGATGCGCTCCGCGAGGGGAGAGGCCAGCTGATGGGCGATCGCCACCATTCCCTGCCCCGGCAAGGCGGGGGTTCCCCAGGCGAAGTATCCGGCGAGTCGACGGGCGAAGCGGGCGGAGACGTCAAGGTTGGGATCCCCGAGGACGCCCGAAAAGAACCGGCCAATGATCCCTCGCGACGAGGCCGAGAACCCCGCTCCATCCAGGGATTCGTGGAGCGACAACGAGTCATCACCGGCCCTGCGCACCCATCGCAGGGCAGCGAGCACATCCTGGGGCGCCAGCAAGCCGCTGACCAGTCCCCGGAGACGGGACGGATGGCGGAGCGGATCAGCCAGGACGTCGAGCCCATCGTCGCCGCGCACCGCGACACCACGTCCCCAGGCGTGCAGGCCCAGGGCTTCCAGATCGAACGCGCGTCGCGCCTCGGGGTAGCGGGGGTTCAAGAGCTGGAATCCACGGTCGCACCGGAAACCATCAATGACTTCGGTATCGATCCGTCCACCGACCCGGTGCGTGGCCTCCAGCACCGTGACCTCATGTCCTTGGCCGACAGCCAGTCCGGCGGCTCGCAGTCCCGCCAGGCCCGCGCCAATGACCACAACGTCCACGATATCCTCGTTTCCTCTGGCTTGTCCGGTGTCAGGATGACGCAGTTGCCATCCGGCTGGGCCCACGCACCTGGTGCAAGCGGCCGTCGAACCACCCGATGGTGGAGAGTCTACGGGTGACGTGGGCACCCGGCAGCCCGACGGGCCGTGCCCCGCAGCCCCGGCCCGCGAACGCGCATTAGACTGACCGGATGGGCGAAACGGGAAGTGCAGTGGTGGAATACACCACGTTGGCCGGCGATCACCAGGCTGAGCTGGAGGTGAAGCGTTCCCGTTTCCTCACCTATCTGCGCCGCACCAGCACCGAAGCGCAGGCCCGCGAATTCATCGCCGAACTGCGCCGCAGACATTTCGACGCACGGCATCACTGTTCGGCGTTTCTGCTGGGACCCGACCGGGTGGTACAACGCAGTAGTGACGATGGCGAACCCTCGGGGACCGCCGGCCTGCCGATGCTCGAAGCCCTGCTCAAACGGGAAATGCCCTCGGGGGCGTGCGACCTCAGTGATGTCACCGCCGTCGTGGTCAGGTATTTCGGTGGTGTCCTCTTGGGCGCCGGGGGCCTCGTGCGCGCCTATTCCCAGGCCGTCTCGGGGGCCATGGACAGCGCCGGCCTCCTTGCGCGACGACGTATGGCCGTCTTTTCCATCGACGCCCCCCACGCCGAGGCCGGGCGATGGGAAAACGAGCTGCGTCAGGACGGCACCACGGTGTTGGGAACCGACTACGGGCCCCTGTCCGCCACCTTGCGGGTCGCGGTCCCCGACGGGCCCACCGCGGCCCACGATTTCACCGGGCGGCTGGCTACGCTGACCGCCGGGGCAGGAACTGCCGTCGACTACGGGACCGAATGGACCGATATTGCCGTGGCGGGGCACCGATGAGCGCCACGGTTCCCGAGGGGCTACGACGTTGGCCCGATATTGAATCCCCCGAACTGCAGGCGTACGACGGCGCCGACCTCCTGTTGCTCGATACGGCTGCCGACTACGGGCTAGCCGCCTCGGACGGGACGACGACGGTGGTCAACGACCACTATGGGGCTCTGGTTTTGGGCTCCGTGGCAGCCGGGGCCCGCGGTGTCCGGGTCCACCAGGATACGCTTTCGGGCGAACAAGCCATCGAAGCCAATGCCGGGCGGACCGGCTACGGTTCTGCCGACATGGAACCGCCCGGCTTCACTCGGATGCCGCTCGGAGCCGAGCTCTTCGCCGGAGCCCGACTGGTCATCGTGCAACTTCCCAGATCGCTGGCTGCCTTGGAAGAGATTGCGGCCCTGGCGGCGGAACATGCCGACCCCGAGGTGGTGCTCTTGGCCGGAGGGCGCAGCAAACACATGTCCACAGCGATGAATGACGTCCTCGAACGCCATTTCAGCCACGTCAGCGCCGGCCTGGGGGCGCGGAAGTCACGGGTGCTCACCGCCGCGGCTCCCCGCACCAGCAGCAAGGCAGTCGTGGCGCGTTTCCCGCTGGCTTCCCACCACGATGTCGGATTGCCACGGCCGCTGGAACTGCGGGCCTTTGGTGCCACGTTCGGCGGCGCAAAGCTTGATCCGGGCACGCGTTTCCTGCTGCCACATCTGAGCGAGGCCCGCTCCGCGCCCGAGGCAGTGGACCTGGGGTGCGGCAACGGCACCATCGCCAGTTACCTCGCCCTCAGCCGGCCCGCACAACGGGTATTGGCCTGCGACCAGTCGGCATCCGCCGTCGCCTCCACCCGGGCCAGCGCCGAAGCCAACGGTGTCGCCGACAGGGTCCGAACGATCCGCGACGATGCTCTCTCGACCCTGCCCGATGCCTCGCGGGAACTGGTGGTGCTAAATCCCCCCTTCCATGTCGGCAATGCCGTCCATGCCGGCATTGCGTTGAAGCTCATCGCCGATGCCGGCCGGGTCCTGGCCCCGGGCGGGGAATTATGGTGCGTCTGGAATTCGCAGCTGGGCTACCGGGCATATCTGGCCCGGCTGGTGGGCCCCACCCGTCAGGTGGCCCGTAACCCAAAGTTCACGGTCACCGTCTCCACCCGGGGCTGATCCCCGCCTTGACCGGTCCAGACCACGATCGCCCGATGCACGATAAAAAGGACCCCCGTTCCATCGCTGGAGCGGGGGTCCTTCTCAATTGCTGCCGGGAATCAGGGATTCACCGACGGGCAGATGCTGCTTAGGCTCCGGTGAGCTTCTCGCGCAGTGCGGCGAGGGCCTCATCGGAAGCCAGCGTGCCGGCGTCCTCTGCCGGGGCCTCCGAGGAGTAGCTGGTGGATGCGGATTCGCCCGCTCCCCCGCCGGCCTCGGGTGCCGTGGTGTCCTGGACCAGGTGTGCTGCAACCTGCTCCTTGTGGGCTTCCCAACGGGCCTGGGCGTCGGCGTACTGCTGCTCCCAGACGGCGCGCTGCGTCTCGTAGCCTTCGAGCCACTCGTTGGTCTCCGAGTCGAAGCCCTCCGGGTACTTGTAGTTGCCCTCTTCGTCGTACTCGGCGGCCATGCCGTACAGTGCCGGGTCGAACTCGGTACCCTCGGGGTCGACGCCCTCGTTGGCCTGCTTCAGCGACAGCGAGATGCGACGGCGTTCCAGGTCGATATCGATGACCTTGACGAAGAGCTCGTCACCAACGGAGACGACCTGCTCGGCCAGCTCGACGTGGCGCACGGCCAGCTCCGAGATGTGCACGAGGCCTTCGATGCCGTCTTCGACGCGAACGAACGCACCGAAGGGAACCAGCTTGGTGACCTTGCCGGGGACGACCTGGCCCAAGGCGTGGGTCCGGGCGAAGGTCTGCCACGGATCTTCCTGGGTCGCCTTCAGCGACAGGGAGACGCGCTCGCGGTCCAGATCGACTTCGAGAACCTCGACGGTGACTTCCTGGCCAACCTCGACAACCTCGTTCGGGTGGTCGATGTGCTTCCAGGACAGCTCGGAGACGTGCACCAGTCCGTCGACGCCGCCCAGGTCCACGAAGGCACCGAAGTTGACGATGGAGGAGACAACGCCCGGACGGACCTGACCCTTTTCGAGCTTGTTGAGGAACGTGGAGCGAACCTCCGACTGGGTCTGCTCGAGCCAGGCACGGCGGGAGAGGACCACGTTGTTGCGGTTCTTGTCCAGCTCGATGATCTTGGCTTCGATTTCCTGGCCGATGTACGGAGCCAGATCGCGCACACGGCGCATTTCAACCAGCGATGCCGGCAGGAAGCCGCGCAGGCCGATGTCCAGGATGAGCCCACCCTTGACCACCTCGATGACGGTACCGGTGACGACGCCGTCCTCTTCCTTGATCTTTTCGATGTCGCCCCAGGCACGCTCGTACTGTGCGCGCTTCTTGGACAGGATCAAACGGCCTTCCTTGTCCTCCTTGGTGAGGACGAGGGCCTCGACGTTGTCGCCGACGGCGACAACGTCGCCCGGATCAACATCGTGCTTGATGGAAAGTTCGCGGGAAGGAATGACACCCTCGGTCTTATAACCGATGTCGAGCAGGACTTCGTCGCGGTCGACCTTGACGACGGTGCCCTCAACGAGGTCTCCATCGTTGAAGTACTTGATGGTGGCGTCGACAGCTGCGAGGAAGTCTTCAGCGGTACCGATGTCGTTGATCGCGACCTGCGGGGTACCGGTCTTCTCGTTGGAGGTGATGGTCATGTAGTAGGGGCTCCGATGTGGATAGAAACGTCAGTCGGAAAGCCGGAAGTCCCGGCATATTCCGAAGGTGGAACTGAAATCATTGCGAGACAGGGCATGAAAAACCCCGGCAGTCGCCTTATCAGTTTAGTCCCCTGCACACGAGCGGTCAAAACGTCGGGCGCGTCGCTCCCGGCGCCGATCCTGCCGTTGCTTCGCGGGCAGAAACGGGCTCGGGAGCCGACTTAGAAGCCGTTGATCGCGTAAGGGGCTCGGCCCAGGTCCAGTAACCGTGCCGCACGCTCCACGGCTTCGTCATTCCTGGCGCGCACCCGCCCCGCAGCTGCCAACGTCCGCACACCGGTACCACCCAAATACAGCGATCCCAGCAAGGAGATATCCAATTCCAGATCCGCGGGTTCGGAGGGATCAGTTTCGACCTGAACCGACCCAACTCCCGCCTCAACGACCAGCTGGTAATTTCCCGTCGTATACCCCTGCGGGTCCGTGATGCGTAGACGCAAGGACCCGTCGGTCGCGTATTCGCGGGCGGCCAGGGCCGTGGGTACATCGAGGATGCGCAGCCACAGCAGGTCTTCCGTTTCGGTAACGGCCACCTTGCGCGGATCATCCAGGGACCAGGGCAACGGGTCGTCGGGGGCCGCAGCGTCATAGATGACCCGCTCGATGAGGTCATGGGCCCCGAGGTAGCGCCAGAGCTCCCGCCGGGCGACAGCGGTGGTGGCCACCAGATCGCGGATCTCCATCGTCATCGGCGTGGTATCCCAGCCGGCGAAGGCATAGGTCAAGAAACCCCGGGCGACCCCGGAGGCATCCAGGTACACCGCGGCCCTCAGTGCCGGATCGTCCTTGGCCGTTTCGGGACCCAACCGGGCGGTGGCCCGCAGGGTGTAGGCCTCCTGCCGTCCGATGGAACCGCGGTGGGTTGCATGGAACTCGGCGAAAAGTGAAGGCGCCAGGTCGAGCAAGGACGAGGGTGCCACGGTGATGACCGTACCTTCGGGCTCTGCCACGATATTCAGCCCACCCTTCACGTCGACCTTGACCGTGTCCAGGCTGGTGGCCGGGCCGAAACCGAACCGGCCGTAGATGGTGCCCTCCGTCGCGGTCAGCGCCGCCATGGGCAGTCCCGCAGCGCGGGCGCGGTCCAGCGAATCGGTCATCATCGCCCGCAGGATGCCGCGCCGGCGGTGGCTCGGGCGGACGGTGACCACGGTGATGAGGTGGCTGTCGAGCATGCGTCCGGCACCGGTATTCAGCGTCTTGTTGAATTCGGCGAACGTGGCCACCGGGATCCCCGGATCCAGCGACGGAGCCGGAGCATCGTCGTCGTACACCCCCAGCAGTCGACGTCCGTCGACCCGGTAGGAGGCGGCGATACGCGCAGCTTCGGCGGTGGTGTAGGGCTGGTCGTGGAATCCGGTACGGACCGCGCGGAACCAGTTGGCGGTGCGCGTGTCAGGGGCCGGCTCGGCTTCGCCGGCGGCCGGCAGGACTCCCGCGTCGAAGAGTTCATGGCGCAGACCGTTGGTCTGAGTGGTCGCAATATTCATTAGTGGGCAGCCTCCTGCCAGCTGTGCCCGGTGCCGATCTGGACATCGAGCGGGACCGAAAGTTCTGCAGCCGTTCCCATGTGATCCTGAACCAGCAAGGTGACGGCTTCAAGTTCACCGGGAGCAACTTCAAGGACCAGTTCGTCATGGACCTGGAGGAGCATCCGTGAACCCAGTTTCTGTTTTCGCAGTCCGGCGTCGACGCCGAGCATGGCACGTTTGATGATATCCGCAGCCGAGCCTTGGATCGGCGCGTTCAATGCAGCGCGTTCGGCCATATCCCGTAGCTGGCGGTTATCGCTGGCCAGGTCGGGCAGGTAGCGCCGGCGTCCTTCAATGGTGGAGGTGTACCCGTCCTTGCGGGCCTGGTCGACGACGGAACGCAGATAGTCGCGCACGGATCCGAAACGAGTGAAATAGTCCTTCATCAGCCCACGGGCCTCGTCGACGGGGACGTTCAACTGTTTGGAGAGGCCGAAGGAGCTGAGCCCGTAGGCCAACCCGTAGGACATGGCCTTGACCTTGGCGCGCATTTCGGCAGTGACCTCCGCTGGTTCGACGCCGAAGACATGCGAACCGACGAACCGGTGCAGGTCCTCCCCGTCCTTGAATGCCTGGATCAGGGCCTCGTCCCCTGAGAGGTGGGCCATGATGCGCATTTCGATCTGCGAGTAGTCGGCCGTGAGCAGGGTTTCGTATCCTTCGCCGACCACGAAGACCTCGCGGATCCGTCGGCCGGCCTCACTGCGCACCGGGATGTTCTGCAAGTTGGGGTTCAGCGATGACAGCCGCCCGGTGGCCGCGACGGTCTGGGCGTACGTGGTGTGGATCCGGCCGTCCTCGGCGAGTGACTTTTTCAACCCCTCGACCGTCTGACGCAGTTTGGTGGCATCGCGGTAGGCCATGAGCGAGGCCAGGAACGGGTGCTGCGTCTTGGCCAGCAGGTCGGCCAGTGAATCGGCGTCCGTGGTGTATCCGGTTTTGATCTTCTTGGTCTTGGGCAGTTCGAGTTCCTCGAAGAGCACCACCTGTAGTTGCTTGGGCGAAGAGAGGTTCACTTCGTGACCAATCGACGCATAGGCTTCGGCGGTTGCGGCGTCGATGGTGGTGGTGAAGTCAGCCAACAGGTCATCGAGCTGTTGGGCGTCGATGGCGATTCCGGTGCGTTCCATCTGGGCCAGCACGACCGACAGGGGCAGCTCCATTTCTGCCAGCAAGGAGGTTGCCCCGCGTTCAAGGACTTGCCCGGCCAGATACAGGCTCAGTTCACGCACAATATAGGCGGCCCGCACGGCTGCCCCCGCATGACCTGCCCCTTCAAGTTCCAACGCCAACTGCCCCTCCTGCGCCTGTTCCTCGGCTTCGAGGTTCAGGCGCAGGTGGTGCTGGGCGATATCGCCCAGCTCATGGCTGCGGCGATCCGGCTGGATGAGGTAGGCCGAGATCATCGTGTCGTCCACGACTCCCCGCAGTTCCATCCCGCGTGCGGCCAACAACTTATAGCCGGTTTTGAAATCGTGCAGAGCCAGCTTGTAGTCACCGCTGGCCAGGATGGTGCGCAGGGCGCCGTCCGCTGCCTCATCGAGTTCTTCCAGCTCGATGTAGGCGGTCGCCGCGTCGGCGGCCAGCGCGATGCCCACCGCGTCATCCCCACCGGCGGCGGAGCGCACCGTATCCAAGTGCACGCCGATCAGGTGTCCCCCCTGCTCGCGGAACCAGCTGGTCAGTGCCTTGGCGCCGTCCAGAACTGCCGGTTCGGGAACTTCCATTTCGGGTTCCGGTTCGGAGTCGTCGGTACCGAAGAGGTCGAACAGGCGCTTGCGCAACGTGTTGAACTGCAGGGCGTCGAAAAGTTCCTCGATCGCGTCCTGATTGGGGTGTTCCAGTTCCAGGGCACCAAGCTCGACCGGCAGATCCAGGTCGGTGAGCAACCGGTTCAACCGGCGGTTCCTGCGGACATCGTCCAGGTGGGAGCGCAAGGATTCACCGACCTTGCCCTTAATCGTCTCGGCCTGGTCCAGGATCCCTTCAAGTCCCCCATAGAGGTTGATCCACTTCGCGGCGGTTTTGGGTCCAACGCCGGGGACCCCCGGCAGGTTGTCTGCGGTTTCCCCGACCAGAGCGGCCAGATCCGGGTACTGGGCCGGCTGGACGAAGTACTTGGCCTCCACGGCGGCCGCGTCCATCGGCGGGATATCCGAGATACCCTTCTTCGGGTACAGGACGGTGGTCTTCTCGGTGATGAGCTGGAAGGCGTCACGGTCCCCCGAGACGACCAATACGTCCCAGCCTTCACCTTCACCGACCTGGGCGAGGGTGGCAATAATATCGTCGGCTTCGAAACCATCCATGGTGATCGAGGGGATGTTCATCGCCTCCATGACCTTCTGGATCAGGTCGATCTGACCGTGGAATTCCTCAGGAGTCTTATTCCGGCCGGCCTTGTACTCGCTGTACTCCTCCGAACGGAACGTGGGGGTGTCCAGATCGAAAGCAACAGCAACATGGGTCGGTTTGCGCTGTTCGATCATCTTGATGAGCATCGAGACAAAACCGTAGACCGCATTGGTGTGCTGTCCGGTGTCGGTGGCGAAGTTTTCCGCAGGCAACGCATAGAAGGCACGGAAGGCCATCGAGTGGCCATCGATGACGAGCAGGCGGGAAAGGTCATTGGCATCGGTTTTGGTTGATTGACTCACAGGTGCAAGCCTAGTTCCCATGACGGACAAAAACACACGCGGCTCGGCCGCCACCGCAGGGGACGATACCGGTTCGAACCCTTTTGAGGAGCAGCTCGCACGGCACCAGGTGCCACGGCAGATGTGGCCAATGCTCAGCGGACATGGTGTCGGGCCCCTGGTGGAGAAGCTGGGGATCATTTTCGAGGGCATCACCGCCGCACGGGTAGTGGCCACCATGCCGGTGGAAGGCAACCAGCAGGTGGCCGGGATCCTGCACGGCGGTGCGAGCGTGGCCCTGGCGGAGACACTCGGTTCCTTCGCTGCGGCGGTACATGCCGGCCCCACAGGCCGCCCGGTGGGAGTGGACATCAACGCCACCCACCATCGTGCCGGGATCTCGGGGCTCGTCACCGGGGTCTGCACCCCCATTCATTTGGGGCGCAGCACCACGACCCACGAAATCATCATTTCCGATGAGGAAGGCCGACGGGTCTGCACCGCCAGGATCACGAACATGATCCTGGGCCCCACGTGACCGACGGTCCGCGCCGGATCCTCCTCCACGGGGTGACCGGATCGGGGAAAACGAGTTTGGCCCTGGAATTGGGTCGGCTCACCGGTTTGCCGGTGCTGTTGGCCGATGAAGACATCGGCTGGCTCCCCGGGTGGAACCAGCGTCCGGCCGAGGAACAGCGCCGGATCGCCCGGGAAAGGGCATCGGCCCCCGAATGGGTCTTCGACACCGCCTACGGGCCGTATCGCGCAGAGATCGCCGAACGGGCCGACCTCATCCTCTGTCTGGATTATCCGCGGCTGGTTTCGATGGGACGCCTCATCCGCCGCAGCATCCGCCGTGTGGTCACCGCTGAACCGGTCTGCAACGGCAACACGGAGACCTGGAGGCAGTTGTTCTCGAGTGACTCGATCCTGATGTGGCACGCGCGTTCCTTCGCCTCCAAGCGCGCACAGATCAAGACGTTGCTCGCCGCCGAAGGACCCTCGAAGGTGGTGCGTTTCCGGAGTCCACACCGCACCCGCAGCTGGCTGCGACTGGTGGCGAAAAACGGCCGCATCCCCACGCGTCGTGCCGGGGATGCGGCCGTCTGAGGTCACCGCGCCTAGGTGGTTTTGCGCTTCTTCTTCCGCGCCGAATCGAGGATCAGGGCCAGCCCGATGCCGAGCATCCAGAAGTCCTTGGCGATGACGGTGCCCTCCTGGGTGGGGCGCAGCCCGTCATCGCGGGTCATCCCCGGGGTCTTGAAGTACATCGTCGCCATGGAAGCTGAGAAGGCAGTCAGTCCGAGGCCGGCCAGGCGGCTGGGCACGAACGGTAGCAGCAGGGAGGATCCCAGGACGATCTCCACCGCGCTGAGTACCTTGCCGAATTGTTCCGGGTCGAGGTCGGCCACCTGTGGAAAGGCAGAGGCACCCATCTTCTGCAGTCCGGCCGCCGCTTCGGGCTCCAACTGCAACTTGCCCACCCCCGAGTTGAGGATGAAGGCGCCGGTGGTCAGACGCAATGGCAGGTGGCTGAGTTTCATGGGTCGTGTCCTTTCGCTGCATACGGAGGTAGTGATCGAGCCTAGGACTGCTGGCGGTCTCGCGCCAATCGGGGTTCAGGAAACGTTGCGGGATACGGAAGGAGGTTTGGCGACGTCGTACCTTGTTTCGCGGACTCCCCTGCCGTACTCGCGGCTCATGGTGGGGCTGAGTTCCAGCGGTGCCCGCAGACTGGCCAAGGGGCGTCCCCCACCCAAGAGAAGCGGGATGGTGAACAGGATCACTTCGTCGAGGTACCCGGAGTCGAGCAGCTGTCCGGCGAGTCCTCCGCCACCGAGAACCCACACATCCTTCTCGCCCGCGTCAGCTGCGATATCGCCAGCCCACTCTTCGACGTCACCGCGGATGAAGGTGAGATCAGCTCCCGCTTCGGCAGCAAGTTCCCGATGGGTGAAGACCCAGCAGGGTGTACCCGCGTACGGCCAGGGGGCGCGGGTTTTGCTCATGTGGTTGCCAAGCCATCGGTAGGTATCGGCTCCCATGACGACGGCGCCGATCTCCTGAAGAAAAGCAGCCGCCGGGTCGTGGAAGCCCACGTGGTAGTCGTCGTAGGTGGTCAGCCAGTCCAGCGAATCATGCTCATCAGCGATGTATCCGTCGACACTGGCGGCGACAAAATATCGGAAGCGAGTCATGGCCCCATGGTGCCATACCGGTTCCGCCGGGCCACCGGATGCGCGTTAGTGCCCCCCGGAGCCGCCGAGCTGCGGCACGATCAGGTAGATGCCCAGCAGCACCAAACAGCCGCAGAGGACGAAGCAGGCGACAGCACCGGATTTGGCAACGTTGGCGCCCCGACCGCCGTCTTCTGCGATCGCTTTCAACCTCACGGCGAAGGAGTAGAGCGCCACGAGCGATAGGGAGCCGATCAGGGTCACGAGCGTGACGGTCAGAAACGAGAGCCATTCAATGTTCATCGGTTCTCCTCCGTGCCGCGTGCTTCGCGCTTCGGCGCCGAAGCGTCCTGTGCCCGGGATTTCGATCCCGAGGCCGTCGGGACCTTGGCCATCCCGTTGGCTTCCTTCTTCTTGTTCTTCTGAGCCTTCTTGAGTTCGCGGGCCATGCGCTCGGCCTCGGCGCGCTCGGCTTCACGTTGGCGTTTACGCATCTTGCGACGCTGCTTCTTCGTCGGGATGCTGATGGCACCACCGGCTTCATCAACGTCGGAGACACCGTTATGTGGACCGATGATGTCCTTGCGGGAGAGCCACCAGATCAACAGGACGACGCCGAAGCCGATGACGGCAACCAGAACCAGACCGACGTTTCCAAAGTAGGTCAGGGCAGCGGCCAAGGCGCCGACGACGGCAGCTGCCGGCAGAGTGAAGAGCCACCCGGTGGCGATCTTCCCGGCGGTACGCCACTGCACGGAGGCTCCCTTGCGGCCCAGCCCCGAACCGATCACCGAACCCGAGGCCACCTGGGTGGTCGAGAGGGCGAAGCCCAGATGGGAGGAAGCCAGGATGGCCGCCGCGGTCGATGACTCGGCCGCGAAGCCCTGGGCTGGTTTGACCTCGGTCAGGCCGGTGCCCATGGTGGCGATAATGCGCCAGCCACCCACGTAGGTGCCCAGGGCGATGGCCAGGGCGCAGGCGGCGATGACCCAGAAGTGGACGTGGCTTCCCGATTCCTGCAGCCCCGAGGCGACCAGGGCCAGGGTGATGACACCCATCGTCTTCTGTGCATCGTTGGTTCCGTGGGCCAGGGCCACCAACGAGGAGGAGAACACCTGGCCGACACGGAAACCACCACGCTTGGGCGAGGAGACACCCGAGGGGCGCTTGGTCACCCAATAGGCCAATTTGGTACACAGGTACGCAGCCAGACCGGCGATCAATGGGGCCAGCAATGCCGGCAGCAGCACCTTGGAGATCACGGTTCCGTAGTTGACAACGGAGAAACCCGCACCGGCAATCGCCGCACCGATGAGTCCGCCGAAGAGGGCGTGGGACGAGCTGGAGGGCAGACCGAGCAACCAGGTCAACATATTCCAGACGACGGCGCCCATGAGGCCGGCAAAGATGATCTCGGGTCCAATGGAGAACCCATTGTCCCCTTCGTTGATCAGGCCGCCGGAAATCGTGGTGGCGACCTCGGTGGAAAGGAAGGCACCCACCAGGTTCAGGATCGCAGCCAGGGCCACTGCCGTCTTCGGCTTGATGGCGCCGGTGGCGATCGGGGTTGCCATGGCATTGGCCGTATCGTGAAACCCGTTCGTGAAATCAAAGAACAGAGCCAGGGCAATCACCAGGACAACGATGAGTGTGAGATCCATCTAGGAACCAATCTTGAGATGGCAAAAGAGCGCGGTCGTACCGCAGGGAGTAGTTCGACCCGGAAGTCATACTATGGTCACACATTCGCCACCCGCGGCGCACATTCATCTTAGGCCCGGTGCGGCAGCAGTCAATTCCACGGCTCGTGCGGCGGGGCGTTGCGTGCAAGTTCGGTCGTCGGGTCGTAGTCTCCTGTCATGGCTAGATTCTTCGACGTTCACCCTCAGGATCCGCAACCCCGTGCTCTGGGTCAGGTCGTTGACCTGCTGCAGGACGGCGCGCTGATCGCCTACCCCACCGACTCCTGTTATGCGCTGGGCGCCCAATTGGGTAACCGGAAAGCCCTGGATCGGATCCGTACCATCCGACAGCTTGATGACAAACACCACTTCACCCTGATGTGCAGCAACTTCGCGCAGATGGGGCGTTTCGTGGAGATGAGCAATACAGTCTTCCGGAGTTTGAAGGCGGCGACACCGGGCAGCTACACGTTCATCCTCAAGGCCACCTCCGAGGTTCCCAAGCGTCTGCTGCATCCGAAGAAGAAGACCGTTGGGGTGCGTATCCCCGACCACCGTGTCGTTCAGGCTCTCCTGGCGGAACTGGGCGAACCGTTGCTCTCGACCACCTTGCTCTTACCGGACGAGGATGAACCCCTGACGCAGGGATGGGAAATCAAGGAACGTCTGGATCATCAGGTCGACGCCGTCATCGACTCCGGAGAATGCGGCACCGAACCGACGACGGTGGTGGATTTTTCCAGTGGAGTCCCCGAGGTCGTCCGGGTCGGCATGGGCGACCCTTCGCCCTTCGAATAGCCGGTGGGGCCCCGATCCAACCGCGTGGCCCCACCGACGGCCCTCACCTGAAGGCCGGGATGCCCGTGATGTGGTTGCCCAGGATCAAGGCATGAACCTCGTCGGTCCCCTCGTAGGTGCGCACCGATTCGAGGTTGTTCGCATGGCGCAAGGGTGAGTGGTCCAAGGTGATCCCGTTGCCGCCCAGAATGGTGCGCGCCTCGCGGCAGATCCGGATCGCCTCGCGACAGTTATTGAGTTTTCCGACGGAGATCTGCACCGGCTCCAGGGTTCCTGCGTCCTTGAGGCGTCCTGTGTGGATGGCCAGTAGCGTGCCTTTTTGGATCTCCAAGAGCATGTCCACCAATTTGGCTTGGGTGATCTGGTAGCCCGCCAATGGCTTGTCGAACTGCATCCGTTCCTGCGAATACGCCAGCGCTGCCTCGTAGGAATCCCTGGCCGCTCCCATGGCGCCCCAGATGATCCCGTAGCGTGCCTCGTTCAGGCAGGAGAACGGCCCGCGCAACCCCTTGGCGCCGGGTAGCAGCGCCGAGTCGGGCAACCGCACGTCGTTGAAGGTCAGATCGCATTGGATGGAGGCACGCATCGAAAGCTTGGGCTCGATCGCTGTGGCCGTGAAGCCTTCGACGTCGGTGGGGACGAGGAAACCGCGGACCCCGTCTTCGGTTTTGGCCCAGATCACGGCGATCTGGGCGACGGTGGCCAACCCGATCCAGCGTTTGGCGCCGTTGAGGACCCAACCCCGTCCATCGTGTACTGCTGTCGTGGCCATCGCCGACGGGTCCGACCCGGCAGTGGGTTCGGTGAGTCCGAAGCAACCGATGATCTCCCCGGTAGCCATACCCGGCAGGTACGTGTTCTTCTGCTCCTCGGAACCGAACTGGTGGATTGCCGCCATGGCCAAGGAACCCTGTACCGATACGAAGGTCCGCAGACCCGAGTCACCGGCTTCGAGCTCCATCGCGGCGATCCCGTATTCGACGGCGGTGCGCCCCGGACAGCCGTAGCCCTGCAGGTGCATGCCCAGCAGTCCGAGGCTTCCCATCTCACGGGAGAGCTCCACGGGAAAATGGGCGTCCTCATACCAGGTGGAGATGTTCGGGCGGATTCGTTCGTCGACGAAAGCCCGAACGCTGGAACGTAGTTCTCGTTCCTTGGTGGTCAGCAGACCGTCCAAGTTCAGGACATCGGAGGGTGTGGCGGGGGAATTCTCGGCGGTCATCATTCTCCTTTGAACGTGTACACCGCGATCATACGGCGCTTCAACTGGACTCCGGAGCACAGCGGGTGCACTGCTGATCGCTCAGGATTTAACGCCTACATAGAGTTCGGGGGCGCTTTCTCCGGCTTCGCCGAACTCATCGACAATGCGGTTGGCCAGCGGCTGGAGGAGCAACCGCCCGAATTGACGGACGATCGTGGTGACCGTTTGTTCCGTGACGCTGCGATCCATGGAGACCACTCCGGCCTCGCGCAGGATCCGGGTCTGCTCCGCCGTCAATGCCGACAGCCGGCTCAGGATGTCACCGGGACGGCCTGGACCATGCAGCAGGGAACGGCGCACGTAGTCGATGATCGTCGGATTGGCGTGCAGCATCTCGGCCACGGCCTCGTCTCGCAGACCGAGGATCCATCGGGCGGACCCTTCTTGGGGCAGGAGCCGAAGGGTTTCGGCGAAGAGCTCCACGATGAGGGTGTCTACCGCCTCCCGCAGTCCGTCCTTCGTCCCATAGTGATGGGTAACCAACCCGACGGTTACCCCGGCCGCCGTGGCAATGGCCCGCATGGAGGTACCGTCTTCGCCCTGCTGCGCAAACAGGGTGAGTGCGGCATTGCGGATCCGCGCCTTAGACGTCAGGTCATGGGGAGACCAAGCCGTTGCCAAGCCTTCGGGAGGTGTTTCCTTCGTTCTGTCCACACAGCAATGCTAGACCACAAACCATTGAACGTTCGCATTGCTTGCTGTACAACCGTACAAAGAGTAATCCAGGTCACAGTCTTCAGGAGAATTCATGCCCCACCCACTGTCAGGCATCGTTGTGGTTTCGGTTGCCATCAACCTTCCGGGGCCACTGGCCGCATCTCGGCTGACCGAACTCGGAGCAACTGTCATCAAGGTCGAACCACCGCAGGGCGACCCGCTCGGGAGCGTCGCCCCCCACTGGTATGAGGAACTCATCACGGGTCAGGACGTCGTTCCCCTCGATTTGAAGGACCCGTCGAGCAGGTCCACCTTCGAAGAACTTCTTGCCGATGCCGACGTCCTGCTGACCTCGATGCGCCCATCGGCCCTCGCCCGGCTTGATCTCGTCGAGATGCTGAAGACCCGCGGCGTCGCTCTGGTGGAAATCGTCGGGCACGACGGCGCCCGGGCCGAGCAGCCCGGCCACGACCTGACTTACCAGGCCGAGCATGGAACGTTACTTCCCCCTGATCTGCCGTTGGTGCCGGTCGCCGACATTCTCGGTTCCGAACGCGCAGTGGTCGCGACCCTGTCGGCTCTGCGCCAGCGCGAACAGGGGCTTCAGGGCGTCCACGAGAGGGTGGTCCTCGAAGAAGCGGCCCACGCCGCGGCAGCCGGAGTCCGGCACGGCCTCACCTCTCCGGGTGCCGTCCTCGGGGGCGCGATACCTGCGTATGGAATGTACGCAACAGCCGATGGATTCGTTGCCGTCGCGGCGGTTGAGCCTCACTTCGCCGAACGACTCGCCCGCCTCATCGGTGGCACCCGCGAAGAACTAACTCGTGCCTTTGCCACCCAATCCACTGCCTATTGGACGGCTCTGGGCCAAAAACAAGACCTTCCCCTGGCCGCCGTCGCCGCCCCGGGGGAACCCCTCACCATATCGGCGGTTGCCTCGGCCACCGCGGGACAGGAGTAATCATGGCCGACCTCGCAGGAATCCTCGCCCGTACCGCCCGGGGCTGCCCGGACCGCATCGCCCTGAGCTACTGCGGGGTGACCCATAGCTACGCCGAACTCGACGCCAGGGTCTCGCAACTCGCGCACGAATTCGCCTCCCGCGGGCTCGCCAAAGGCGATCGCCTCGTCATGGTCTGTGGGAACAATGACGCCTTCGTCATCGCTTTCTATGCAGGCCTACGTGCCGGTGAATCCGAAGTCGGCACCTAGGGAAATCGACCATTTCCTCACGGACACCGAAGCGAAACTCCTGGTTTTCGGCCCCGAGGTAGCCCAATCCATCACGCAGTGGCGGCAGGCGACCGACATCGATTCCCCTGTCCCCGCCCTGGCACTGGGCGCCTCTGACGGTTACGAAGACATTCTCGGGGCGGCGGCCAAGCAACCGACCGATGCGCCCGCCGTCGAAATCTCCGAAGAGGACGACGCACTGATCATCTACACCTCGGGGACCACCGGTCGCCCGAAGGGCGCCCTCTTCGACCACCACCGCGTCATCTGGGTCGGCATCAATGCCTGCGTGGGCTTCGGCCTGCGGGTCGGGGAACGACTCATCCACGTCGCACCGCTGTTCCACTCGGCGGATCTGAATCTGGTGCTCGTCCCGGGAATGATGTTGGGCTCCACACACTTCATCCTGCCGGCCTTCGACCCGGAAGCCGTGCTCGAAACCATCGAGAAAGAGCGGATCGGATTCTTCTTCGGGGTACCCACCATGTATTCCTTCCTGATGCGTTCCCCGAGCCTGGCCACCCGGGACCTATCGAGTCTTCGCATTCGCATGTACGGCGCGGCCCCCATGCCCACGGACCTGGCCCAGAAGATCGTCGCCGCACTCCCCGACACCTGGATCGTCCAGGCGTGCGGCCAAACCGAGGGTGGACCCGGCGGCATCATCCTCACCCACGAGGAGGTCTTGGAGAGGCCAACGGCCAGTGGACGCTTCCCCATCGCCAACACGGAGGTCCGCATCGTCGGTGCAGACGGCCAAGATGCCGCCCCCGGTGAGGTCGGGGAGATGATCATGCGCGGGGAGACGATGATGAAGGGCTACTGGCGTCAGCCCGAGGCAACTGCCGCGACGGTTCGGGACGGCTGGGTGCATACGGGAGACCTGGCCCAGATGGACGCCGAGGGTTACATCACCCTCGTGGACCGGATGAAGGACATGATCATCACGGGCGGCCACAACGTCTACTCCGCCGAAGTAGAAAATGCCTTGGCGGGGCACCCTGCGGTTGCCGATATCGCCGTCGTCGGACGTCCGCATCTGGAATACGGCGAGACGGTAGTCGCCGTGGTGACCCCCTTGGAGGGACAAGAGGTGACGCTCAAGTCACTGTGCGAGTACGCCCAGGACCGTCTCTCCCACTACAAGCTGCCCCGCGAGCTCGTCATCGCACAGATTCCACGGAACCCGTCGGGAAAGATCCTCAAGCATCGGATCCGGGATGAGCTGCGTGGCTAGGTGACCACAGAGTCCACCTGAACTCGCCCAGCATCCACCCAGTCTATTCAGTTCTACATCACGTCAGGAGAGACCATGGACGTCAAAGACCGCACGTTCATCGTGACCGGAGGAGCCTCGGGACTCGGCGAAGCAACGACCCGGGCGCTGCTTGAACGAGGCGCCCACGTGGTGGTCGCGGACCTGAAAGGAACGGCGCCGGAGGGGGCCCGTTTCGTTGAAACCGACGTCACCGACCCCGATCAGGTCGCCGAAGCCATTTCCGTGGCTTCCCGACAGGCAGGTCCGCTGGCGGGAATCGTCAATTGCGCGGGTATCGGGATCGCCAGGAAGGTCCTGGGCAAGAGCGGCACCCATCCGCTCGACGACTTCCAGCGGGTCCTCACGATCAACCTGGCCGGCACCTTCAATGTCATCCGACTCGGTGCCGAGGCCATGAGGTCCAACGATCCGGGGCCGGACGGTGAACGCGGCGTCATCATCAATACCGCCTCCGCTGCGGCCTTCGATGGCCAGATCGGTCAGGCGGCCTACTCGGCCTCCAAGGGCGGTATCGTCGCGATGACCCTGCCGATCGCCCAGGAGCTGGCCCCCAGCGGAATCCGCGTCGCAGCGATCGCCCCTGGCCTGTTCCTCACCCCCATGATGAGCAGCCTGCCCAAGGCCGCCCGCGAGTCGCTCGGGGCACAAGTCCCCTTCCCCTCCCGCCTCGGAGACCCCGCGGAATACGCGGCACTGGCAGTTCATATCGTCGAAAACCGCATGATCAACGGCGAGGTGATCCGTCTCGACGGAGCACTGCGCATGGCAGCTCAGTAAAAGGAGAACAACATGTCCCCCGCATCACGAACCATCGTTTCGGGCTTTCCCTCCACCACGGGCGACGACGTCCAACTCAACACGACGACGTTGATCCGCCATGCAGCACGGACGCATGGGGAACGGGAAATCGTCTACCGGAGCACCGACGGCGGCTGGGATCGCTACACCTATGCCGCTGCGTACGAACGCATCCAACGCGGTGCCAACGCCTTGCGCGCCCTCGGCGTGGAGCCGGGAACCCGCGTCGGCGTCATCGATTGGAACAGCCGCCGCCACTTCGAGCTCTATTGGGCGATCCCGGGGCTCGCAGCGGTCATGGTGCAGCTGAACCTCCGGCTCTCCCCGGAAGACCTGGCCTATGTCATCGCCGATAGCGACACCTCGGTCATCTGCGTGGACGAAACACTGTTGCCTTTGGCGGAAGCCGTCGCTCCCGCCATGCCCAGCGTCACCACCTGGGTCGTCATGACCGATAAACCGATGTCGCAGATCCACACCACGTTGCCCAACGTCCACCATTATGAGGACCTCCTGGCCGCCAACGAGCCGCGGATCGACTGGCCCGAAGTCGATGAGACCTCTGCCTACAGCGCGTGCTACACCACCGGGACCACCGGCCGCCCCAAGGGCGTCTTCTACTCGCATCGGGCGATCTACCTGCACTCCTACGCCATTGCCGCCAATATCGGCCAGACCTTGGACGACTGCACGATGTTGATCACCCCGATGTTCCACTGCCAGGCGTGGGGCCTGCCCCAAGCGGCGACGCTCATGGCCAATAAGATCGTCCTGCCGGGCCGGTACTCCGCCGAGGACACCGGGCCCCTGACCGAAGCGCTCATCACCGAGGGGGTGACCATCACCAACGGCGCGCCCGCCATTTTCCTGCCCATGCTGCGCTACATCGAAAACCTCGTGGAGAAGCCGGATCTCAGTCGCCTGCGGATGCTCTCCGGGGCCACCGAGCCACCGTTGGCGATGATGCGGGGGTTCAAAAACCTCACCGGCGCCGAACTCGTCCATGCCTACGGAGCGACCGAGACAAGCCCATTGGTGACCATGAACCGCTATAAGCCCAGCGTCCTGGCCCGTCTCTCCCCCGAAGAACTCCTGGAGCTCAAACGCAAACAAGGCGTACCCGTGTCCGGAGTGGACGTGCGCCTCATCAACGCCGACGGCAACGATGTTCCGTGCGATGGTGTGACGCAGGGAGAGATCTGCGTCCGCGGACCGTGGGTCACGCGCAGCTACCACGGCATGTCCGAGGAGGATCTGGCGGACCGCTTCGTCGAGGAATATTGGCGCAGCGGCGACGTCGGGACCATCGATGCCGATGGTTATCTGAAGGTCACCGACCGCATCAAGGACGTGATCAAAAGCGGTGGGGAGTGGATCTCGTCGATCGACATGGAAAACCTCCTGCTGGATCATCCCTTGATTGCCGAGGCAGCCGTCGTGGGTCTACCACATCCGAAGTGGCAGGAGCGCCCCTTCGTCCTGGTGGTCCCCACACCGGGGGCGGACGTGGCACTGGAGGACGTCCGCGACCACCTCTCCGGCGCCTTCGCGGACTGGCAGCTTCCCGAGGCCATGGAGGTCGTGACGGAAATTCCCCGCACGAGTGTCGGGAAATTCGACAAGAAGAGGGTCCGCGCCGAACACACGGGCATCTACGCTTCCGAACCAACCGGCGCCTGAGCGCGCCACCGTCGACACCTCGTCCGTCACCGGGCGACCCACACTGGACTTCAGCACACAGAATGAGGAGCAACACCATGATCTTCGATGATTACCGTTCACCCTGGCGCACCGAGGAACTCGACGACCTGCGGGACCTGGCACGGACCTTCCTGGAGAAGGAGTCGGTTCCCCACCATTCCCGCTGGGCCGAGCAGCACTGCGTGGACCGCGACTTTTGGCGCAAGGCCGGCGAAACCGGCCTGCTGTGCATCAGCATTCCGGAGGAATATGGAGGCGGCGGCGGTACTTTCGCTCACGAAGCAGTGATCATGGAGGAACAAGCCAGGGTCGCCGACGATGCCTGGGCCAACGTCGTCCATAGTGCCATCGTCGCCCATTACATCGCCGCCTTCGGCACCGAGGAGCAGAAACAGCGCTGGCTGCCCGCCATGGCCTCGGGCGAGCTGGTCGGGGCCATTGCGATGACCGAGCCGGGCACCGGATCGGATCTGCAGAGCATCCGCACCAAGGCGCTCCGTGATGGCGAGGACTTTGTGATCAACGGTTCCAAGACGTTCATCACCAACGGCACCCATGGCAGTCTGATCTTGATCGTCGCCAGGACCAGCGAGGACCAGGGGGGCAAGGGGCTATCGCTCATCGTCACCGAAACCGAGGACCTTCCGGGATTCGAGCGTGGCAGGGTCCTGGACAAGATCGGCATGCAGGGTCAGGACACCCGCGAGCTCGCCTTCGTGAACATGCGCGTCCCCGCGGAAAACGTGCTGGGAGGCGTGGAAGGCAAGGGATTCGTCCAGCTCATGCATCAGCTGCCCCAGGAGAGGCTTTCCATTGCCGTCGCAGCGGCTGCCGAATGCGAGGCGGCGGTTCGCGAGACGACGGAGTATGCCCACCAGCGTGAGGCCTTCGGACAGAACCTCCTCGCTTTCCAGAACACTCGCTTCGTGCTCGCGGAATGCGTCGCCGACAGCCTGGCGGCCCGCACCCTGGTGGATCACTGCATCGCACAGCATGTCACCGGGGACCTGGACGCGCCCACCGCCTCGCTGGCCAAATTCTGGTGCACCGACATGCAAAGCAAGGTCGCCGACCGCTGCCTGCAGATCTTCGGCGGCTACGGGTACATGAGGGAATACCCCATAGCCCGCAGATTCGCTGCCGCACGGGTGCAGAAGATCTATGGCGGGACCAACGAAATCATGAAGGAACTGGTCGCCAGAACACTATGACAACCGGAACTCCCCGTCTGCCCGCCGAGCGGATCCCCATCGGGGAAACCTTTGAGCTGGGGTCCCATGCCGTCACCGAGGAGGAGATCATCCGCTTCGCTTCGGAATGGGACAGCCAGTATTTTCACGTCGACCGCGCGTCGGCGCGGGAAGGCCCCTTCGGGGGACTCATCGCCAGTGGCATCCACACCCTGGCGATCTACCAGCGACTGTCGGTGACCGGTCTTTTTGACGGTTATGACGTCATCGCCGGCAAGGAGCTGCGCCAGGTGCGTTTCCTGCGCCCGGTCCGGCCAGGGGACGTGCTGAGCGGTTCGGTGATCATCGACTCGGTCGCGCCCGACGGGAGCGGCCGGGCCACCGTCATGACCTCGGGGTCCCTCAGGAACCAGGACGACGTCGTGGTCCTGGACGTGCAGGTCGAGGCACTGGTCTCCAGCAGCTACAGCCCCGGACCAGACACGGCACCGACGCGGTCTGGTTCCTGACGCAAAGAAGCCCCGATCCCCGGTTCACCGGGGATCGGGGCCATGGTGCCCGAGGTGGGACTCGAACCCACACATCTCTCGATATCGCATTTTGAGTGCGACGCGTCTGCCATTCCGCCACTCGGGCCTGCCTGCCATACGTGCCGGTGAAGCCACCCTACCTATCGGGCAGAACATCACAGTCACGCAGTGCGCTAAACAACTCTACATGCCGATAGGCTTGTTAATGAATCCGAGAACCCACCGCCCCAATTATTAGGGGCAGCCAGGAGAAACACCATGACAGAAGACGCAGCCGAGGCAACGTCATCGCCGGCCCGCCGGGTAGTTGTCGCCGAGGACGAGACCCTCATCCGGCTGGACATCGTCGAGATCCTCAAGGGTGAAGGCTTCGAGGTTGTCGCCGAAGCAGATAATGGCGAGAAGGCAGTTGATCTGGTCCGTGAGCACCGCCCGGATCTGGTCCTCATGGATGTGAAGATGCCCGTCATGGACGGGATTTCGGCCGCGGAGATCATCGTGAAGGAACGTATCGCCCCCGTCGTCTTGCTCACTGCCTTCAGCCAAAAAGAACTCGTCGAGCGGGCCCGCGAAGCCGGCGCCATGGCCTACGTCGTGAAACCGTTCAGCCCCAACGACCTGATTCCGGCCATTGAAATCGCTTTATCCCGGCATGAGGAAGTCATCGCTCTCGAACGCGAAGTCGATGACCTTCAAGAGCAATTCGCCACCCGCAAACTGGTCGAACGGGCCAAATCCGTCTTGACCACCAAAATGGGTCTGACCGAACCCGAGGCTTTCCGCTGGATCCAGAAAACGTCAATGGATCGGCGACTGAGCATGCGCGAGGTCGCCGAAACCATCATCGCCCAGGTGAAGTAGGCAGCCGGAAGCTGGATTGCTCGGCCGGCAGCTTCCTTCCGGAGGGTGCCGGCCCCCGATGAAAACGACGTCCGACGGCGGTCGGC
>NZ_NRGU01000007.1:0-5718 GCF_002332245.1 Glutamicibacter sp. BW78
GGACATATTTGCCAGGATTTATGTAACTTGGTGCAGCCCTTCCCTTGTTTTCCCTTGGGTTGTTGGTTGTGTCTGTAATTATTTTACGGAGAGTTTGATCCTGGCTCAGGATGAACGCTGGCGGCGTGCTTAACACATGCAAGTCGAACGATGACCCTGGTGCTTGCACCGGGTGATTAGTGGCGAACGGGTGAGTAACACGTGAGTAACCTGCCCCCGACTCTGGGATAAGCCCGGGAAACTGGGTCTAATACCGGATACTCACCTCCTTCCGCATGGAAGGGGGTGGAAAGATTTATCGGTGGGGGATGGACTCGCGGCCTATCAGCTTGTTGGTGGGGTAATGGCCTACCAAGGCGACGACGGGTAGCCGGCCTGAGAGGGTGACCGGCCACACTGGGACTGAGACACGGCCCAGACTCCTACGGGAGGCAGCAGTGGGGAATATTGCACAATGGGCGAAAGCCTGATGCAGCGACGCCGCGTGAGGGATGACGGCCTTCGGGTTGTAAACCTCTTTCAGTAGGGAAGAAGCGAAAGTGACGGTACCTGCAGAAGAAGCGCCGGCTAACTACGTGCCAGCAGCCGCGGTAATACGTAGGGCGCAAGCGTTATCCGGAATTATTGGGCGTAAAGAGCTCGTAGGCGGTTTGTCGCGTCTGCCGTGAAAGTCCGGGGCTCAACCCCGGATCTGCGGTGGGTACGGGCAGACTAGAGTGATGTAGGGGAGACTGGAATTCCTGGTGTAGCGGTGAAATGCGCAGATATCAGGAGGAACACCGATGGCGAAGGCAGGTCTCTGGGCATTAACTGACGCTGAGGAGCGAAAGCATGGGGAGCGAACAGGATTAGATACCCTGGTAGTCCATGCCGTAAACGTTGGGCACTAGATGTGGGGGACATTCCACGTTTTCCGCGTCGTAGCTAACGCATTAAGTGCCCCGCCTGGGGAGTACGGCCGCAAGGCTAAAACTCAAAGGAATTGACGGGGGCCCGCACAAGCGGCGGAGCATGCGGATTAATTCGATGCAACGCGAAGAACCTTACCAAGGCTTGACATGGGCCGGATCGGGCTGGAAACAGTCCTTCCCCTTTGGGGCCGGTTCACAGGTGGTGCATGGTTGTCGTCAGCTCGTGTCGTGAGATGTTGGGTTAAGTCCCGCAACGAGCGCAACCCTCGTTCCATGTTGCCAGCACGTAGTGGTGGGGACTCATGGGAGACTGCCGGGGTCAACTCGGAGGAAGGTGAGGACGACGTCAAATCATCATGCCCCTTATGTCTTGGGCTTCACGCATGCTACAATGGCCGGTACAATGGGTTGCGATACTGTGAGGTGGAGCTAATCCCAAAAAGCCGGTCTCAGTTCGGATTGGGGTCTGCAACTCGACCCCATGAAGTCGGAGTCGCTAGTAATCGCAGATCAGCAACGCTGCGGTGAATACGTTCCCGGGCCTTGTACACACCGCCCGTCAAGTCACGAAAGTTGGTAACACCCGAAGCCGGTGGCCCAACCCTTTTTGGGAGGGAGCCGTCGAAGGTGGGACCGGCGATTGGGACTAAGTCGTAACAAGGTAGCCGTACCGGAAGGTGCGGCTGGATCACCTCCTTTCTAAGGAGCAACTAGCATTCATTCATTTCAGGGCGCATGTCCTGGTGGTGGTGTTCAGTTCAGCCCGTTTCTGCCACTTGTGTTGGTAGGCGGGCGCTCATGGGTGGAATGTCAACGGATTGTGGCCTGGAACCTGGTTGTTCCCTGGTATTGAGTACGCATTGCTTTTGGGTGGTGTTGGAAAGATGTGGGGTTCTGATCGGGTTCGGGTCCATGGCACACTGTTGGGCCCTGAAACAACAGGCCCGATGTTCTGGTCACTGGCTTTTGGTTGGTGGTCGGGGGGTTGGTTCTGGTTTGTTTTGGCTCCCGCGCATGGCCTAGACCACGAAAGACTGTTTTTGTGGTGGTGGGTGTGACGGGGTTGTTGTTTGACAACTGCATAGTGGACGCGAGCATCTTGCAAGGACGATGGATGCCATGTGATTGATACTCTTTCGGGGGTGTTGGTTGTGTGGTTTTTGTTGTTTTTGCGAAAGCAATTTATTTGAGAACCCCCAGCAGGGCATCCTTTTAGGGTGTGGTTGTTGGTGGTTCTCTCGATCAAATGCTCTTGTGAAAAGACCTTTTTGTGGTCAAGTTTTCAAGGGCGCATGGTGGATGCCTTGGCATCAGGAGCCGAAGAAGGACGTGGGAATCTGCGATAAGCCTGGAGGAGTCGATAACCGGACGTTGATTCCAGGATTTCCGAATGGGGAAACCCCGCACGGCGTCATGTCGTGTGACCCGTAGCTGAACACATAGGCTACGTGGAGGGAACGCGGGGAAGTGAAACATCTCAGTACCCGCAGGAAGAGAAAACAATAGTGATTCCGTGAGTAGTGGCGAGCGAAAGCGGATGGGGCTAAACCGTTCCATGTGTGATAGCCGGCGGGCGTTGCATGGGCGGGGTCGTGGGACCATTCATTCCAGTTCTGCCGGACTGGAGAAGTGAGGTGCGGGTGCATAGGCGAATCGGTTTGAAAGCCGGACCATAGGGGGTGTTAGTCCCGTAGCCGTAATGTTTTCCGCCGCTTTGTGATGGTATCCCAAGTAGCACGGGGCCCGAGAAATCCCGTGTGAATCTGCCAGGACCACCTGGTAAGCCTGAATACTTCCTGATGACCGATAGCGGACAAGTACCGTGAGGGAAAGGTGAAAAGTACCCCGGGAGGGGAGTGAAATAGTACCTGAAACCATGTGCCTACAATCCGTCGGAGCCACCTTGGTTGTGGTGACGGCGTGCCTTTTGAAGAATGAGCCTGCGAGTTAGTGCCGTGTCGCGAGGTTAACCCGTGTGGGGAAGCCGTAGCGAAAGCGAGTCTGAACAGGGCGTTCAGTGGCGCGGTCTAGACCCGAAGCGAAGTGATCTACCCATGGCCAGGTTGAAGCGTGTGTAAGAGCGCGTGGAGGACCGAACCCACTTCAGTTGAAAATGGAGGGGATGAGCTGTGGGTAGGGGTGAAAGGCCAATCAAACTTCGTGATAGCTGGTTCTCCCCGAAATGCATTTAGGTGCAGCGTTGCGTGTTTCTTACCGGAGGTAGAGCGACTGGATGGCTAATGGGCCCTACAAGGTTACTGACGTCAGCCAAACTCCGAATGCCGGTAAGTGAGAGCGCAGCAGTGAGACTGTGGGGGATAAGCTTCATGGTCGAGAGGGAAACAGCCCAGAACGCCAACTAAGGCCCCTAAGCGTGTGCTAAGTGGAAAAGGATGTGGAGTTGCGAAGACAACCAGGAGGTTGGCTCAGAAGCAGCCATCCTTGAAAGAGTGCGTAATAGCTCACTGGTCAAGTGATTCCGCGCCGACAATGTAGCGGGGCTCAAGCACACCGCCGAAGTTGCGTCATCCAGGTATATAGGTAGGCCTTCGTGGTCCAGCCGCCTGGGTGGGTAGGGGAGCGTCGTGCCGGCAGTGAAGCCACGGTGTGAACCAGTGGTGGAGACGGCACGAGTGAGAATGCAGGCATGAGTAGCGAAAGACGGGTGAGAAACCCGTCCGCCGAATGATCAAGGGTTCCAGGGTCAAGCTAATCTGCCCTGGGTGAGTCGGGACCTAAGGCGAGGCCGACAGGCGTAGTCGATGGACAACGGGTTGATATTCCCGTACCGGTGAAGAACCGTCCCTACTGAACTGGCGATGCTAACCGCCCCGAACACCCATCATCTTCCCTTCGGGGAAGGTACCGGGTGCCAGGCGCGGGACCCGAGCCAGGGAGGTCAACGTATTAACAGGTGTGACGCAGGAAGGTAGCCGGGCCAGGCAATGGAATCGTCCTGGTCCAAGGGTGTAGGCCGAATGGTAGGTAAATCCGCCATTCATGATGGTTGAGACCCGATAGGCGCCCACTTCGGTGGGTGATCCGGTGATCCTATGCTGCCAAGAAAAGCATCGACGTGAGGTTCAAGCCGCCCGTACCCCAAACCGACACAGGTGATCAGGTAGAGAATACTAAGGCGATCGAGAGAATCATGGTTAAGGAACTCGGCAAAATGCCCCCGTAACTTCGGGAGAAGGGGGGCCCCAACCTTGAACACCACTTGCTGGTGTGAGGGGATCGGGGCCGCAGAGACCAGGGGGAAGCGACTGTTTACTAAAAACACAGGTCCGTGCGAAGTCGCAAGACGATGTATACGGACTGACTCCTGCCCGGTGCTGGAAGGTTAAGAGGACCGGTTAGCCCCTCGGGGCGAAGCTGGGAATTTAAGCCCCAGTAAACGGCGGTGGTAACTATAACCATCCTAAGGTAGCGAAATTCCTTGTCGGGTAAGTTCCGACCTGCACGAATGGAGTAACGACTTCCCCGCTGTCTCAACCATGAACTCGGCGAAATTGCACTACGAGTAAAGATGCTCGTTACGCGCAGCAGGACGGAAAGACCCCGAGACCTTTACTATAGTTTGGTATTGGTGTTCGGTGCGGCTTGTGTAGGATAGGTGGGAGACGTTGAAGCGGGCACGCCAGTGTTCGTGGAGTCATCGTTGAAATACCACTCTGGCCGTACCGGATTCCTAACTTCGGCCCATGATCTGGGTCAGGGACAGTGCCTGATGGGTAGTTTAACTGGGGCGGTTGCCTCCTAAAGAGTAACGGAGGCGCCCAAAGGTTCCCTCAGCCTGGTTGGCAATCAGGTGACGAGTGTAAGTGCACAAGGGAGCTTGACTGTGAGAGTGACAGCTCGAGCAGGGACGAAAGTCGGGACTAGTGATCCGGCGGCACGTTGTGGAACGGCCGTCGCTCAACGGATAAAAGGTACCTCGGGGATAACAGGCTGATCTTGCCCAAGAGTCCATATCGACGGCATGGTTTGGCACCTCGATGTCGGCTCGTCGCATCCTGGGGCTGGAGTAGGTCCCAAGGGTTGGGCTGTTCGCCCATTAAAGCGGTACGCGAGCTGGGTTTAGAACGTCGTGAGACAGTTCGGTCCCTATCCGCTGCGCGCGCAGGAAATTTGAGAAGAGCTGTCCTTAGTACGAGAGGACCGGGACGGACGAACCTCTGGTGTGTCAGTTGTACTGCCAAGTGCACCGCTGATTAGCTACGTTCGGAAGGGATAACCGCTGAAAGCATCTAAGCGGGAAGCCCACTTCGAGATGAGATTTCCATACACCTTGAGTGTGAGAGGCCCCCAGCTAGACCACTGGGTTGATAGGCAGGACGTGGAAGCGGGGACTAAAGACCCGTGGAGCTGACCTGTACTAATAGGCCGATAACTTACACCACAATTCACCACACGACTGTTGGTTGTGTGGGCAAGATATGCTGCGTCCACTATGCGGTTGCCAGGCAACAACGCCTTGGCACCAACACCATCACACCCTTCATTTTTGGGGTGTGTTGCTCCCCTACCGGTTGTGTGGGGGTTCGGGGTTGGTGTTCGGGGTTGGTCCTGTAATAGAATATTGTTGTACATGTTGCACCACGGAAACCAGCTGCTGGTTGGTTTCCCATATGGCAAATGTGACTAGTTTTCCCCGCCACTTGGTGGTGTGGGTGGAAGAGTTACGGCGGTCATAGCGTGGGGGAAACGCCCGGTCCCATACCGAACCCGGAAGCTAAGACCCACTGCGCCGATGGTACTGCACTCGGGAGGGTGTGGGAGAGTAGGTCGCCGCCGGACAAATTTT
>NZ_NRGU01000008.1:0-156823 GCF_002332245.1 Glutamicibacter sp. BW78
TATTGCTATGAGGCAACAGGGTACTTTCTAGAAATTATTCAGCCCCACAGATCGGTGATCGACAGCTCCGCGGAGACCAGCAGGTGACGCAGCGTGTTCACTGATAGGCCGACCACGGTGTGCGGGTCGCCGTCGATGCCGGTGATGAAGGCTGCGCCGCGGCCGTCGATGGTGAAGGCCCCGGCGCAGGGCAACGGTTCCCCGGTGGCCACATAGGCCTCGATCTCCTCATCGGTGACCTCATCGAAGCTGACCGAGGCCGAGGCCACGGTGCCCAGCGTGGCCCCCGTACCGCCGTCGTCCTCTTCGGTGCTGCGGTTGTCCACGAGCCAATGGCCGGTGTGGAGCACCCCGGTCTTCCCCCGCATCGCCTTCCAGCGCTCGATGGCCACCTCGGCGGCAGGGGGTTTGCCGTAGGAGACCCCGTCGAGTTCAAAAACCGAGTCGCAGCCCAGAACGACGGCGCCGTCGGCCGCTTCGAGGGCTGCCACCGACTCCGCCTTGGTCCGGGCGAGCAGCAACGCCATCGACGGGGCATCCAGTGAACCTCCCAGACGCTCGGCGGCCTCGGCCACGGCAGCGTCCTCATCGACGTCGGAGACGATGGCCTCGAAGTCGATGCCCGCGTCCGTCAGGATCCTGGCCCGTCCCGGGGAGCGGGAGGCCAGCACCAGCAGTGGCGGTTCCTCCTCGGCCCCGGGGTCTGCGGGATCGGCGTTGGCGGTACGGGGGGAGGAAGGGTCCATGCTCATGCCCCTACCGTAATGCGTCCACCGGGGTGTCGGCACGGTGGGCGGGATGGCCCGGTCCGCCGGTGTCGTCGCTGCCGTCGTCTCCGCCTCCACCGTGGGGGCCGCCGGACTCGGGGTCTGATCCACCGGCCGGGCCCCCCGCGGGGCCGGCCGTGTCCAGTGCGGCGATCTTCGCGCCTTCGACGTCCACATCGGGAAGGACCTTATCCAGCCACTTCGGGATGTACCACGCGCGGCGCCCCAGCAGGTGCATGATCGCCGGGGTGATCGTCATCCTGACCACGAACGCATCCAGCAGCACACCAATCGCCAGCGCGAAGCCGATGGCCCGGATCATCGTCAGTTCGGCGAAGATGAAGCCGGCGAAGACGCTGGTCATGATCAGTGCCGCGGCGGTGACCACGGGGGCCGAATGAGCGAACCCCGAGCGGACGGCGGCCTTCGGGTCCTCGCCGTGGGCAAAGGACTCCCGCATGCCCGAAACCAGGAACACCTGGTAGTCCATGGCCAGGCCGAAGAGGATGCCGATCAGCAAGATCGGCAGGAAACTCATGATCGGCCCCGGGGTCGCCACCCCGAAGATCCCTGAGAGCCAACCCCATTGATAAACCGCGACCGTGGCACCGAAGGAGGCCATCAGGGACAGCAGGAAACCTCCAGTGGCCAGGATCGGCACGATCACCGAACGGAAGACCAGCAGCAGGAGCACCAGGGAGAGCCCGACGACGATGCCCAGGTAGAGCGGCAACACCTCGGCCAGACGCTCGGAGACGTCAATCTGCGCGGTGACCTGGCCGGTCAGGGCCAGATGTGCTCCGGTCTCGGCTTCGATCCCCGACGAAGCGTTGCGGATGTCGGTGACCACTTGCTCGGTCGCCGGGTCGGCAGGGCCTTCCTCGGGGACGATCTGCAGCACTGCCAGCGTGTTGTCATCGTTGATGCCCACGGGAACTGCGGCGACGACTCCGTTGATGCCGCGCAGTTCGTCAGCGATGTCCAGGTTCTTGGCTTCAGCTTCATCTGCGTCCAACCCGGCCGGCAGATCAGCCAAGGCGATGATGGGCCCGTTATAGCCGGCACCAAATTTATCGCTGAGCAGTTCGTACGCCTGGTGGGCGCTGGAATCGACAGGTTCCGCGCTGCCGTCGGGCAGGGCCGTGCGGAGTTGCAGGGCAGGGATCGCCATGATGCCCAGCAACAGGATGCCGATCAAACCCATGAGGATCGGCTTCCTGGTCACGAAGGCACCCCATCCGCGATTGCCCGCGGCATTGGGGTGGGCTGCGGAATCGACACTGTCGTCGGCGGGGCCTGTCGCCGGCGCGACAGCCGTGGCGGCAGCCTTGCGCCAGGCGCGCTTGCTGATGAGCCGGCGGCCGATGAAGCCCAGCAGTGCCGGGGTGAGTGTGATGGCGATGAGCACGGCCATGGCCACGGTGAAGGCGGCCGAAAGTCCCAGCACCGACAGGAACGGCAGGGCGGGAACGGCCAGCGCCGAGAGGGCGATGATCACCGTCAGGCCGGCGAAGACCACGGCGTTGCCGCTGGTGCCGGTCGCCCGCCCGATCGATTCCTCCAGGTCCATGCCGTCCAACAGCTGTCGACGATGTCGGTGCACGATGAACAGCGAATAGTCGATGCCTACGGCCAGCCCGAGCATCAGGGCCAGTGCGGGAGTGATCGAAGCCATCTCGATCACACTGGACAGGGCAAGGGTTCCGCCGACACCGGCTCCGACGCCGAGGACTGCCATCAGCAGTGGCAGGCCGGCGGCGACGAACGTTCCGAGCATCACCAACAGGACGACGGCGGCAATCACCAGCCCGATGATCTCGGCCGAACCGAAGATGGAGGAGATGTCCTGGACGATTTCCGTGGAGTAGTCCACCTTCAATCCGGTGGACGTCGCTTCGCCGGCAATATCCTTGATCTCATCGCGGGTTTCAGAGGTCAGGGCATCGGCAGAGCCGGTGAAGGAGACATTGACGGCAACGGTTGTCCCGTCCTGGGAGACGAAGCGCATGCCATCGGTGGATTTGGCCTGGCGTTTGCCCAGGGCCAGATCCTTCTTGCCTTGCTCAAGCTTCTGCGCTGACTTTTCGAGTTTTTTCTCGCTCGCGGAGACCTCGGATTCCTTCGCCGTGATCTGCTGTTCGGCGGCATCGAGTTGCTGGGCCGAGGCATCGAGCTTGGCCTGACCCTGATCGAGCTGCTTTTCGGTGGCCTCCAGCTTGGCGCGCTGGGCGGCAAGCTGCCGCGGGGGGATGGCCCCGGCTTGTGCCGCACCGTCAAGTTTGGTCTGCGCGTCCTTGAGCTCGGCGCGTCCGTCGTCGATCTTGGCTTGTTCGGGTTTGAGCTTCTGCCGTCCGTCGGCGATGTCCTTCTTGGCGTCGGCGATCTGGTCCTTGCCGTCCGCCAGTTGCTGCCGTCCGTCGGTGAGTTGCTTTTCGCCGTCGTCGAGCTTCTGCTGGGAGTCGTCGAGTTTTTGTTGGGCGTCGTCCAGCTGCTTCTGTGTGGTGAAGGGGTTGGAGGCCTCCCGGACATCCGGGAGGGCTTCGAGCTCGTCCAGTGACGTACCAATGGCCTTCTTCTGGTCCGTGGTGAACTTCTTACCGTCGGAGGTCTGGTAGACGATCGAACCGCTGCCGCCCGAGAATTCGGGCATCTCCTTCTTGAGGGTATCCAGCGCGCGCTGGGTCTCGGTGCCGGGGATGGAGAAGCTGTTGGTCAGGGTACCCATGAAGGCGCCGGCGGACAGGCCGATGGCCAGCAGGCCCACGATCCAGGCCGAGAGGACGGCCCAGCGACGGCGGTAGGCCATGCGGCCGAGTTTGTAGAGGAAGGTGGCCATGGTTTAGGCCTCTCGGATCTGGGCCGGGGTGGCCGGGACGTTCAGGGTGGGGAAGCCATCGCGTAGTTGGCTCAGCGCTGTGGTCAGATGCTGCTGCAAGATGGTGATGGAGGCCTCGGAGAGATCGCCGCCGGCCTGTTCGATCCAGAAGTCGACGGCGGCGCGGCCGGCACCGATGATCGAGTTGGCGAAGACCGAGGCGGTCAGCGGGTCGGTGGACGGAACCCGGGTCACGATCATCGCCACCAGGCGTTCGGCGCAGTCGTTCCAGGATTCCAGTTCCAGGCGGTCCAGTTGCGGACTGCTGTGGGACACGGTGACGAGTTCGGCGACCGGGGCCAGAAGACTGCGATCGGCCATGCCGTTCAGGGCGTTCACGGCGGCCGACATGATCGGCAGTTCGCGCGGCTGCGCCTCGAAGAGCTGGATGACATGTTCCACGAAGGCCTCAGTGGGGCCGTTCAGGGCTGCTTCGAGGGAGGGGAAGTAGTTGAAGAAGGTGCGCCGCGAGACGCCGGCGGCATCGGCGACCCGATCGGCGGTCACCGCTTCGAAGCCCTCGGCGCGCAGCAGCGTCATGGCCGCGTCGACGATGGCGGCGCGGGTGGCTGTTTTGTTGATTTCGCGGCGCGAGGGGCCACTGGTGGAGGATTCGGGAAGCGGAGTCACCTTCGTTACACTACGTGCAAGTTTGCACACTGTGCAAGTTGGTGATGAGGGTGCCGGAAGAACGCGGAAGAAGCTGAAGAAGCGGAGGAAGCGAAGAGGGCCCCGCGCTGCGCATCGGCAGTGCGGGGCCCCTCGGTGGTGAGCGTGCTGAAGATCAGCAGGCGGAAGATGCCTGGACCGGTACCGGGTTCTGGGTTTCTTCCTTCTCGGAGGCCTCGGCTGCGCGGGCGGACTCGAACTCATCGGCGAAGGGGGTGCCGTTGCGCGGAGCGTTGTAGAGGTCGTGGTCCAGGATGCCTTCTCGTTTGGCCACGATCACCGGGATCAGCGCCTGTCCGGCGACGTTGACCGCGGTGCGGCCCATGTCCAGAATCGGGTCCACGGCCAGCAGCAGGCCGACACCGGCCAACGGCAGGCCCAGCGTGGAGAGGGTCAGTGTCAGCATCACCACGGCGCCGGTGGTCCCGGCGGTGGCGGCGGAGCCCAGCACCGAGACGATGGCGATGAGGATGTATTGGGTGACGTCCAGATCGATGCCGAAGAACTGGGCCACGAAGATCGCCGAGACGGCCGGGTAGATCGCGGCGCAGCCGTCCATCTTGGTCGTCGCGCCCAACGGGACGGCGAACGAGGCGTAGCCGCGTGGGACCCCGAGGTTGCGTTCGGTCACGCGTTGGGTCAGTGGCAGCGTGCCGATCGATGAACGGGAGACGAAGCCGAGCTGGACCGCGGGCCAGACCCCCGAATAGTAGGAACGCACGCCCAGGCCGTGGGCCTTGACCAGGATCGGGTAGACCACGAACAGCACCAGAGCCAGACCCAGATAGATGGCAATGACGAACTTGCCCAGCGCACCCATGGTGTCCCAGCCGTAGGAGGCTGTCGCGTTGCCGATCAGTCCGACGGTGCCCAGCGGCGCCAGCCGGATGATCCACCACAGGATCTTCTGGATGATCGACAGCAGCGAGGCGCTCAGATCCAGGAAGGGCTTGGCCGCGGAACCGATTTTCAGGGCCGCGATGCCGACGGCCACGGCGATGACCAGGACCTGGAGGACGTTGAAGGACAGGCTCGTGGAGACGTCACCGGATTCGGCGACCTTGCTGCTGGTTTCCATACCCAGGAAGTTCTCCGGGATCAATCCGGTGAGGAAGGCCCACCAGTCGCCGGTTTTGCCGACGTAATCCTCAGGGGCTCCTTGGCCGGTGTTGGCACCGGGACGGATGAAGGTGCCTAGTCCCATGCCGATCAGCACGGCGATCAGCGCGGTGATGCCGAACCAGAGGATGGTCCGCCAGGCCAGGCGGGCGGCGTTGGTGACCTGGGAGAGGTTGGCGATGGAGGCGACCACGGCGAAGAACACCAGCGGGATGACCGCCGCGCGCAGCAGCGAGACGTAGCTGGATCCGATCGTGTCCAAGGTGGCGCCCAGGGCGTTGGGGGACTCGGCGGTGCTACCGGTGTATTTGGCGACCAGTCCGAGGACGACGCCGAGGACCAGGCCCGCGACGATCTGGGGGCCGAAGGCGGTCACCCAGCGGGGCAATATGCGGTGGGGTTTGGTTGATGTGCTCACGAAACGACCGTAGGGCCGGAAGGTACACCCCGAAGAGTTAATATTTCACTTTATGACGCGGTGCTGTATTGCTGTCCCGCGGGTGGCGCCGCCGATCCCTTGTCCTGCAAGGGATCGGCGGGTTCATTCCCGATTTCGATGTGGGCCTTGCCTCCTGCCTCAGCCAGCAGGCAGCAGGGCCCGGCGCAGGGTGTCCAAACCGACCGACCCCATGTTCAGTGCCTGGCTGTGGAAGGCCTTGAGGTCGAAGTCATCGCCTTCGGTCTCGCGACGGGCATCGCGGATCTGCTCCCAGAGGCGCTGGCCCACCTTGTAGGAGGGGGCCTGACCGGGCCAGCCGAGGTAGCGGGTGAACTCGAATTGGCGCTGGCCCTCGGAGATGTCCAGATGCTTGGACAGGAAGTCGTACCCCTTCTCGGGGGTCCACGGGCCGGAGCCCCAGCGTTCTGGCATGTCCAGCTCCAGGTGGACGCCGATGTCGAACACCACGCGGGCCGCACGCATCCGCTGCATATCCAACATGCCCATATGGTCGCCCGGATCGGCCAGGTAGCCCAGGTCCAGCATCAGCCGTTCGGCATAGAGGGCCCAGCCCTCACCATGGCCGGAGACCCAGCAGGCGTTACGGCGCCAGTTGTTCAGGGTGTCTTTGCGGTAGGTGGCGGTGCCGACCTGCAGGTGGTGGCCGGGAACGCCCTCGTGGTAGACCGTGGTCGTCTCGGACCAGGTGGTGAAGTCGTCCTCACCTGCGGGAACGGACCACCACATGCGGCCCGGACGACTGAAATCGTCGGAGGGGCCGGTGTAGTAGATGCCCCCTTCCTGGGTGGGGGCGATCATGCATTCGAGGCGGCGCATGGTTTCGGGGATCTCGAAGTGGACCCCTTCCATGGCGGCCACTGCCGCGTCGGCCTTTTCCTGCATCCAGGTCCTCAGCGCCTCGGTGCCCTTGAGCTGGCGCTGTGGGTCGGCGTTGAGGATCTCCTTGGCTTCGACGATGGAGGCGCCCGCCTTGATCTGCCCGGCCACCATCTCCTGTTCGGTGATGAGTCGGTCCAGTTCGGCGACGCCCCAGTCGTAGGTTTCGTCCAGGTCGATCTCGGCACCGATGAACTGCCGTGAGCACAGGGCATAATACTCCCGGCCCACGGCATCCTTGGTCGGGGCTGAGGGCAGAAGTTCGGTTTCCAGGAAGTCGGCCAGGCGGGCATAGGCTGCGGCCGCCTCGGCGGCATGGGTGGAGAGTTCATCCCCTAGCGCTGCCGCCGGTTCCCCGGCAGCGGTGGGTGCCTCGGCGGCGAGGGAGGTGAAGAAACCGCCGGCCTTGGCGTAGTCGCGGGTCTGTTCCATGACAATGCGGACCTGGCGCTGGGCCGCCACATGGCCCTCGTCGCGGCTTTTGCGCAGCGAGGCGATATAGCCGCCGATGGCTCCTGAAACATTGGCGAGCCGACCGCTGATGTGCTGCCACTGCTCGGTGGTGTCGGTGGGCATCAGATCGAAGATCGCCCGGATGTCCTGGGCCGGACTGGCGATGTTGTTCAGCTGGGTGATCCCGGTGGCGTCAAGTTCAAGGTCCAGGCCGAGTCGTTCGCGCATGGCGTCCAGGGTGATGGCATCAACGTCGTCGACCGGCTCCAGGCCTTCGAGGGCTTGGAGCGTGGTGCGGACGGCCTCGACATAGGCCTGCTGGCCGGCGGGGGAGTAGTCGGAATATCCGGTTTCGTGGCCGGGGATGCCCAGTGAGGTGGCGAAATCGGGGGCGAGGGCGATGAGGCGGTCGAAAAACTGGTCGGCGACGGCATCGATGGCGCTGGGGGCACGGGTGGCTGCGGATGTGGCGTTGGTCATAGTGCACAGCCTAACCGCAAGTGAAGCAGGTGCTGAAGATCAGGCAGCGACCTCCGCGGAGGGAGCAGTGGCCCGCTAGGAGCGACCGCTCCGCCAGGGGCCCGGCTGGCCCGCCAAATGACGGCGCTGCCAGGCTTGGTTGCGCATCACCTCGCGTCGGGAGGTCGCCGCATCGGCGCCGTTGGGCTCCTGGCTGGTGCCCGGAAGGCAGGCCAGGACCGCTGTCAGCGCGGCCACCTCCACGTCGTCCGGGTTTCCTCGGACCACGGCGAAGAGCGGCGCGGCAGCAGCGGCGTCGTTCTCATTGTGTGCTGATCCGGTCACAGCGGGATGTTCCCATGCTTTTTGGCTGGCAGTGAGGCGTGCTTATCGCGCAGGGCCCGCAGCCCGCGAACGATCTGGGTCCTGGTGTCCGAGGGGGCAATGACGGCGTCGATGTACCCGAGCTCTGCCGCCTGGTAGGGGTTGAGCAGCTCGGTTTCATAGTCGTCGATGATCTCGGTCCGGCGTGCTTCGACGTCCCCGCCCGCGGCCGCAACCGCTGCCAAGTCGCGCCGGAACAGGATGTTGACGGCACCCTGGGCACCCATGACACCGATCTGCGCGGTCGGCCAGGCCAGGTTCAGGTCTGCACCGAGTTTCTTGGACCCCATGACGATGTACGCGCCGCCATAGGCCTTGCGGGTGATGACCGTCAGCTTCGGGACGGTGGCCTCGGCGTAGGCGAAGAGGAGTTTGGCGCCGCGGCGAATGATCCCCTGGAACTCCTGGTCCTTGCCGGGCAGGAAGCCGGGCACGTCCACCAGGGTCAGGATCGGCAGGCCGAAGGCGTCGCAATGGCGCACGAAGCGTGCTGCCTTTTCCGAGGCGGCGATGTCCAGCGTCCCGGCAAACTGCATCGGCTGGTTCGCGACGATGCCGATGCTGCGGCCCTCGACGCGGGCATAGCCGATCATCACATTCGGCGCGTAGAGCGATTGCATTTCCAAGAAGGCGCCGTCGTCGACGATGTGTTCGATGACGGTACGCATGTCATAGGGCTGGTTGGCGGAATCCGGGATGAGCAGATCGAGGTCCAGGTCATCCTCGGTGACGCTCAGTTCCTCCTCGAATTCCGTGGGCGGCGCCTCGGTGAGGTTGTTGCTGGGCAGGTAGTCCAACAGTTCCTTGACGAAATCGATGGCATCGGATTCGTCGGTGGCCAGGTAGCTGGCGGTGCCGGTGTTGGCGTTATGCTGGCGAGCACCGCCGAGGGTCTCCATGTCGACTTCCTCGCCGGTGACCGTCTTGATGACGTCGGGGCCGGTGATGAACATGTGGCTGGTCTTATCCACCATCACCACGAAGTCGGTCAGCGCGGGGGAGTAGGCGGCACCACCGGCGCAGGGGCCAAGGATCAGGGAGATCTGGGGGACGACGCCCGAGGCGTGGACGTTGTTGCGGAAGATGTCGGCGAACATCGCCAGCGAGGCGACACCCTCCTGGATCCGCGCCCCACCGCCGTCGTTGATACCCACGACCGGGCAGCCATTGCGCAGGGCGAATTCCTGGACCTTGACGATCTTCTCGCCGTTGACCTTGCTCAGTGAGCCGCCGAAAACGGTGAAGTCCTGGGAGTAGACGGCCACGAGGCGGCCATCGACCGTGCCGTGCCCGGAGACGACGCCGTCGCCGAGGGGATGTTTGGCATCCATGCCGAAGGCCGTGGAGCGGTGCACTGCCAAGGCATCGAATTCAACGAAGGAGCCCTCGTCCATGAGCTGCTCAATGCGCTCGCGGGCGGTGTTCTTGCCGCGGGCGTGCTGCTTCTCCACCGCTTCCGGTCCGGAGGGGGTCAGCGACTGCGACTGCCGGCGCCGGAATTCGGCGATCTTGCCCGCGGTAGTGGACAGGTCGATCTGCTCGTCCGGTGCCTGGAGGCCGGTCTCGCTCATGCGGGAGACTCCCGTCTGTTTGAAAGTAGTAGGAATGGCACAATCAGTGTGCCCTCAAGCTCAGTCTAGTGACGTGCGGCGTCGTGTCGGCTGTAGGAACCCTACAAAGTCGCCGCGTGGCGCTCAGCTGGTTCGGGGCAGAAACTTCTTGTTACTGACGGGTAACCTTTGGGAGGGATTTCCCGTAGGCTGGGGTCATGACCGAGTCACCAGTACCCCAGAACCCCGTAGCCGACGCCGTCGACGGAGCCCGCCCCTTTGCAGGACGTACGGTCCTGATGAGCGGTGGAAGCCGCGGCATCGGACTCGCCATCGCCTTGGAACTGGCAGCCGGCGGAGCGAATATCGCCTTGATGGCCAAGACCGCCACGGCCCAGCCGACCCTTGAAGGCACCGTCTACACGGCAGCCGAACAGATCCGAGCCCACGGCGTTGGCGCCCTGCCGATCGTCGGCGACGTGCGCAACGACGACGACGTGCAGTCCGCGGTCGAGGCGACCGTCGCCGAATTCGGTGGCATCGACATGGTCGTGAACAATGCCTCGGCGATCGACCTGTCCACCACCGATGCGGTCTCGATGAAACGTTATGACCTGATGCATGACATCAACGTTCGCGGCACGTTCCTGCTCTCCAAGTTGAGCCTGGACGCCCTGCGCCGCTCGGAGAACCCGCATATCCTCACCTTGTCCCCACCGCTGAACCTGGACCCGAAATGGGCCGGCGCCAACCTCGCCTACACCATGGCCAAATACGGGATGAGCATGACCACGCTCGGTCTGGCCGAGGAGCTGCGCGGTGACGGGATCGCCGTGAACTCGCTGTGGCCGGCCACGCTCATCAACACCGCAGCCATTCGGAACATGCCCGGTGGGGAGCAGCTGATCCGCGGGGCCCGCAAGGAAGCCATCGTCTCCGACGCCGCAGCGGTCATCCTGGCCCGGCCCGCCAGCGAATGCAGCGGGAACTTCTTCATCGACGAAGAGGTTCTGCGCGGTGAGGGAGTCACCGACTTCACCGGCTACAGCATGGGGGCGCCGGAGGACCAGTTGGTTCCCGATATGTTCCTCTGATCCCCTGGCCGCCCCGGCGGGCCGCACCGACACGGTCGGCCCGCCACGGGGGCTTCGGACTAGGCTGGAAACCATGAACGAATCAGCAGCCCTGCGTGCCCCCTTGGATGCCGAGGCCCTGCGCCGTGATCTGGTCGGGCCGGGGACCATCGCCCGGCTGGACGTCGTGGAATCCACGGGTTCGACCAATACCGACCTGGCCGCTGCCTTCACCACAGCCCCCGAGGAGTGGCCACAAATCAGCGCGCTGGCCACCGACTTCCAATCGGCAGGAAAAGGGAGGATGGACCGCAGCTGGCAGGCACCCGAGCGCAGTTCCTTGGCGGTGAGCCTCCTGTTCCGCCCGACACCCGGAGGCCGGCCCGCCACCGCGGAGACCTACGCCTGGATGTCCATGCTCTGCGCCACGGCCTTGGCCGAGACCCTGCGGGAATGCGCCGGTGTCCCCGCCGAGCTCAAATGGCCCAATGATGTGATCGTCTCCGGAAGTAAGATCGCCGGAGTCCTGGCCCACCTGGTTCCCGCCCCCGGAGGCTCCGCCGTCGTCGTCGGCTCGGGGGTCAACGTCACCCTGAGCCGGGAAGAACTCCCCGTGCCCACCGCCACCTCACTGCTCCTTGAAGGTGCCCGAACGGTGGACACGACGGCCCTGCTGGGCGACTACCTGCGCCGGGTCTCCCGGCTCTATCACGGCTTCCTGCGGGCCGGCGGCCGGGCGGGGGACGCGATCGACGGCGACGCCACACTGCTCGAACGGGTCGCCCGGTCCATGGCCACCCTCGGGGCACCGATCCGGGCCGAACTCCCTTCGGGTTCCACCCTGGAAGGCACCGCCGTCGGATTGGAGCCGGACGGGGCGCTGAACGTCAGGACTGCCGACGGGACGACGACGTCCATCCGTGCCGGAGACGTCGTGCACCTGCGCCGCACCGACGGACGTTACGCCTGATCCAGGCCATCGGGTCTCCCGCCTAGAATTGGATACGACCTGGGGCGCGACGCCCAGGCGATGGAAGGAAAAGCAAATGAGGCTGCGACTGGCCGAGAACGAGTGGGTGATCTTCAAGACCCGTGCGCATCGTCGTGTCCTGAACCGTCCCGCCGTCGTCTTCGTCGTGCTGGCGGCCCTGAGCGCCTTCGTCCTGGGGACCCTGACCCGCAACGACCTGCCGGATGCCGTGGTGGAGACCGTGCCCTTATTGCAGGTGGTCATCCCCATCGTTGCCGGAGTGCTTCTGCTGGCCTGGAGCATCATCCCGGTGATTCGATGGAGACGAACCCTGGTCTTTTTGACGAACGAACGCATCGTCGTGCGCCGGGGTGTCGGGGCCAAGAACCAGTGGGAATTGCCGCTGGCCTTCGTCAGGACCCTGAAGACCAGCCAGAAATTGTTTGAACGGGCGAGCGGCTCGGGGGCCCTGGTGCTGGAGACGGCCAACGGGCCGGTCCGTATCCCGCATCTGCCGCGGATCGACCGGGTCCGGGAGCTGGTGGTGACGGCCATTGAGCGTTTACCCAGAACGATGGGGTTCGATGGTGTAGGAATTGGTACAGAGGAACGCGTGGATGGGATCGGACATGGATGATGGGCAGGATGCCGGTGATGAGCGGGCGGAAAGCGCCGCAACACCGGGCCGGGAGCCCCTACCCAGGACCGCGGCCCTCCCCATTCTGCCGTTGGCCCCCTGGCAGCGGGCCGAGCAAGCTGCGGAGGACCAGGAGCCCGCATCGCCGGAGCCGGCCACCGAGCCTGCGCACCCGGACACGGCCAACCTGGACCTGGCAGATCAGGGATCATCCTCGCTGGGGACGTCCACCGGGGGCCTGCCGCAGCTGAGCCCCGATGCCGGACCCGAAACCCGGGCGTTGCCGTTGGCCCAAGCGTTGGAACGCGAAAAGGTCAAGGAGTCCGCCCAGGATCTGGAAAAACTGCTGCTCGGGGCCAAACGCACCATGCGCCGTCGCGAGGCCGCAGCCGCTGCCGGGATCTCGCTGCTCAGTGCCCGGAAGCTGTGGCGAGCCCTGGGCTTCCCCAACCTGGGGGACGACGACGTCGCCTTCACCGAGGTCGATCTCGAGGCCTTGCGCACGATCGTGGGCAATGTGCGTAGTTCGGTGCTCACGGAGGAGGCGGCAGTCTCCATCACCCGGTCGATCGGACAGATGACCGACAGGATGGTCGTCTGGCAGATCGAGGCGCTGGTCGAGGACATGGTCCAAAACCAGGGTGTCAGCGATCCCGAAGCCCGACGCCGGCTCGTGGACCGCCTCCCGGATCTGGTGGATCCCTTGGAGAAGCTGCTGGTCTATTCCTGGCGCCGCCAGCTGAACGCGGCGGTCCACCGTCTAGGCGTCCGTGCCGAAACGGGGTTGGCCTCCAGCGAAGAGGGCCGCGATGGCAGCGAAGACGACGCCCCGTTGCCGTTGGCCCGTGCCGTCGGGTTCGCTGACCTGGTCTCCTATACCTCGCTGTCGCGCCGGATGAACGAACGCACCCTGGCGCAGACCGTGCAGCGCTTCGAGAACAAATGTGCCGAGATCATCTCCATCGGTGGCGGCCGTCTGGTCAAGACCATCGGGGACGAGGTCCTGTTCATCGCCGAAACCCCGCAGGCCGGGGCCCAGATCTCGTTGACCCTGGCCACCGAATTCGCCAACGACGACTTCCTGCCCAAGGCCAGGGTCTCCATCGTCTGGGGGCGCATCCTCTCCCGACTGGGAGATGTCTACGGGCCGACCGTGAACCTGGCCTCACGACTGACGGCGCTCGCCGACCCCGGGACGGTCTGGACCGATTCCGTCACCGCGGGCACCCTGGAAGGCGACGACCGCTTCGTCCTGGACCCGCAACCGACCACGCAGGTCCGTGGTTTCGGGGATATCAACCCCGTGGTCTTGTCCATGGGGGAGGGCGCAGGGCTCGTCCTGGACTGATCTCCTGGGCCACGGGATGGGGAGTTCTCCCCATGTCACGGTTTTCTTCCATCCGTTATGATCTACGGTGGCTGGTTCTGTTCCTTTGGGTGCCGAACAAAAATTGACGGTGATGAGGAACTACAGGTATGTCCCGATGGGGTGCGAATCCGGGCAAAAGCACGGGATTCAAGGTGGCTGCCGTCTCGGCGGTCTCCGCGCTGGCCATCACCGGGGCCATCATCTATCCGGGGTTCAAGACAGCTGACGTCGATCTGAACGACGGCGGTGTCTGGGTGGTGAATAAGGAGCTCAATAAGGTCGGCCACCTCAACTACCAGTCCAAGACCCTGGACGGCGGCGTGCTGACACCGCTGCCCGATTACGATCTGGAGCAGGACGCCGAGCACGTCTTCGTGCGCAACCTGGAACAAGGCGCGCTGACCACCATCGATCCGGCCATGGTCCAATTCGCCGACGATAACGCCCTGCCGGCCAACTCATCCTTCTCCTACGGCTCCGACGTCGTCTCGGTCACCGACGCCGATCACGGCGTCGTCTATGCCACGGCGACGGAGAACCTCGGCGGCTTCGCCTCCCAGGACACGCCTCCTTTGCTCGAGGCCAAGGGCCAGGTCCTCACCGCCGTCGGGACCGATGACACGGTCTGGGCGGTGGACGTCGAAGCGCATAAATTCTTCAGTTGGGTCGCCGAGTCCGACGGCAGCTTCACCCAGGAAAGTGAACAGGACGTCGAGGAGTTGGGGGATGCCTCGGAGGCGCAGCTCAGCGTGGTCGGCGACACCGCCGTGCTCTTCGATGAAAAGACGGGCAAGGTCACGACCTCGGCGGGGAAGACCAGTACCGTCGTCGACCCCGAAGGCGGCCAACTCCAGGCCCCCGGTCCCGATACCGACCATGCGGTGATCGCCTTGGGCAATAAATTGGCCGATGTCCCGCTCGGGGGAGGGGAAACAGAATACCTGCCGTTGAAAGCCAGCGGAACCGCCATCCAGCCGGTCAGGGTCGGTGAATGCACCTATGCGGCCTGGCAGGGAAGCGCCCAATACGTGCGTGATTGTGATGACGACTCCCAAGACGTCAACCGGCAGGTGCCGGAGCTACCGGGCGGCGCCGACCTGCAGTTCCGGGTCAACCGTGACGTCGTCGTGCTCAATGACGTCACCTCAGGGCAGGTGTGGCTGGTCAACGACGGCATGCAGATCGTGAGCAACTGGAGCGATTTGGAACCTCCCAAGGGCAAGGGCGAGGCGAAGAAGGAAGACTCCAAGGAAGTCACCGACGCCATCGAACTGCCCAACCGCACCGAGAAGAATAAGAAGCCCATCACCAAACCCGATTCCTTCGGCGTCCGGGCCGGGCGCACCACGGCCCTTCCGGTGCTCTTCAACGATGTCGACCCCGATGGCGACCTGCTGACTGCTTCGCTGGACGGCAAGCAGCCCACCCTGGGCACCCTGCAAGAAGTCAACGACGGCACAGGGTTCCAGATGGTCGTGCCCGAGGACGCCACCGGTAGCACCTCCTTCACCTATCGGGCCGACGATGGGCGAGGCGGCGAGGCGACCGAGAAGGCCACCGTGCGCGTCGTCCCCGAGGACGAAAACCACAAACCCAGCCAGGAACGCGTCACCACCCTGCGGGTCCAACAAGGCGAAGCCGTCACCCAGAACATCCTCAGTGACTGGATCGACCCCGATGGTGATGACCTGCAACTGCTGGGTGGCTCCAGTGATGACAAGGACATCATCCGCATTCGCCCCGATGGCGCCTTGACCTTCCAGGACAACGGCAAGAAGGTCGGACGCAAGGAAATCACCGTGCAGGTCTCCGACGGGCGCGAAGGAGCCCAGGGGCGTGTCGTCGTGGAGGTCCTGCCCAAAACGGCGACCCCGCCGGTGACCGCGACCGACCACGTCACGGCGAATGTCGGCGAAGAAGTGACGTTCTCACCGTTGAAGAACGATCTTGATCCTGGCGGCTCTGAACTGCGCCTGGCCACCGTCGAATCGGTCAATGGCGTGGAGGTGAAGAGCAATACGGATACCGGCACGGTGACCATCCGCGGTGAACGGACGGGGACCTTCTACGCCAAATACGTGGCCACCAACGGTCCGGCCAGTGCCCCCGGCCTGGTGCGCATCGACATCAAGGACCCCGAACAGAACTCGGGCAACCCCATCGCCGTCCGCGACGTGGCCCTGCTGCCGGCAGGACAGGACGTGCTGGTCAACGTCCTGGGCAACGACTCCGACCCCGCCGGCGGCGTCCTGGTCCTCACCGGTGCCGACGTAGCCGACGACGCTCCGTTCACCGTCTCCGTGGAACGCAACAGTTTCGTCCGGATCACCGATGTCCGCGGTCTCACCGAACCGAAAAAGGTCCAGTACACGGTGTCCAACGGCAGTGGGGTGTCCACCGGGGAGATCAATGTGATCCCCGTCCCGGCACCGCCCAAGCTCGATCCGCCCCGGCCGAACACCGACGACGTCGTCGTCCGGGCCGGAGACGTCGCCACCGTCGACGTCCTGGAGAACGACATACACCCCAACGGTGCGGAGTTGACGCTGCTTCCGGACCTGAAGGAAGCCGAAGACCTGGGCAAGGGATCGCTGATCAGCGTCGCCGATAGCACCGTGCGTTTCCGCGCCGGCGAATTCGACGGCAAACCGCATAACGTTTCCGCCGTCTACACCGTGGCCGGGCCCGACGGGCAGGAAGCCAACGCCCGCGTGAACTTCCACGTCCAGCCAGTGGACGTGGCCGATAACGCCCCACCCTCACCCGAACAGATCACCGGGCGGGTCTTCGCCGGCGGAACCACCGCCATTGCCGTCCCGTTGGGTGGAATCGACCCCGACGGGGACTCGGTGACGCTCGTCCAGCTCGGCGGTGCCCCCCAGCTGGGCTCGGCGAAGGTCAAGGGTTCGGCCATCGAGTACACCGCCAGCAGGAACTCCAGTGGGACGGACGTGTTCTCCTACGTCGTCGAAGACCGGTTGGGTGCCCGGGCGACGGGCACCGTGATGGTCGGTGTTGCCCCGCTCTCCACGACGAATAACGCGCCGGTGGCCGTGAACGACTCCATCACGGTCCGTCCCGATCGGCCGGTAGCGGTGGACGTCATGAGCAACGACACCGACCCGGACGGCGACCAGATCACCCTCGTCGACGACGTGCAGACGTCCAACGGCGTGGACGCCAAGGTTTCCAACGGCAGGATCGTGGTGACCTCCCCGAAGCAGAAGGGGTCCCTGTCGGTGAGATATACGATCACCGACGGCCGCGGCGGAACAGCCAGCGCCACACTCACCGTGGAAGCGGATCCGGAAGCCAAGCTCCTGGCCCCGATCGCCCGTGACGACCATGCCTCGCTGCAGGAAGTGGTCGGCAAGGAAGATGTCACCCTACCCATTCTCGATAACGATGAGGATCCCGATGGTCGGATCGAGGATCTGGACATCACCTTGCCGGATGAGCCGGCCACGGCCAATGTCACCCAGGACAACCAGCTGAAGGTCAAACTGACCGACGATTCCCAAGTCATTGCCTACACGATCACCGACCAGGACGACCTCAGCTCCACGGCCTTCGCCATCGTTCCGGGGGTCGGCGGAGCACGTCCCGTGCTGCGCAGCGATAAGCCGCAGGAAGTGATGGCCGGGGAGAGCCTGAAACTCGACCTCGAGGAACTGGTGCAGGTTCGTGACGGACATCAGCCCCGACTGACCGATGAGTCCAAGGTGTCCTCCGTTCCGGAGAACGACGGCAAACTGGTCCGTTCCGCCACCGAGCTGACCTTCAAATCAGCCAAGGAATATTCGGGCCCCGCATCGGTGACCGTGGAGGTCACCGACGGTTCCGGGCCCGATGACCGTGATGGGCTCGATAGCGTGCTCTCCATCCCGATCAAGGTGCTGCCACGTCCGGAAGACAACGAGGCTCCCAGCATCCAGTCCAACTCGCTCGATGTGGCCCAGGGCGAGGACCCGGCCCGGTTGGATCTGAGTCAGATCGCCAGTGACCCCGACGGTGACGAACTCGAATTCTCTGTCGGAGAGCAGAACATCGAGGGGGTCAAGACCGAACTGGTGGACGGCCACTTCCTCACCGCCTCCGCCGATGTGAAGACCCCCAAGGGCAGCAAGGGCTCGGTGAAGGTCTCGGTGAGCGACGGGCACAACGATGCCGTGTCGGCGAGCATCACGCTGAACGTGCTCGCCTCCACCCGTGAACTGCCGGTGGCCGTAGCTGACACCGTCGAGGACGCCCAGCAGGGCAAAAAAGTGGTCGTCGACGTCCTGGCCAACGACCACAACCCCTATGAGGATCAGGGGCCGCTGAAGATCATTGGCGCCACCGGGCAGCAGGGAGATGGCGGGGCGGAAATCCGCGGGGATCAGTTGGCCATCACCCCGGATCAGGACTTCGTCGGCACGATGACGGTCCAGTACACGATCGGGGACGTGACCGAGGATCCCGACCGTCAGGTCGACGGCACCGTGACCTTGAACGTCAAGGGAAAGCCCGAGGCTCCCGGTCTGCCGTTGGTCGAATCCACCGGTGATTCCAAGGCAGTTCTCAGTTGGGATGCCCCCTCGAACAACGGCTCCCCGATCGAGTCCTACACGGTCTCCGGTGACGGTGTGGAGCAGAGCTGTGCGACCACTACCTGCACCATCAACGGGTTGAAGAACGACCACGTCTACAATTTCTCGGTGACCGCCACCAACGCCGTCGGTGAATCAAGTGCCTCCGCCTCTTCGGCAGATGCCCGCCCCGATGTCGAGCCGGAACAGCCCGGGGCCCCGACCAGTAGCTCAGGTGACGAACAAGCCACCGTGAACTGGGCACCACCGGTCAGCCGGGGTTCGGCAGTGACCAGCTACTCGTTGGAAATCTCCCCGGCACCGGCCACCGGCGTCAGTCAGGTCACCGGAGTCACCGGGACCAGCCATACCTGGAAGGGCCTGAAGAACGGGGTGTCCTACCAGTTCCGGGTCAGGGCAGTTAATAAGGCAGATAAGCCCTCGCAGTGGAGCAACTATTCGTCCTCGGTGATTCCAGCAGGCAAACCCTTCCAGCCGACGGCCCCCGTCGCAGTACGCGCCGAATCGGCGGTGAATGGCGGGGTCGTCAATGTGAGCTGGAAGGCCCCCGGGAACAACGGCGCCCCCATCCAGGGCTACACCTTGAAAGTCCTTGCGGGTGGGTCAACCGTCAAAACCATCGACGGGATCTCGTCCGGGACCACAAAACAGTCGGTGACCGGGCTGAAGACCACCGGGTCCTATACGTTCTCCGTCACGGCGAAGAACAAGGTCGGCACCTCGCCTGCGAGCGGGAAGTCGACGGCAGTGACCCCTTATGGCCGGCCCAGGACCATTGGCAAGCCCACGGCCCAGGCCACGGGAACCAACAACAAGGTCAAACTCTCCTTCCAGAAGCCCGGTGCCAATGGTTCGTCCATCACCGGCTACCAGTACTCCACCGACGGCGGGTCCTGGACGTCGATCGGCGGCCCCGGCTCGGTGATCACCACCAACGCCAATGGTGCGTCCCACTCGTGGAGGGTCAGGGCGCTTAACGCGGCCGGCGCAGCCGATTCGAGCCCCGCTTCGAACAGCACGAGCTCCTACGGTCCGTTGAAGGACGGCGGCGGGCGTTCAGCTTCCCACGGAGACGACTGGATCAAATTCACCTGGAACTCGAAGTCCAGTGACTACGCCAACGGCCGGCCGGTGACGTTGAAAACGAGCATCAGCGGAACATCGACCCCCAATGACGGCAGTGAGAAGGTCAATGTCGGGGGGGAAACCACCCGGAAACTGACCGTCACGGCCACCGATTCCGAGGGAAAGCACTCGCTGAGTAAATCGATCAGCGAAAAGTCCAATAAAAAACCCGACCCGCCGAAACCGTCGGCCACGTTGCGCTCCGGTGGATCTGTCGTCGATGACGACTGTGACATCAACTGCTACAAGCTATCCGTGGTGATGGACGATTTCCGCGGCGACTATGCCGGAACTTGGAACGCCCAGTGCTATGACAGCAATCGAAAGAACAAATTCAGTAATTACACCTACACGGTGAAGAGTGGAACCACGGGAAAACAGTCATTGGGATGCTGGCATGGAGCCGACTACTTCATGCCCATCACGGTGAAACTGACAAAGGGTGGTAAAACCATCTGGACAAACGATGTCTCCAAGTGGCCCAACTAGCCCCGTACAGCAGGATCTCTCCGCGACGACACCACCAACCGAGGAACCAACACATGACGATGACCAACGAACAGGCCGAATGGTTTGCCGGCACTTTCGAGAAGCTGGTGGCCAATGTCGGTCAGGCCATCTTGGGTAAACCCGACGTGATCAAGTTGATCCTCACGGCCATGCTCTCGGAAGGGCACGTGCTGCTCGAGGATGCCCCGGGCACCGGCAAAACAATGCTGGCCCGTTCGCTGGCGGCCACCGTCCAGGGCTCGAACTCGCGCATCCAGTTCACCCCCGACCTGTTGCCGTCGGACGTCACGGGCATCACGATCTATGACCAGAAGAGCCAGCTCTTCGAATTCCATCAGGGGCCGATCTTCGCCAATATCGTGCTGGCCGATGAGATCAACCGTGCCTCGCCCAAAACCCAGTCGGCGCTGCTGGAAGTCATGGAAGAAGCCCGCGTCAGCGTGGACGGCAAAACGTACACCCAAGAGCGGCCCTTCATGGTCATTGCGACACAAAACCCGATTGAGCAGGCAGGTACCTACCGGCTTCCCGAAGCACAACTGGACCGCTTCCTGATCAAGACGTCCATCGGTTACCCGGACCGGGCCTCCACGGTGGCCCTGCTCTCCGGTGCCTCCACCCGGGACAGGTCGTTGGCGCTGAAACCGCTGATCACCACCAGCGCCGTCGCCGATATGGCCGATTTGGCCACCAGCGCGCATGTTGATGAGTCCGTGCTGAACTATGTTGCCGAACTGACCGAGCAGACCCGTGCGGCCGAGGAAACCCGGTTGGGGGTCTCCGTCCGTGGCGCCTTGGCCATGGTCCGTGCCGCCAAGGTGTGGGCCGCGTCGGAAGGCCGCAACTACGTGTTGCCCGACGATGTGAAGGAACTTGCGCCGTTCGTGTGGACGCACCGGTTCGTCATGGACCCCGAAGCAGAGTTTGCCGGGGCAACCCCGGAGTCCGTCCTGGCCCGGATTCTGTCCGTGACCGCGGCACCGCAGCAGCGGGCCGACGCAGATTCCCGCGCGTAGCCCGGTCCGGAAGGCAGTCACTTCAGTATGAGCACACCGACACAGGACTCCGGTCGCCGGTCGGCCAGGACCGGGTCTTCTCGGTTCCCCGGCCTCGGGGGACTGTTCCGGTCACGGCGGGGGTCCAACGGGCCGCGCAGAACGCAGCCAACGGAGAAAAAACGTTCCCGACTGCATCCGGCGTCCCTCACGGCCCAAGTCGGCCAGCTCATCAAGCTCGAAGTCCAGCCCCTCTGGCAGCGCTTGAGCGGGTGGGCCCTGCCCAGGATTGAACCGGCCACGGACGTGGTGAGCCCACTGGGTTGGCTGCTGGCCGCCGTCGTCGTGGCCTTGGCCGTTTTGGGTGGGGTCTTCGGCTGGCAGGAAGCGAGGATTGCCGCCCTGATGGGTGCGCTGCTCCTGCTGTTGGCCATCGCCTTCATTCTGGGCCGTTCGGTCTTCCGGGTCACCCTGGATCTGAACCGGACCCGGGTCGCCGTAGGGGACCGGGCCGTGGGCGGGTTGGAAGTGCAGAACGCCTCGACGAAGGCACTGCTTCCGGTAGCCATGGAATTGCCGGTCGGTACCTCCACCGCGTTCTTCAGGATCCCCCGGTTGGCCCCCGTAGCAGTCCATGAGGAACTGTTCACCATCCCCACCCACCGACGGGCCGTCATTGCCGTGGGGCCGGTGCGCTCCATCCGACAGGATCCGTTTGGGCTGCTGAGACGACAGATCAAATGGACGGAGGTCCAAGACCTGTTCGTCCACCCCCGGACGACGGCGTTGGGCGGGACCAGTTCCGGGTTCATCAAGGATCTGGAAGGGGAGCCAACCCGGGTGCTGTCCTCCTCGGATGTCTCCTTCCATGCCCTCCGCGATTATGTTCCTGGAGATGACCGGCGTCATATCCATTGGAAAACCACCGCACGCACCGGCGAGCTGATGGTCCGTCAGTTCGAAGAGACCCGCCGCTCCCATCTGGCCATCGCCTTGTCCACGAACACCGCGGAATACGTCGAGTCTGATGATTTCGAACTCGCCGTCTCGGTGGCCGCCTCGATTGGGCTCCAAGCGGTCCGTGAACAACGGAACCTTTCGGTACTGACCCAGGCGGGCCCGCTGCGCACCCAGACCGGCAGGAATCTGCTCGATGATTGCACCCGGGTCGAGGGCACAGCCCGGCGTAACGACCTGATCGACCTCTCACGAACCATCAACGACGCGGTGCCCAACGCCTCGGTCTTCTTCTTGATCACCGGTACGGCCGCCACCCCGGCGCAATTGCGTCGGGCCAGCACCCACGTACCCGTTGGGGTCAGGGCCTTCGCCGTACGCTGTGGGACCGGAGCCGAACCTGCCCGGGCTTCCATCGGGGACCTGACGGTGATCACCGTCGGCCAACTCAGCGAGCTGCCCCTGATCCTGCACCAGGTGGCCTCATGAGCGCCCCCGTCTCGTGGCGCTCGCACCTGCCCTCCGCCCACCGCGCCATCGATGCGGCGGTCCTGCTGATCTGCCTCGGGTTGGGGGTCCTGGGCTTGGATGCCGCCTTCGGCGGTGACAGCCACTACCTGCTGGCCGGATTCGGTGGCGTGGTGCTTGGCCTGGTCCTGTCCTACGTCATCGTCCGCTACCGGTGGGGATTCCTGCCGGCGGCAGGCCTGGGCATCGCGATCTACCTGATCGCCGGAACGCCCCTGGCCACCCCGGCGGAGGCCACCTCGGGTTTCCTGCCCAACCTCGAATCACTGCGCACCCTGCTGGCCGGCGTCGTCTTGTCCTGGAAGGACGTACTCACCGTCGCCCCGCCGGTCGGCCTGCGTGCGGGCATGCTGGTCGTCCCCTTCCTCAGCGCCTACGTCACCGCCCTGGTCGCCGGTCTGCTCGCCTGGCGTTTCCGCTCACCGTTCTGGACCGCCATCCCGATCACCGTGATGTTCATCGTCGGCATCATCTTTGGCACCAGGGACGTGCCGCTGCCGTTGCTGCGCGGCCTCGTGCTGGTCATGGCCTTGGTCTGCTGGTTGGCCTGGCGGCGACAGGTGGACCGTGCTGCGGGCCTCGACCAGCCAACCGGAAACGGTGGCGGCCACGTCTCGGCCGCCCGGCCCGGTCTGCGCCGCATCGGATTCGGTGCAGTGGTGCTGATGGTTGCCGGCGGTCTGACGGCCGTCGCCTCCCCGGCGCTACAAGTAGACCAGCCGCGGCAGGTGCTGCGCGACGCCGTCGTCCCACCCATCGACCTCTATGACTACCCGAGCCCGTTGATGAGTTTCCGCAACTATGCCAAGGACCATGCCGATGAGCCGCTGCTCTCGGTCACCGGGTTGCCCGACGGCCAACGGGTCAGGTTGGCCGCACTGGACAGTTATGACGGCATGGTGTTCGATGTCGATCCGCGTTCGGGCGGGAACTTCACCCCCGTCGGGGATGCCGAGAACGTCAACTCCTCGAGCGCCGAGGATCCGTTGCGTTCTCGCGGTTCGCTGGACATCACGATCGAGGGATACCACGGGGTCTGGCTGCCCGCCGGCGGTAAACTCCTGGGCCTGGACGTCTCGGGGGAACGCTCCGAGGAACTGGCCCGTTCGTTGTTCTATAACGACGACGCCGAAACCGCACTGTCGACCACCGGCCTACGGGCCGGGGATTCCTATACGGCCACCGTCGAGTACCCGGTGCAGATCGACCGGAAGAAACTCAAGGACTATGGCCTCTCCGATGTGACGATGCCCAAGCTGGCCAACGTCCCACAAATCATCTCGGGCAAGGCAGCCGAGATGGTCGGAGACGAAACGACAGGGGTGGAACGCGCCGCAGCGATGGAGGGCATCCTCCATGAGACGGGTTATTTCTCCAACGGCAAGGAAAACGAGGTACCGAGCCTCTCGGGTCACGGGGCGGCACGGATAGCTTCCCTGCTCGACGCCGACGCCATGATCGGCGACGACGAACAATATGCTGCCGCCATGGCTCTGATGGCCCGCGACCAGGGGATGCCTGCCCGCGTGGTGATGGGTTTCTATCCGGAAAAATACGATCCGTCGGGCACCGTGCAGATCAAGGGCGAGGACGTCCACGCGTGGGTGGAGATCGGGTTCGAAAACGTCGGCTGGGTGGCCTTTACCCCCACCCCGGATAAGGATAAGGAACCGACCCCACCACAGCAGGAACCCCAGTCGATCCCACAACCCCAGGTGCTGCAACCGCCACCACCGCCACAGGACAAAGCGAAGCTACCTCCGGAGACGGCACCCGATCCGCAGGATGTCGACGAGTCCAACGAAGAGTTCTGGGCTTTCTGGGGGCCGATCCTCACCGTCACACTGAGCATCGTGATCCCCTTGTTCATCCTGATGCTTCCGTTGCTCGTGGTGGCCTTCTTGAAGCTGCGCCGGCGCAAACATCGTTTCGGAACCGGGGGACCCGGCAACCGCCTGGGTGGTGGGTGGAAGGAAGTCATCAGCCTAGCCACCGACCTGGGGGCGCGGCCCGACCCTTCGGGCACGCGCCGGGAGAACGCCCGGGCCCTTGGCGAGGGTTTCCCTCAAACAGCGAACACCACCAAGGCGTTGGCCCACCGGGCCGATGCCGCGGTCTTCGGAGCCGCAGTGCCCTCCGAGGCCGAGGTCGCCGACTACTGGAACATGGTTGACGAACAATTAGCTGGCATGAGTTCCTCGGTAGGATTCTGGGGGCGCATGAGGGGCAAGTATTCCCCGCGTTCGTTGGTCCTTGATGCGACGGCCCGGGTCAACGCCCGCCGGGCGCAAGGTGGGTCAGGGCAGCAAGATATCCGTACAGTAGAAACCCCCGAGGAAAAGGAGTAGCCAGTGGCCCAGAACCTGAACCTGGTCAACGCCGTGGCCGCGAAACGACTGGTTGCCGGTCTGCTGGACATCGTCCCGGTGCTCCTGGCGACGATGGTCTACGCCGGTGTCACCTCCTCCACCATGAGCGGGGCCAGCTACCTGACCACCGGTGAACTCCTCGCCGAGACAGCCACCGCATCGATGGTCCTCACCGTCTTCATCCTGGCCTATGCGATCGTTGTCTGGGGCTGGGAAGCGGGGACCGGCAAGACCCTGGGCAATCTGGCCCTTGGATTGCGGACCACCGACGAAGACGGCTTTGCTCCCGGTTGGGGCAAGGTCTTCATCCGCCGCGCCCTGGTATGGGTTGCGGGGATCGTCCCCGTGGTGGGGCCGGTCATCATGCTGCTCTCCAACCTCTGGGATCCGAACCATCAGCGCCAGGGCTGGCACGACAAGGCAGCCCGCACCCTCGTGGTCGACGTGAACCAGGGACGCAACCCGTTGCTCACCGGAGGCCTCTTCGGCCCCTCGGCCTTCGCCCCCGGAGGAGTCACCGCACCCGGGCAGCCGGGACACCCGGACTACGGTTCCGGTCAGGCGGTGTGGCCCGCCCTGGCACCAGAGCCGGCCGGCGGTCCCATCACCGGTGTTCCCGGCATGAATCAGCAAGGGACAGGGGCGGCTCCCACCATCGGAGAGCCTGCCCCGACGCCGACGCCGACGCCAGCCCCGACCCCGCCGGCTCCTGCCGCCCAGCCAGCCCCCGAACCACCCGCCTCCGCGGCTCCACACCCTGAAGGAGCCGGGACGGAGGAGGGCGACGTCGAATACACCCAACTGCGGTCGGCAGCCGTCGTCCAAGCGGTCCGTGGTGCCCGTCTGCGCTTCGACGACGGTCAGGTCATGGTGCTGGAATCCACGGCACTGATCGGCAGGAACCCGGCAGCCCACGACGGGGAAGAAGTCGCCGAACTGTTCAACTACGCGGATATGGGCCGCTCGGTTTCCAAAACTCATCTGCATCTGGCAGCCGATAGTTCGGGGGTCTGGGTCACTGACCGCAACTCGACCAACGGATCGGGTCTTGCCGGGGCCGACGGGGTACGGAAGACGTTGGCTGCCGGCCAGTCCCAACATGCCGAGTATGGTGACACTGTGTACTTCGGCGACCGTCATTTCGTAGTGAGCCCCGCATGAGCGGGGCGGATTCCCGAGCCGCCGACGGCCACGTGGCGTTGGACTTCGGATGTGCCAGCGACCGTGGCCTGCGTCGTCCGCTCAATGAGGACGCCGTCCTGGCCGAGCGTCACCTTTTCGCGGTGGCCGACGGCATGGGCGGGCATGAGGCAGGAGAGGTGGCCAGCAGTATCTGCGTCGCCACGTTCGCCGCGGGGCAGGAAGCCGCAGGTGACTGGCTGACTCCGGAAGACCTGCAGCAGTTCATGGTCTCGGCAGACTTGGCCATCCGCGAGGCGGCAGCCTCCCGCGCCGGTACCACGGTGACAGGTGCCGCCCTGGTCCGTCAGGGTGAAGCGGTCTATTGGCTGGTCTTCAATGTCGGGGATTCGCGAACCTATCTGCTCGCCGGTGATGAATTCCGCCAGGTGACCGTGGACCACTCGGAGGTCCAGGAGATGGTCGACCGGGGCGAGATCACCGCGCAGGCAGCCCTGACCCACCCCCGCCGCAATGTCATCACCCGGGCGCTGGGGACCGGCGAAGACAGCGAAGCCGACTTCTGGATGCTCCCGGCACGCCCGGGGGACCGGCTCCTCATCTGCTCTGATGGGCTGACGAATGAAGTCGGCGACGGGGCGATCCGAGATGTGCTGGTGGCTCGCACACCACCTCAGATTGCCGTCGATGACCTGTTGCAGGCAGCCCTGCGCTCCGGCGGCCGCGATAACATCTCCCTCGTGATCGTCGATGTGGAGCTCGAACACGAGGACGATGAGTTCAGCGATACCGCCCCACGAGCGGTGGTTGAACACGGTCAGACCCAACCGCGTCCGACGGTTGAAGGGGCATGACCATGCGGATGAGCTATCTTCCCGGGCCGTGGTGGGCGTTGGTACGTCATGGCCACCTCGTGCTGTTGCCCGAAGGCACCGACCCGGAACACCTGGAGCGCCTGTGGCAGGCACTCGAGAAGGAGCCGGGGGTGGAATCTCTTCTGTCAGCAGTGCTTTCGGCTCGGGGGCTGGCCCTGACGGGGATGGCTCCCTTCGGAATCATCAGCCTCGAAAGTGATGTGCACACCATCCTGCGAGGCCCGGTCTCGATGTCGGCTGAAGGTCGAGAACTGAGCACCCACGTGAACGGGCTCGGCGTCACCACCTGGATGGAACGGCGCATCCCGAACCAGGAGAGCCTGAGTCTCGCCCTCGATGACGTGCTGCGCCAGCCCGACGACGGGGATCAACCCTGGTTGCCGATCGTCGAGGGAATCGTCCCCTTCGGACGCCTTCGCGTGCAGCTACCGACGGATGGCCCTGGAACCATTGAGCCACTCTCGGCCCCGCAGCCGGAAACCCAGGCATCGGCAACAGCAACCGCCGATCTTGACGTTGAAGCCGTGGCAGAACCAGAGGCCGAAGCGGAAATGAGCGCCGCCGAGCCGGCAGCAACCGAGCTGCCGCAGATGCCCGCCGAGGCTGACGAAGAATTCGTTTCGGCTGAGGAAGCCGACGAGTCTCATACTGTTCTTTCCCGGGCCTCCCGGGAGCCCTCACCGGAGCCGGAGGCCGAGCCGAAGGACGAAGTGGCCCAGGAGCCTGCGGAGAAGCAGGTTGCCGAAGCTGCCCCGGAGGAACCACGGGCCGAGGAACCGGAAGCCGCTGAACGGGTTTCGGACGACACCATTGCCGGTCTTCACGGTGAGGAAGAGCAACCGGACCCCGAAGCACTGATCGACGCCGTCCCGTGGCTGGCAGCCGCACGGGCCCAAGCACACCCGGAGGCCAGAGGTAACCAGAAGGTTGCCGCAGCTGATGCCGGCGCCGAGGACCTGCCGACGATCACCTCGGCACCCGGCCGACCCGAACCAACGCCGACGCAGGCGCCTGTCGCCGACCTCGAGGGGACTGCGACGCCGTCCTGGGGTGACCATGACGGCAACACCGTGATGCGCGGGGACCTGCCCACCGAGGCCATTCCGACGACGTCGCGAAGCCCGGGAACCGAACAGCCGATGACCGGTCCGCTGGTTCTGGGCCGACTTTGTGCAGAAGGGCATGCGAACCCGCCGACCTCCTCGACCTGTGGCCTCTGTGAGGCCACGTTGAATGATGACCCCACGGATGTGGCCCGGCCGGCCTTGGGCCGGATGGTGATCTCCGACGGCGAGATCGTCGAACTTGACCGCCCCGCCGTCATCGGCCGCCAGCCCACCGTCAGCCGTTCGGCGAGCGAGTCCATGCCACGCGTTGTTCAAGTGAAGAGCCCCAGCGGTGACATTTCCCGCTCGCATCTGGAAGTACGGCTCGAGGGCTGGCACGTCATGTTGGTGGACCTCAAGGCGACCAACGGCACCCTGCTGGTCCGCCAGAACATGCCGCCGCGTCGACTGGGCCAGGGGGAGAAGCTGATGCTGCTCGACGGAGATATCGCCGATTTGGGAGACGGGGTCTCGTTGCGCTTCGAGGGCCTGCTGTGAGCGGCAAGCGTCCCCCGGCACCGCCACCGTCGATCGAGGGGTTCGAATATCTGAACCTCCTGGGATCCGGCGGTTTTTCGGATGTGTACCTCTACCAACAGGATCGGCCTCGCCGGAAGGTGGCCGTGAAGGTGCTGCTCTCCGACCTGAAAACGGAAAGCGCCCGTAAACGCTTCGAATCCGAAGCCAACCTCATGGCTCAGCTGTCTTCGCATCCGTACATCGTGACGATCTTCGAAGCCGATATCACCGCCGAAGGCCATTCGTATTTGGCCATGGAGTACTGCTCCCGACCGAGCCTGGACGTCCGCTACCGGCGAGCCCGGCTGGGAGTCGACGAAGTCCTGTCCTTGGCCATCCAGGTCGCCTCGGCTGTGGAGACCGCGCACCGAGCCGGCATCGTCCACCGCGATATCAAACCGGCGAACATCCTCGTGACGGACTATAACCGTCCGGCCTTGACCGACTTCGGTATCTCCGGAACGACCGACACACTGGACGATGAAGCAGGATTGTCGATCCCGTGGTCTCCGCCCGAGGCCTTTGCCGGGGGCTCCCCCAATGGGGTGCGCATGGATGTCTGGTCCCTGGGCGCGACGATCTACACGCTGCTGGCCGGCAGGTCGCCCTTCGTCCGCTCGGGGGCCGACAACTCCCAGCGCGAGCTGATTTCGCGGATTACCACCGCGCCCCTGGCCTCGCTCAACCGCCCGGATGTGCCGGCGGCTTTGGAACAGACACTGGCCACCAGCATGGCCAAGAGTCCGTGGGCACGTTTTGAATCCGTCCACGATCTGGCCCTGGCCTTGCAACGAGTCCAAGCCGAACTCGGCCTGTCCGTGACGGCATTCGAAGTGATGGAGGAGCCGGTTCCCCGCGAGGAATCCGGCGTCGACGAGGGCGGTGAGGCGACCCGGGTGCGGCAGGTCGTTTCCATCGATCCTGAGGCCGGGGCTACCCCGGGACCCCCGACAGGGGGGCCGACGCCGATCACGGATCCACTAGTTGCGGACCCGGCAGGGGCGGAGGACGCAACCATCATGCGCGGCCGGCTGCCGGACGGTTCGCTGGCCGGCTCACGCCAACGGCAGGGACGTCAGGTGGGCCCGCCCCCTGTGGTCAATGCGGTCGACGGGGAGGAACCCGGTGCCGACGGCTGGGTTCCGGTCGTACCGTCACGGCCTGCGGGCCGGCAACACGAGGGCCAACGATTCCCCACCGGATTGGTGGCGGGACTCGGCGCCGTGTTGGCCATGGTCATCGCGGGAATTTTTGTGGTGACTGCCTTGAACCGGGGAAGTGAGGCACAGGAGGTTTCCTCGGGTGTTTCGTTGAGCCAGGCACCGGCAGACCCGCTGCTGGGGCAGGAGGGCGTGGTCCCGCAGGTCAAGGACTTCGCCGTAAAGCAGTCCGGTTCGAAGATGACCTTCAGTTGGAAGAGCCCGAAGGCCCAGAAGGGCGATGTCTTTTATTGGGCTCCGGTGACGGCCACCGAACAAGGAGAGAACCGGAAAGTGGAGGAGCCCACCGTCACGACCGAGGCCGTCAAAGGCGAGCCGACCTGCATCCAAGTGGTGTTGGTGCGATCGACAGGAAAAGCTTCGGACCCCAGCAGATACTGTTCGGACGGCTAGTCTCGTGGGTGGACGATCCGCGAGAGATGAAGCAGGACACAGGGGACAGGACTCATGGTGGAAGTAAACATCGATTTTTGTGGGGAATGGTTCCCGGTCGACGATGACCAGGTTTTCACCATTGGGCGTGAAGGCGACCTGGAGGTCGACGAGAACCCCTACCTGCATCGGCGTTTCCTCACCGTGGCCCGCTACGACAGCATCTGGTGGCTCTCCAATGTCGGGTCCCGCCTCTCGGCGACCATCGCCGATGCCACCGGCGGTCTCCAGGCCTGGGTGGCTCCGGGGGCACGTATCCCTTTGGTGTTCAGTCAGACCAACGTCGTTTTCACTGCAGGGCCGACGACCTACGAATTTTCGGTCCACCTCTCGACCCCGGCTTTCCGTCAGGAATGGAGTGCCGACGATGGTGACGGGCAGACCACGATTGGCCCCGTCGTGCTCACAGATGCCCAACGGGCGTTGGTGGTCGCGCTGGCGGAGCCCATGCTGCGCCGCGACGGCACCGGGTTGAGCTCCATCCCGACATCGGCCAAGGCAGCCGCCCGGCTGGGCTGGCCGTTGACCAAGTTCAACCGCAAACTGGACAACGTCTGCGACAAGCTGGACAAGTCTGGAGTCGCCGGGCTGCGCGGGGGCGCCGGCAAGTTGGCGACCAACCGGCGGGCCCGCCTGGTCGAACATGCCGTCACCTCGCATCTGGTGGTCGCTGCGGATTTGCCGTTGTTGGACGCAGCTCCCGCAGCCGACGACTAGTCCTCAGACCCAGGGACGCAAGGACGGTGGCCAGAGCATTGCTAGGGTCAATCAGATGACCGGAATGCGATACCCCCGCCCCCTTGCCGAGGGAGACCGAATCGACGTGACCGCCCCGTCGATGGGCGTCCCGGGATCCCTGCACGCCCGCTTGGACCATGCGGTATCGGACCTGCGCGCTGCCGGGTTCGAAGTACGGGTGGAGGAATCCGTCCGCCAGGAGGGACTGGCCTCAGGCCCGCCATCCACGAGGCGTACCGAACTCGCTGCCGCCTTCGCCGGTCCGGCCCGTGCCGTCCTGCCACCTTGGGGCGGGAAGCTGGCCATCGAAATCGTCAAAGGAACCGATTGGAAAGCCCTCGCGGAGGACCCCACATGGTTTGTGGGCTGGTCGGATATCTCCACCCTCCTGCTGCCACTGACGATCACCACCGGTGTCGCAACCATTCACGGTGGCAGCCTGATGGACGAGCCGTGGGAACTACCGGCCGGGTTCCATCGGTGGACCGAGGTGGCAGCGCTCCCCGAAGGAGCATCCTTTACCCAAACAGCTGCCCCGTATCGTCGTTCACGCCCGTGGTCCGACTGGGACGAGGAACCGTTGGGGCGGGCCGAAGCCTATGAGGAGCCGACCGCCTGGACGTCGCTGCATGCCGAGGACGTGGAACTGCGTGGCCGACTCCTGGGAGGGTGTTTGGAGACGGTGTCCTTGCTCGCGGGATCCAGTTTTGGGGATCTGTCGGGATTCGCTCGCCGTCATGCCCCCGAAGGACTAATCGTCTACCTCGAAGTCGTCGATTCCGACGCCGTGAGCGTGCTTCGAATGCTCTGGGCGTTGCGGCTGGCCGGATGGTTCGACCACGCCAACGGCATATTGATCGGACGCACCACTGCTCCCGATACCGCGGAATTGACGCAGAGCGAAGCGGTGGAACGGGCACTGGGGGATCTGGATATTCCGGTGATCCTTGATTTCGATACGGGGCACCAGCCTCCGCAGATGCCGTTGGTCAACGGGGCGCTGGCAGAGGTCGAATTGGTCGACGGGCACGGGTGGATCACCCAACACCTGATCCCGTGATGACTGGGGCTGGACGTATCCTGATGCCATGAGTGCGCAACCAGCACCGTCGGACGGGGTCCGAACCCACGCCCTGCGCGGGGGAGTCCTGCTGATCGCGCGGGTGGGGCTGGTCGCCTTGGCCACGACGATCGCCTGGCTGGTCATGGTCGGTGTCGACGGTCCGGCCTCGTTTCCGCCGTCGCCCCTGCTCGCATCGTTGAGCTTGCTCCCGGTGAACATCGTCTCGTTGTGGCTCGTTGCCCGTTTCCTGCGCTCCGAAGGCCAGGACCTTCGTTCCCTGTTCATCCCGGCCCGGCGCCCGATGCTGCGCGAAACCGGCTGGGGACTGCTCTGGATCCTCGTCCTCTACCTCCCCTTCGTGGCCGCCATCATGGGCACCATGTGGGCCCTGCACGGCCCCGAGATGTTCACGGCATTCGAAACGGTCTTCTTCGACCCGCAGGCCGCCGCGATCGCCCACCCCGGATGGGGCCTGGCCCTGGGCATCATCGCCGTTCTGACGTTCGCTCCGCTCAATGCCCCCGCCGAGGAGGCGGTGTTCCGTGGCTACTCCCAGTCACGCCTGTTGCGTCGGTGGTCGGTCCTCGCCACCGTATTGCTCTGTTCGCTCGCTTTCGGCGCCCAGCACGCCTTCTTCGCCCCGACGGCGGACGCCATGATCGTCTATGTCGTGGCGTTCACGGTGTGGGGGATCGGATCGGCACTGATCGTGCTCCGACAGAAACGTTTGCTGCCCATCACCATCGCCCACTTCATCGTGAACCTGTTGAGCAGTTCCCCCGCAGTCATATTCCCGATGCTGCAACTGACCGGTTTGGTTCCCCGTTAAAGGGCCGCCGGTGAGCTGCCGCACCGCCCACCGGAGCGCTCAGTCGGGGCACCTCAGCTGGGCGAGCACCGTGGAAAGAGCATCCCGACGGTATGTCAGTTCGCTGATGCGTTCGTGGAGAACTGCGTACTGCTGTTCCAGCAGCACCACACGTTCTGAGCTGGTCATGGTGTCCCAGTGCTCCATTTGTGTTCGCATCTGGTCCAGCGAGAGGCCGACCGCGCGTCCGGAGAGAATGAGCTCGAGCCGGCGTTGCGCTCCCGGGCCGTAATCGCGGTAACCGTTGGGAGAACGCGTGATCTGCCCCGGGCTGAACATGTCCCGCTCTTCGTAATATCGGATGGCTGAAGCAGCTAAACCGGTTCGATGGGCGAGTTCGCCGATGCGCATTCTATCTCTTGACCTTCAAGTCGCTTGAAGCTTTAGCGTGACACCAGAACCACAACACGGTCAATAGCTTCCCAAGGATCCATATGAGTCACGCTCTCTATCTCGCCGCAGCCGTTCTCTTCCCGTGCCGGCTGGCCCTGTTCCTCGCCTTGCATCTGTTCCCTGGCGGAATCCACCCGGTCGGGGACACGGTCAGCGACTACGCCGCTTCGGCAAACGCCCTGACGCGGGCTCTGTCGCGCCTCTCGGCTTGGGCTGCGGCCCTGGCCTGGGCCGCGTTGGGCCTCGGACTCCTGACCGATAGTGGGCTCGGCGCGCCCCGGTCGACCGTGGGGATCTGGCTCTTTGTTCTCGCACTGGTTCTCGTGGTGATGCCCTGGGTGCCGACGGACGGGCCGGGGGCCGCGAAGACGCTGCGTGGTCGTGTGCACCTTTTGCTGGCCGTGGGATGGTTCACGATCTCCTACTCGACGATCGCTCCGCAGGCCCGGCTGCTGGAGACACAGGGGATGCCCGGCGTCGGGACGGGACTGCAGATACTCCATGTCATCTCCGCCATCTCACTGGCGGCCCTCGTGGTTTCCCTGCTCGTGCGACCGCTGAGATCACGCACCTTCGGCGTGAGTGAACGCGTCTTCATCCTGGCGGTGACGATCGCCCCACTGCTCGCGAGCCTGGGGTTCATGCTGCGGTGAGGGACAGCCTTCCGGCTCGCCGTCGGGCAATTCAGCACGACCAATGGACGAGGGGCCTCCTTCGCTCCCACGCGTCCGAGCAGTGAGGCAAGATAGAGGGGTGACGACAAGCGAGCAGCAGAACACCACCACCCGTTCCACCACGGCCTCCGCCGAAGGCGCCAGTACCGCCGCCGGTGAAGAGGTCATCCCCGCAGGGCAACTGCGGGAGGAGTACCAGCAGCTCATCGACGATGTCCGCCGGTACCGGACGGCGTATTACGTCGAGGATGCTCCGATCGTCTCCGACGCCGAGTTCGATGTTCTGTTCACCCGACTCGAGGAAATCGAGCAACTGCACCCGGAAATCGTCTCCAACGATTCACCCACCCAAGAAGTCGGTGGAGAGGTTTCCGCGGCCTTCTCCCCGGTGGTCCACCTGACCCAGATGTACTCGCTGGAGGATGTGTTCTCCCTCGAAGAGCTCACCGCCTGGCTCGAACGGGCCACCGCCAACGCCGGAACCCGGGCCCCGAACCAAGAACTGCGCTGGCTTTGTGAGGTCAAGATCGACGGGCTCGCGATCAACCTGCTCTACCGTGACGGCAAGCTGCTCCGTGCCGCCACCCGGGGCGACGGCACGACCGGGGAAGACGTCACCCATAACGTGCTGACGATCAAAGACATCCCCACCGAGCTCTCGGGCAGCAACTGGCCCACCGAGGTCGAGATCCGTGGGGAGATCTTCTTCCCCTCACAGAAGTTCCGCGACTATAACGAGGCCCTGCTCGAAGCAGGCAAACCCGAACTGGCGAATCCGCGCAACGCGGCCGCCGGCTCCTTGCGCCAGAAGGACCCGGCAGAAACCGCCAAGCGCCCCCTGGGCATGTTTGTCCACGGGTTCGGGGTCCGTGAAGGCCTCGACGCGGCCTCCCAGTCCGAAACCTACGAACTTCTCAAGGGGTGGGGCCTACCGGTGACCCCGTACTCGAAGGTCGTGGATTCGATCGATGAGGTCCTGGCCTACATCGAGGCCTATGGTGCCGACCGGCACTCACTGGTCCACGATATCGACGGCATCGTCATCAAGGCCGATTCCTTCGCCATCCAACGGGCGTTGGGCTACACCTCCCGGGTACCGCGCTGGTCGGTGGCCTATAAGTATCCGCCCGAGGAGGTCCACACCAAACTGTTGGACATCCGCGTCAACGTCGGACGCACCGGACGAGTCACCCCCTACGGGGTCATGGAACCGGTCAAGGTCGCCGGCTCCACCGTCGAAATGGCCACCCTGCACAACCAGGACGTCGTCAAGGCCAAGGGCGTGCTCATCGGAGACACCATCATCCTGCGCAAGGCAGGTGACGTCATCCCCGAGATTGTCGGCCCGGTCCTTCCCCTGCGCGAGGGCCGGGAAGAGGAACTCCGCGAATTCGTCATGCCCACCGACTGCCCCTCCTGCGGGGAACCGCTGGCCCCGGCGAAGGAAGGCGATATTGACATCCGCTGCCTCAACGCCCAGTCCTGCCCGGCCCAGCTGACCGAGCGAGTGGCCCACCTCGGTGGCCGAGGAGCCTTCGACGTCGAGGCGCTGGGCGAGGAAGCCGCATTAGCACTGACCGTGGGGCCAGGCCCGGATCCCGCCGAACACGGAGGCCTGCCCAAACCTGCAGGACCCGGCCCCATCACGAACGAAGCCCAGATCTTCGACCTGGCCAGCGGCCATGAAGACGACACGCTGCGCGATGCGCTCGCCGAGGTCAAGGTCTGGCGTGAAAAGCGATCCAAGGGCACCGGGACCGGTCACTTCGAACTCGTTCCGTACTTCTGGAGCAAGGGCACCGAGAAGAAGCCATCGGCCCCGACCGCCACTACGAAGAAGCTGTTCGAGGAACTGGAAAAGGCCAAGACGCAGCCGTTGTGGCGCGTGATCGTGGCCCTGTCCATCCGTCATGTGGGGCCCACCGCCTCGCGCGCCCTGGCCACCCACTACGGGTCGATGGAGGCCATCCGCCAGGCCGTCACCGCCGAGGATGCCACCGAAAAGCTGGCCGACGTCGACGGCATCGGGCCGATTATCGCCGAGGCCCTCATCGAATGGTTCGACCTCGACTGGCATCTGGGAATCGTCGATGCGTGGGCCGCCGAAAACGTGCGCATGGTGGACGATTCCCACGGTGAGACTCAGCGCACGCTCGAGGGCCTGACCATCGTGGTCACCGGATCCCTCGAAGGCTTCAGCCGCGACGAGGCCAAGGAGGCCATCATCACCCGTGGCGGCAAGGCCTCGGGATCCGTGTCGAAGAAGACCAGCTACGTCGTCGCCGGTGAAGCGGCAGGCACCAAATTGGAGAAAGCGATCTCCCTCGGGCTGACCGTACTGGACGAGGACGGCTTCCGCGCCCTGCTCGAAAACGGCCCCGTACCCGAAACCACCACCGATGGAGACCCCACATGAGCCAAAACCCCGCAGCCACCGCCGACCTGTTGGCCATCGCCCGCCGTGCCGCGGCCGCCGGTGCCGCCGTCCTGGCCGAACGCCACGGCGTCCATATCGCAGCCGACACCAAATCCGCCGCCGGGGACTGGGTCACCGACTACGACCGACGCGCCGAACAGGCAGTGCGGGCGGTCATCAACGCCGAACGCCCGCATGATGCGATCACCGGCGAGGAATACGGCAGCACCACCCCCGCGGAACCCAGCGCCTACCGCTGGTCCATCGACCCGCTGGATGGTACAGCCAACTTCGTGCGAGGCATCGTCTACTACGCCACCTCGGTGGCCGTCGCCGGCCCCGCACCCGACGGTGGGGAGGGCGCCGTGTGGCTCGCCGGCGTCGTGCAGGCTCCCGCGCTGGGCAGCACCTGGTGGGCCTCCCGCGGAGCGGGTTCCTGGCTGGGCGGCACCGAAACCGGGAACGACGCCGGGGCACGCCGGCTCACCGGCCCCGTGCCCGGAGCCGCGGGGGCCCTGCTGGCCACCGGATTCGGTTACGACGCCGTACGGCGCGACTTCCAGCTCCAAGCGGTGGCCACCCTGTTGCCGGGGTTCGCCAATGTGCGGCGGATCGGCTCGGCTGCCGTGGATTTGTGCATGGTCGCCGACGGCACCCTCGATGCCTACGCCGAATACGGTACCGGTGAACACGACTGGTCCGCCGGGGCGCTCATCGCCGAGGAAGCCGGTTGCCCGGTGTTACGTCCTCCGGCCGATCCGGGCTGGCAGGCAGCTGGCTACATCGACTTCGAGCTGCTTCCCGCGCCACCGGCGGGCTGAGCTGGTTCCCGAGAAAAATCAACCCGGCCGAATGACCAGCATCGACGCCAGCACCACCACGAGCAGGGCGAGGAAGGCGACAGCATGGATGCGGTCAGGCAGCTTGCCGACCAGGCGTTTGGCGGCGAAAATCGTCGGCAGGGACCCGGCCAGCAAACCCGCAGTCGCCAGCAGGTCGATATAGCCCACATGCGCCGTGGGTAGCGGCCCCACGGAAGTGGGCAGCGCGAAAGCGTGGACGACAGCCCCAGTCGATGCAGCAGCGGAACGGTCATGATGGAACCGCCCACCCCCAAGAAGCTGTTGTCGGCCCCGATCAGGGCGCCGAGCCCGATATAGGCGGCGAGCGGATGGAGCATATCGGTCCGCAATCTGCCAGAGCGCCAATGAGCAAAACTGGCTGAAAGGGAATTGACGATCATCACTGCGGTCGACGTCGCTACGGCCACCAACGTTGCCTCACCGGAACCCCCGGAGGCCACGGCAAGTGCATAGACGACAGGGACGATGACGAAGCCGCCGCCAAAGCCAAACAAGACGGTTGTCAGCCCGGTGAGCACTCCGAAGGCGGCGAACACCAGTCAGGACACGACCATCCACCGATCGTAGGGGCCTGGTGGCCGTAGGATCGCTCGACGCCGTGAGGTGGCCGACATTTTCAGGTCCCCGTACCGTGGCGGTGCCGGAATCTGTCAAACTGGGAGGTGATGACTATTGCAACCGCCCGCCTCCCGCTCACCATCCGCCAGGCCACGGAAGCCGACTACCCGGAGATCGGCCGGATCACCGTCGACTCCTACCTTGCGGCGGGACACTTCGATGACCCCGACCACGAGTACCTGCAGTTCGTCCGCCAGGTCGCCGACCGGCACGCGGCAGCCGAGATCCTGGTCGCCGAAAACAACGGGACAGTCATCGGCGCGGTGACCCTGGTTCAGCAGGGGAACCCCTACGCAGATATTGCTGAAGCGGGCGAACTCGAATTCCGAATGCTGGTCGTGGACCCCGCCGTACAGCGTTCGGGGGCCGGGCGGACCATGGTCGAAGCGGTGATCGACCGGGCCCGGCAGCTCGAGGGCGTGGACACGGTCTCGCTGACTACCGGTGGACATTGGGAAGCAGCCAATGCCCTCTACACGGCCATGGGTTTCCAGCGCGCCACCGAACGCGACTGGTTCGTCCCCGATACCGACATCCTGCTCAAGGTCTACATCCTGCCGCTTTAAGACCGACAGCCGGCGCTCCGGCTCATGCAGTAGGGTCGCCTCATGCCCCCCAGCCAGAACCCCCACGCGAGGGAGCTATCTGGGTTTCGTACTCTTGGCCTTCGTCTCGATGGTGGGGGACGGGATGGCACTTTTTGCCCTGACCCTTGCCGCCGCCGATCACCTGGGGTCCTGGGGCGTCACTGCACTATTCCTCACGGGGCTGATCCCGCCGATCCTGGCCGCCCCACTGGTGGGCCGGTTGGTCGATGGCGCGAACCTGCGCAGGATCTGGGTGGCCAGCCTGCTCGCTCACGTCCTGCTGTTCGCCCTCATGACCGTCGTCGATGAGCTGCTCGTTAGCTTGGTGTTGATGTGCGGGACCAGCATCAGCGCGGTGGTCAACGCCTCGGCGATCTTCAAGCTCATTCCCTCCATCAAAGGTTCCCTGCCCTTGGCCCGGGCCAGCAGCCTGATCGTCTCGGCGGGTTCACTGGCAGGCATCCTCGCACCGCCGATCGCTGCCATCGCCTATACCGCGTGGTCCGTCCAGCCCGTGCTGGCGTTGAACGCGTTGGGTTTTACGTTGCTGGCCGTCGGCGCCGGGCTGTTGGTTCCGCGCGATGCCGTGACGGTTGATGTCGAAGAACCGAAAGCCGGAGGGGCCAGATCCGGTGCGCGGGTCCTCTTCACGGACCGACTGCTGGCCATCCTGCTGGTGCCCATGGCCGCCGTCGTGTTGTTCACTTCCGCCGAAGGCGTCGCGGGGGTCTTCTATTTGCGCTCGGTCGCCGATACCGACACCATCTACGCCGTGATGCTGGGGGCCTGGTCGGTGGGTGCCCTGGGTGGTGCCCTGGTCTGCGGAAACCGGTTCCTCGGAGCACGAGTACGGACGCCCGTGCTTCTTGGCGGAGCGCTGATCGGGGCCGCCATCCTGGTGGAGGGGCTGTGGCCCAACGCCCTAGTCATCCTGGCGGTCTTCGTCCTGGGCGGATTCGGCAACGGGATGCACAACGTGGGGGTGCGCAACGCCGTTTATGCACGGATTCCCGAAGCCCATCACGGGGCCGCCTGGGCCTACCTAACCGTCGTCATCAAAATCATGGTCGGACTGGGCTTCCTGCTGGGAACCCCGGGACTGGTGGTGGATAGCGACCGGTTGATCATCATCGCTGCCGGAATCGGCTCCTTGGGGGCAGTGCTCCTGGCGCTCGTGGGGATGAGCAGAGCGGCCCGGCAACAGGCGACGCCGGTCCTGAACTAGACTGGTGGGGATAACCCACCATCCATGAATTCGGGGAGATACATGCCTGCGATCAGTCGTGAGGAAGTTGCCCATTTGGCGCAGCTGGCCCACCTGGAGATGAGCGAGACCGAGCTGGAGAAAATGGCCGGCGAACTCGGTGTCATCGTCAACGCGATCAAGTCCGTGAGCGAGGCCGCTGGCGACGACGTTCCAGCCACCAGCCACCCGCTACCGCTGACCAACGTGATGCGCGAAGACGTGGTCGGGCAGACGCTGACGCAGGAGGAGGCGCTGCAGAACGCGCCCGACGCCGAAGACGGCCGTTTCAAGGTTCCGGCCATCCTGGAAGGGGAGTAGGACATGAACGAGATCATCAAGCTCTCCGCCGCCGAGCTGGCTGCGAAACTCCGTGACGGATCGGTCACTTCCGTCCAGGCCGTCCAGGCCCATCTGGACCGCATCGCTGCTGTCGACGGAGGGGACCGTGGAGTCCACGCCTTCTTGCACCTGAACGGGGAGGAAGCCCTCGCCGTGGCCGCCGAGGTCGACGCGATTCGCGCCGCAGGCGGAGCCGAGGCCGAGGCGCTGCACCCGCTGGCCGGAGTACCGATCGCCATCAAGGACCTCATTGTCACCAAGGGCCAGCCCACCACCGCGGGGTCGAAGTTCCTTGAGGGGTGGATGAGCCCCTACGACGCCACCGTGATCGAAAAGATCCGTGCCGCCAAGCTGCCGATCCTGGGAAAAACCAACCTCGACGAATTTGCGATGGGTTCCTCCACCGAGCACTCGGCCTTCGGAGACACCCGCAACCCATGGGACCTGGACCGGATCCCCGGCGGTTCCGGGGGTGGCTCGGCCGCTGCGGTGGCCGCCTTCGAAGCACCCCTGGCCCTGGGCACCGACACCGGTGGTTCGATCCGTCAGCCAGGTGCCGTCACCGGCACGGTCGGCGTCAAACCCACCTACGGTGCCGTCTCTCGCTACGGGGCCATCGCGATGGCCTCCTCGCTGGACCAGATCGGCCCGGTGAGCCGCACCGTCCGTGATTCGGCTCTCCTGCACGAGCTCATTGGCGGGCACGACCCCAAGGATTCCACCTCTATCGACGCCCCGGTCCCCGATATGGCGGCGGCCGCCGAACAGGGTGCCACCGGTGACCTGACCGGTGTTCGCGTCGGCGTCATCCGCGAACTGCAGGGGGAGGGCTACCAGGCAGGCGTCCAGTCGCGTTTCGACGAATCCCTGGAAGTGTTGAAGGCTGCCGGCGCCGAGATCGTCGAGGTCTCCTGCCCCAACTTTGAGTACGCGTTGGGCGCCTACTACCTGATTATGCCCTCGGAGGTCTCCTCCAACCTCGCCAAGTTCGACGGCGTCCGCTACGGCAACCGCGTTCTGCCGACCGAGGGGCCGCTGACCATCGAACGGGTCATGGCCTCCACCCGCTCCGCGGGCTTCGGCGACGAGGTCAAGCGCCGCATCATCCTGGGCACCTACGCCTTGTCGGCCGGCTACTACGACGCCTACTACGGTTCAGCGCAGAAGGTCCGCACCCTGATCCAGCGGGACTTCGAAGCAGCCTTCGCCCAGGCGGATGTCCTGGTGTCCCCGACCTCCCCGGTCGTCGCCTTCGAACTGGGCTCGAAGCTGGATGACCCGTTGGCGATGTACCTCAACGACGTCGCCACCATCCCCGCCAACCTGGCTGGCATTCCCGGGATCACGGTCCCCGGTGGACTCTCCGAAGGGCTGCCGGTGGGCATCCAGTTCCTGGCCCCGGCCCATGAGGACGCACGGCTCTACCGTGCCGCCGCGGCCTTGGAGAAACTGCTGGAGGACCGCTGGAATGGCCCGTTGATCAACCAGGCCCCCGAGTTGGCCGAATCGTCCAAGGAAGGTGTCGCCTGAGATGGCCCATGCAACTGAAGAACTCGTCGACTTCGATGAGGCCCTGGAACGCTATGACCCGGTACTGGGCTTCGAGGTACACGTCGAGCTGAACACCGCCACCAAGATGTTCTCCGACGCCCCGAACGTCTTCGGCGACGTCCCGAACACCAACGTCACCCCGGTGGACCTGGGTCTGCCCGGCGTGCTGCCAGTGGTCAATAAAAAGGCTGTGGAGTACTCCATCAAGATCGGCCTGGCGTTGAACTGCCAGATCGCCGAATACTGCCGCTTCGCCCGGAAGAACTACTTCTACCCGGACACCCCGAAGAACTTCCAGACCTCGCAGTACGACGAACCCATTGCCTTCGATGGTTACCTGGACCTGGAACTGTCCGACGGGGAGATCTTCCGGGTGGAGATCGAACGCGCGCATATGGAGGAAGACGCCGGCAAGCTCACCCATATGGGTTCCACCGGGCGCATTCAGGGCGCCCAGTCATCGCTGGTCGACTACAACCGTGCCGGGGTGCCGTTGGTGGAGATCGTCACCAAACCGATCACCGGTGCCGGAAAGCGTGCCCCCGAACTGGCCAAGGCCTATGTGGCGGCGATCCGCGAGATCGTGAAGAACCTCGACGTCTCCGACGCCAAAATGGAACGCGGCAACGTCCGCTGCGACGTCAACATTTCGTTGATGCCCCAGGGAACCACCACGTTCGGCACCCGCTCCGAGACCAAGAACGTGAACTCGTTGCGCGCCGTCGAACACGCGATGCGCTTCGAAATCGAACGTCACGCAGCGGTCCTGGATGCCGGCAACCTCGTCGTCCAGGAAACACGCCACTGGCACGAGGACACCCGGACCACGACGTCGGGACGTCCGAAGTCCGACGCCGACGACTACCGCTACTTCCCCGAGCCGGACCTGGTGCCGATCGTGACAACCCGCGAATGGGTTGAGGAATTGCGGGCCCAGCTGCCGGAGCCGCCGGCCGAACGCCGCAAACGTCTGCAGGCCGATTGGGGCTATGCCGACGCCGAATTCCGTGATGTGGTCAATGCCGGATTCCTGGACGCCATCGAGGAGACCATCGCCGCCGGTGCCACCCCAGCCGTGGCCCGCAAATGGTGGATGGGCGAGATCTCCCGGTTGGCTAAGAACGCCGACGTGGAGCCGCTGGAACTCGGGGTCACCCCGGCAACCATCATCGAACTTAACCAGCTGATCGAAGCCAAGAAGATCAACGACAAGATCGCCCGCCAGGTCCTCGAATACGCAGTGGTGGGAGAGGGGACGCCGAGCGAGATCGTCGAGAAGCGTTCGCTGGCCGTCGTCAATGATGATTCAGCACTTGGTGCAGCCATCGACGACGCCATGGCTTCGATGCCCGACGTCGTCGCGAAGATCAAGGATGGCAAGGTCCAGGCCATCGGCGCGCTCATCGGTCCGGTGATGAAGGCCACCCGTGGTCAGGCCGACGCCGGTCGCGTCCGCGAGATCGTCCTGGAGAAACTCGGCGTCGAAGGCTGACCCTCGCCGGGCCCTAGCGGCGCGGACACCGCAGTACCTGCCGAAGGGCGGGCGGAGAATCTTCCGCCCGCCCTTCGCCGTGGGCAGGTGTGTAGCGTGGTTCCATGAGCACCCAGGGAGCAGCGAAACGAACCGGAACCGCCGTTCCCGACCACGACGTCGAGGTCACCGAGGCGTTGGTTCGTCAGCTGCTGAAGGAACAGCACCCCGACTTGGCGGGCCTGGAGCTCCTGCGGGTCGCCAACGGTTGGGACAACGTCGTCTACCGGCTCGGTGGGGAACTGGCAGTACGCCTACCCCGCCGCGCCAGCGCCCATCAGCTGCTGCTGAACGAAGTGAGGTGGCTGCCCTTCCTGGCGCCACGGCTGCCGTTGTCGATTCCTGCAGTTGTCCGCCGAGGCCACCCGGGTGCCGGCTACCCCTACCACTGGGCCGTGGTGCCCTGGTTCGAGGGGGATTCCGCTGCGGTTCGTTCGGCAGCCGACCGAGACGGCTATGCCTCAGCCTTGGGCCGATTCCTACGCGCACTTCACGTTCCGGCCCCGGCCGACGCTCCCCGCAATCCTGTGCGTGGGGAGGCGCTGGCAACCCGCGCCGAGGCCTTCACCCGACGGCTGGCAGCAGCCAACCCGCCACTGGAGGGGCCCTGGCACGAAATCTTTGCCGCCGGGGCGAAAGCGGCCGAATACCATGGCCCGCCACTATGGTTGCACGGGGACCTGCACCCGCATAACGTCGTGACTGCTCTCGGTACGGGACCGGCGGCCATCTCTGCGGTCGTGGATTTCGGGGACATCACCGCGGGGGACCCCGCCTGCGACCTGGCGGCCGCCTGGCTACATTTCACCGCCGCGGGCCGTGACGTCTTCAGGGCCGAACTGCCCTACGACGGGGACACCTGGTTGCGCGCCAGGGGGTGGGCGGTGCACTTCGGGACCATGATGGCCCTGATGCCGGACGGAGAGCCGCTGCGGTCCGTGGGCCGGCATGCGCTGGACCAGTTGGCAGTTGAGGGCTACTGACGTGCATCATGGGAGGGCAACGCATCCCGGCGTGGCCGGCACTGACAGGAGAATACCAGCGGTCATGGCAACCCTAGATCCTGCTGCCGACCCCGCCCTGCGCAACGGTCGCGGACATCGCGGCGATGACCTGCGGCGACTCAATACGGCGGCCGTCATGAAGCATGTCTTCGACCACCCCGGTCTGTCTCGTTCGGAAGTTGCTCTGCAACTGGGGCTCAGTGCCGCGTCGGTCACGAAGATGGTGGCGCAGCTGCTCGAAGCCGGCTTATTGCGGGAGCTGGCACCACTCGTGGGCACGCAGGGGCGCCCACGCGTTCCCCTGCAGATCGACACCGGGACCCCGCTGGTCATGGGCATCCATCTGGGCCCGCGCACCACCGGCGTCGTCCTCATGGATTTGGGCGGCAGCGAACATGCCTCGGTACTGGTTCCACACACCGGGATGCCACCGGAAGAATCCATGGATTTGATCGTCGCGGCCGCCGATGAGTTGATTTGTGAGAATACCAGGGGACGGGTCATCATCGGGACGGGGATCGCGACCGGCGGCATCGTGAATCGGGCGGCGGGGATCATCATTGACAACCCCGGAGCCGGTTGGCAGAACGTTGACGTCATACGCCTGCTCAGCGGCCGGTTGCCCGGGCCGTTGATCCTCGAAAACAATGCCCGTGCCGCGGCACAATCCGAATTGCTCTACGGGCACGGGCAACGAACCAATGACTTCGTGCTGATGGTGGTGACCGCGGATATCGGCTCGGTCATGGTCGACGGCGGAAGGATCAGGTCAGGGTTCAGCCAAACCGCGGGACAGATCGCCCATCTCTCCGTCGACGACGGCACCCGGCCCTGCCCCTGCGGCCGCACCGGATGTTTGGCGGTCATGGCTTCGGACGACGCAGTAGCCGACACCGCCGTGGAACGAGGGCTGCAAGAGAAGCCGAATATCGACGAGATCTTGTTCCAAGCGGCGGAGGGGGAGCCGGGGGCCATTGTCCTGCTGGAGCAACGCAACCGGTGGGTCGGCCGGGCAGCGGCCCAACTCATTGACATCCACGATCCCGAGCTCCTGGTGGTGGTCGGCACCCCAGCCGAATCACCCCTGGTTTTTTCCTCGCTCGTCGATGAAGTGGCCCGGCGGGCACAACTTGGCAAACGGGCCGCCGAACGCGTGGTTCTTTCCACCGACCACGTCTTCTCACTGTCGCTTTTTGCCGCCTCAACACTGGTTGCCGCCGTGCTGGCGGATCCGCTGGGGATCATCGGCCTGGCTGCCCCCGACCCGGCAGAGAGCTGAATCGGCGAGTTTTTTCTCCTCGAAACCGTCGGTAACCTTCGCAATTATTTGAAGACCATCCTTGACAGGGCCTGCAGTATCTGGTTTATTTTAGAGCGTAAATTAACTGGGTGAAGCGGATCACATCTCTGCGTGCTCCGCCGGACACCACCTAATCAGCTCGATCATCACAGATCATTTGAACGGGAGTGGAGCATGTCGAAGAAGAAGATGTTTGCGCTGGTCGCGGCATCATCAGCAGTGATGCTGATGGCCAGTGGCTGTGCATCCGGTGCGGGGAACGCAGCCGGGGCAGGGGAGGACAGCGCTTTGTCGTTCCAACTCAGCGAACCCAAGTCATTGGTGCCGCATGAGGATCCGGGCAGCCAGGTCGCCATGGCCACCTGCGCGAACCTCATGGAGGTGAACACCGAATCTCAGGAACTGGAGCCTCTGGCCGCGACATCGGTGACCAGCGATGACGCCCAGCACTGGAAGATCGAACTGCAGGACGGCTGGACGTTCCAGGACGGCGCACCGGTGACTGCCGACTCGTTCGCCAAGGCGTGGAACAAGACGGCCACTGGCTCCAACGCTTGGCAAGGTAATGGCTCCTTCACCGCCTTCGAGGGGTATAAGGATCTGAACCCTGCGGATGGATCCAAACCCAAGGCCACGGAGCTTTCCGGGGTGAAGGTCGTTGACGATCAGCATCTGGAAGTCGCACTCAACGCGCCCAATGCCGACTTCCCCAAGCTTCTGAGCACCTCGGCCCTCTGCCCCCTGCCGGAACAGGCCTTCAGCGATCCGGAGGCCTACGAGGAGAACCCCATTTCCAATGGGCCCTACCAATTCGTCTCCTGGAACCACAACGAAGAAGTCGTGCTGGAAAAATGGGACGACTTCAAGGGGGCCGACGGTTTCTCCGGCGGCGCCGACAAGCTCACCGGGCAGATCTACACGGCGGTGGACGCGGCCTACACCGACATGACGGCCGGCAACCTGGACATGATCCGCAACGTGCCAGCCACGATGGTCTCCAAGGCCAAAAGCCAGCTGGGTGAGGATTCCCTCTACGAGGTTGAAACCGGTTCCAAGCAGTACACCTTGCAGATCCCGGAGTACATCAAGGATCTGCGGGACCCGGATCTGCGCCGGGCCATCTCGATGTCCATTGACCGCGAATCCATCGCCAAGTCCCTGTTGCAGGGCTACGCCACGCCTTCGGACTCACTGGTACCACCGTCGCTGGATTCCTATGAGGAAGGCGCTTGCGACTCATGCACCTTCGACGCCGATGAGGCGAAGAAGCTCCTGGCCAAGGCTGGTGGATTCGACGGAACCCTGGTGATCGAACACAACTCGGCTTCCGACCAGCAGCTGGTGCAGGCCATCGCCAAACAGATCAAGGAAAATCTGGGCATCAAGGTCCAGCTCAAGCCGGTTTTGGGGACCGAGCTGCAGTCGCGTCGGAACAACCAGGAACTCGACGGAGCCGTTTTCGGGCTCTGGGGCTGGTCCTATAAGAGCCCTGACCAGTACCTCAGCCAGTACGAAACGGGCGGCGACGGCAACGAGACCACGGGATACTCCAATAAGGCAGTGGACAAGCTGGTCAGATCCGCACGGGCGTCGCAGAACGAAGCCACGGCAGCTAAGACGTACGCAGAGGCCGAGTCACTGATCGTCAAGGACATGCCGGCCATCCCGCTGTTCATTCCCACCGACTTCGGCTTGCACACCGAATGCGCCGATATGAAGGAAGTCCAGGGGGATCTGCAGTTCTACCGCGCGGGGTACGGCTGCTAGGTAGTGAATCATCCACGGTTCCGATGCGCCGGTGAGCAATAGACACCGGTGCATCGGACCCCGTCCCAGCACTCCCATCACACCGCGAAAGGACCATCCGCATGCTCGGCTACACCATACGCCGCATAGGGCAGATGATTCCGGTGGTCATCGGCGCCACCTTCCTGATCTACGCCTTGACCTTCCTCATGCCCGGAGACCCCATCGCGGCGTTGACCGGCGCCCGCCCCCTGCCCGAATCAACGGTGGCCCAGATTCGTCAGGCCTATCACCTGGATGACCCGTTCCTGGTGCAATACGGAAACTACATGTGGGGCCTGTTGCATGGGAACTTCGGTATTGATTTCTTCGGCCGCCCGGTTTTGGGTCTGATCTTGGAGCGTCTGCCCACGACTTTCGCCCTGGCCCTGACGGCCTGGGTTCTGAAGCTGGTCATCGGTCTGGTCATCGGCGTATACGGCGGGCTGCGGCACGGCCGTGCCGGGGACCACTTCGCCCTGATCTTCACCGTCGTCTTCCTCGGCGTTCCCGGATTCGTGATCGCCTTGGGCGCCCAGACGGTATTCGGTGTCCAATTGGGCTGGGTCGATCCGGCAGGAATCCGCGCCGGGTGGCCCATGGCCTTCATCTTGCCAGCATTGGTGATGGCCTTCGAAGCCGCTGCCGGCTTGGCACGACTGACCCGCACCTCGCTGGTGGGGGTGCTTCGGTCGGAGTACATGCGCACCGCACGGGCCAAGGGCCTTTCCCCACGACGGGTCATCTGGGGCCATGCCCTGCGCAACGCCATGATTCCCGTCGTCACCTATCTTGGACTGAGCCTGGCCGGGATGCTCGGCGGCGCAGTGATCATCGAGGCCATCTTCAACATTCCTGGCATCGGTGGGCTCATGGTGACCTCCATCAACAACAAGGAGGGGACCATCGTCGTGGGCATCGCCACGATGCTCGTGTTGGTGTATCTCCTCTTCAACCTGCTCGTGGATCTGCTCTACGGCGTCATTGATCCGAGGGTACGAGTATGAGCCAGACCACCGAGCCGACCGCTTCCGCCGTTGCCGCCGGCGAACCCGAGACCTTTCCGCCACGCCAACGCAAGAAGACGAACCACGGGCCATTATGGCTGAGACCGCGCTTCCTGATTTCCGGAACGATCGTGGTGCTGATGCTGCTCATGGCCGCCTTCCCGCAGCTCTTCGCCGGACTCGGCAGCGACCCCAACGCGAACTGCAACGTGATGGAGACGAACCAAGCGCCCAGTGCCGAACACATTTTCGGCGTCGACATCCAAGGATGCGACTACTACACGAATGTGATCTATGGTGCCCGTGCCTCGATTCTGGTGGGCATCGTGGTCACCGCGATTTCCTTCGTCGTTGCTGCCATCCTCGGAGCCTTGGCCGGCTATTTCGGAGGTTGGGTCGATGTCATCATCTCGCGGGCCTGCGATATGGCCTTTGGCCTTCCCTTCATCCTGGCTGCCATCGTGGTGCTGCAACTGTTCAGCGAACGTACCGTCTGGACGGTGATCTTCGCGCTGGCACTGTTCAACTGGCCAGGTGGCGTCCGGTTCATGCGTTCTTCCGTGATGGAGGTACGCAACCGTGAATACGTTCAGGCATCAATGCTGTTGGGCGCCAGCAAGACCCGGATCATCAAGTCCCACATCATCCCGAACTCGCTGACCCCGCTGTTGGTCCTGCAGACGCTGGGCGTCGGTGGGGTCATTTCGGCCGAAGCGGGGCTGACCTTCATCGGCATCGGCCTCACCCCGCCCTCCGTCTCCTGGGGACTGCAACTGGCTGCCGCACGCGACTACATTTCTGCGGCACCGCACCTGTTGGTCTTCCCGGCGCTGTTCCTGACAGTCACGGTGCTTGGTTTCGTGCTCTTCGGGGAAGCGCTGCGCGATGAATTCGATCCGAAAGGCAAGTAAGTGAGAACGCAACAGAGGCAAGAACCCGGCGTTTCGGAGGACGACGCGCTCCTGCGCGTCAGGGACCTCGACGTCGAATTCGATACGTCCAAGGGCATTGCCACCGCCGTCAGTGGCATGAACTTCACCGTCCAACGCGGTGAGGCGCTGGGCATTCTGGGCGAGTCAGGATCCGGAAAATCTGTCACGGCCCGTGCGGTGATGGGCATTCTGGACATGCCACCGGCCCGGGTCCCCCGCGGAGAGATCCTGCTTGAGGGTGAGGACCTGCTGACGGTCAGTGCCAGACGGCACCGTCAATTGGTCGGATCCCGGGTGTCGATGGTCTTCCAGGATGCCTTGACCGCGCTGAACCCTGTCCACCCGGTCGGACGCCAGATCGGTGAGTTGTATCGGGTACACCGCGGATATTCCCGCAAGGATGCCAAGTCGGCCGCGATTGACATGATGGACCGGGTACGAATCCCGGCCGCTGCCTCGCGGGTGAATGACTATCCCCACCAGTTCTCCGGAGGTATGCGTCAGCGCATCGTCATCGCCATGGCGCTGGCACTGGATCCCGTGCTGCTGATCGCCGATGAGCCCACGACGGCACTGGACGTCACCGTTCAGGCACAAATCCTCGAACTACTCAAGGAACAACAGGTGGAACGAAACATGGGGTTGATCCTGATCACCCATGACATCTCGGTGGTCAAGGAAGTCACCGATCAAGTGGCTGTGATGTATGCGGGACGGATCGTCGAACATGGTGCCACCGATGAGGTGCTGAGCCACCCGGGCCACCCGTACACCAGCGGGCTACGCGCATCGGTTGCCGGAGAGGAACTGAAGGGTCAACGGCTGCCAGCCATCCCCGGCACACCACCGGATTTGTTGCGCTTGCCCGATGGCTGCTCCTTCGCCAGCCGGTGTTCCTTCGCCACGGACGAATGCCTGGAAGAAATACCGCCGTTGGAATCGGTGGGCGCCGGGCGCCAGAGCGCTTGTTTCCATACCGAGGAGGTCTTGGCCCATGTCACTGCCTGAAGCAACGATCCAGAACGGTACCCCCGAGGCCGGCACCGCACCGCTGATGGAACTGCAGGGGATCAAACAGTACTATCCGGTACACCGACACCTGCCCATCGGACCCCGCAAAATCGTCAAGGCCCTGGACGGGGTGGACCTGGCGGTGCGTCCGGGAGAAACCCTGGGCGTCATCGGGGAATCGGGCTGTGGAAAATCAACGCTGGCCCGGGTCATGTCTGGTCTGGAAAAGCCCACCGAAGGGCGGGTGCTTTTCCGGGGGCAGGACATCAATGAGCTCAAGGGTGCGGAAAAGCGAGATATGCGCCGGAACATCCAACTGATCTTCCAGGACCCGTATTCCTCGCTCAACCCGCGCATGACCGTTGAAGAGCTGGTCGGCGAGCCGTTCGCCATCCATTCCGAAATTGCGCCCCGCGCCGGACGGCGGAGCAAGATCCGTGAACTCTTGGAACTGGTCGGTTTGAACCCCGATCATGCGGACCGGTATCCACATAATTTCTCCGGCGGACAGCAACAACGCATCGGCATTGCCCGTGGGATCGCGCTGAACCCCCAGATGCTCATCTGCGATGAACCGGTCTCGGCGCTAGACGTCTCAGTCCGTGCCCAGATCGTGAATCTGCTCGATACATTGCAACACGAGTTGGGCCTGAGCTACCTTTTCATCGCCCATGACCTGCAAATCGTCAGGCATATCTCCGACCGAGTCGCGACCATGTATCTGGGCAAGGTCGTCGAACTGGGCAACTACGACGACGTATATGACCACACGGGCCACCCATATACCCAGGCGCTCCTCTCCGCGGCACCCGAACTCCGCAAAAATGACGGGACGGACCGCGAACGCATCGTGTTGCAGGGGGATCCGCCGTCGCCGATCGACCCGCCGTCGGGGTGCCGGTTCCATACGCGGTGTCCACTGGCCCAGGAGATATGCGTCACGAAGGAACCAGAGCCCGTCGAAATTGCCGGTACACATGCGGCACGATGCCATTTCGCAGAAACGGTGTCGGAACGGTGAAGGCCTCCGGCAGCGCCCGCGGTGACATTTTTATCAATAGTTAAGGAGTTAGATTCGTGGATCTCAAAGTAGGGGTCGTCGGTTTCGGCCTGCGCTCAGGACTTTTCCGGCATGCCCACCGCCCTGGTGAGGGTTCGGTGGTCACCATGGTGTGCGATACCAGCGAACGGGGCCGCGCCGATGCGGCTGCCAAGCTGCCCGAAGCCACCGTGACCGCCGACCTCGATCTCTTATTGAATGCGGGGCTGGACGCGGTTCTGGTCCTCACCCCGGATCATCAACATGCAGCGGTGGCTACACGCACTCTCGAAGCAGGGATCCCCACCTTTTGTGAGAAGCCGTTGGACGTCACGCTCGAAGCTGTGGATGCCCTCCTGGAAACGGCTTTCCGGACCGGGACCAAACTGTATGTCGGACACAACATGCGCCATATGCCGGTGATTCGCCAGATGCGGGAGATCATCCAGGCGGGAACCATAGGAGAGGTCAAGGCCGTCTGGTGCCGGCACTTCGTCGGCAACGGCGGCGACTACTACTTCAAGGACTGGCATGCCGAACGGGCCAACACCACCGGCCTGCTGCTGCAAAAGGGAGCACACGACATCGATGTCATCCATTGGCTGGCCGATGCCTATACTCAGCAGGTTTCCGCGGTCGGCACCCTGGCCGTGTATGGCGACGTCGCCTCACGAAGGGATAATTCCGATCGGCGGATGGGGGACTGGTTCTCGTTGGAGAACTGGCCGCCGTCCGAACAGCAGGATCTGAACCCGGTCATCGATGTGGAAGATATCTCGATGATGAACATGGTGCTGGGCAACGGCGTGCTGGCGTCCTACCAACAGTGTCATTTCACACCCGACTATTGGCGCAACTACACAGTGATCGGCACGAACGGACGCTTGGAGAACGTCGGGGATCACGCGGGAGACCGGATCAAGGTGTGGACCAGCAGGACCCAGGGCGGCCATGTCGAGGCCGACCATGAGGTGGTCATCGCCGACGCCGATGGCGGGCATGGCGGAGCGGACCCGTTGCTGATCGGGGAGTTCCTGCGTTTCGCTAGCCAGGGCGGCCCGACGGAAACCTCCCCGGTGGCCGCCCGGGCTGCCGTGGCTGCTGGAGTCCTGGCCACCGAATCCTTACGTGGAGACGGGGGAGCACGGCAGGTTCCGCCGCTGGATGCCGAAGTGTTGAGCTATTTCGCTGCCGACCAGGAGCGGGTTGCCGGCGAATAAATACCCCCTGTGAAGGAGGCCGCATCTGTTCTAGGCTGGGAAACCGGACGAAAGGAGCACGACATGAAGAAGATCCTCATGGTCCTGACTAGCGTTTCCGAACTCGGCGATACCGGTGAGAAAACCGGATACAACGTCGCCGAGGCCGCGCATCCCTGGAAGGTGTTCGCCGATTCCGGTCACATCGTGGACTTCGCGTCCATCCAGGGCGGGCAGCCCCCGCAGGACGTGGTCGATCGGGAGGACCCCATCCAAGTGGCCTTCACCGAAAGTGAGACCACCCGTGCTGGCTTGTACAACACGGCACGGGTCGCGGTGGTCGATCCTGAACAGTACGACGGCGTCTACCTCGTGGGCGGCCACGGCACCATGTGGGACTTCCCCGACAGTGAAGGCCTGCAGAAGCTGGTGGCCGGTGTCTACGATGCCGGCGGCGTCGTCGGTGCCGTCTGCCACGGACCGGCCGGCCTGGTGAACGTTGAATTGGCCGACGGCTTCCGCCTGGTCTCGGGGCGCAAGGTGGCGGCCTTCACCAATGACGAGGAAGTCGCCGCCGGCAAGGACAAGGTCATCCCGTTCTTCCTCGCCGACCGGCTCGAAGAACAAGGGGCAACCCACGTTCAGGCCGACGTCTTCGAAGAGAAGGTCGTGGTGGACGACCGCCTGGTCACCGGCCAAAACCCGGCGTCGGCCGGCGGCGTGGCCAAGGAGATGGAAAAACTCCTGGCCGAGGTCATCCACCAGGAAAAGGCGGAAGAGGAATCCGAAGCCCAGGCGCTGCGCGAAGCCAAGGACGCGGAGAAAGCCGCCGAGAAGGCCGCCGCCGAGGAAACCGGGCACTGACACCTCGAGCTGACCTTGGGCTCTTGAAGTCGTGACCATCCGACATGGGGCGATGGCCCTCACACCCGCCGGTGTGAGGGCCATTGCCGGTTCTGCAGGCTGCGTCACTTCCGGCGAGGAGGGCGCAGGAGAATGACGGCTGTTCCCAGAAGCGTGGTGAGGACGGCCAGTGAGGATGTGAGCCACGCCTGGTACGGCTCGTGCGCACCGAATAGCGCGGGAATCGTCAAGATGAGGACCGCTGCTGCCAAGGCGAATGTGAGGATAGCTCCCGGGAACAACCAGATGATTTTATGGTTCACGGCGGCTCCTCCGAATCAGCTGGGAATGCCAAAGCTGCGCAGCATGGATTTGAGACAGATACCAGGGTCTCGATGTCAGGGCGAACGTACCATGGCCAGAAGGCCGTGACCTTGGGGTCCGGAGCATTTGCGTAGGCCAGGCAGCAGCTCCCGAGCAAGCAGCCGCCATCCTCGGAAATATGAACCGGGGCCGGATGAGGGTCCCTTCGACGATTAATGATCCTGCGTCGCTGCGGCGCGTTCGGCCATGGTCTGGCGCAGGGCGTCGGCAACCCGCATCACCGAGAGCCTTCGCAGCGACTCGGGGCGGGCCAAAAGATCGATGCGCCGCCGGTTGGCGATCCCCTCCAAGGGCAGCAACACCACCCCGTCACCCACCGAGGCGCCAGCCGTGTAGCGGGGAATGACCCCCAGGACATTTCCGGTACCGACCAATTCGGCGACGGTGGCGTAGTCGTTGATCCGGTGGACGATTTCGGGGGCACCGCCGGAGACGGCGGCGATGGCTCCCAGGATGTCTGCGGGGGAGTACCCCTCGCGGCTGACCGCCCACCGTTCACCGAGCAGGTCGGAGGGGGTCACTGCCAGATGCCCTGCCAGCCGGTGGCCGATGGGCACGGCGATATCCAGCGGCTCATGGGCCAGAGGCACCACGGAAACCTGTCGTTCGGGCCAGGGCGGGGTGTGGTCCATCCGGTGGGCCAGGACCAGATCATAGCGGGAAGTCAGCGCCGGGAAGTCGTCTTGGGCGACGTCCTCGTCGGAGAACAGCAATTGGGGTCCCTGCGCCGCCTTCAACCGGGCCAACAACGGAGCGAAGAGGGACTGCCCAACCGAGTGGAAGCCGGCGAGCGTGACCGATGCAGCGGCGTCGTTCTGGTAGTTCCCGATGGCTGCCCGGGCATCAGCCATCGAAGAGATGACGGCGGCCCCGGCGTTGGCCAGAATCCTACCGGCCTCCGTGAGGACCAAGGTCCTGCCTTCCTTGCGGGTGAGTGGGACGTCGACGCCCCGTTGAAGCAGGGTCAATTGTTGGGACACCGCTGAGGGGGTCACGAACATCGACGCCGCAACGGCACGGACACTGCCGAGATCGCCGAGCTCGCGGAGAATCTGCAACTGATGAACTTCCATTAGCTCATCCTAAATCGTCACTTCAGATAATGGCACATATTCTTAACCGTTGAAGTCGTCATCCCGGTGTCAGACTGGGGACAGAGGCGGTATTTGGTTGCCGCACCACGTACGTAGCCAGTAAGGATCCCATGAAGGCACTGTATAAATCCGGTCCGCACGAGGGCCTGGAGCTTGTTGATCGCCCCGAACCCGTCACCGGCCCGCATGAGGTTAAAATCCGTGTGGAGACCGCTGGTATCTGCGGCACCGACCTGCATATCTTGGCCTATGACGAAGCAGCACGTTCCATGATCGAGGCCCCGCTGATCCCGGGCCACGAGTTCTACGGCGAGGTCGTAGAGGTCGGGGAACTGGCGACCCACGTCCAGCTGGGCGATAAGGTCTCCGGCGAGGGGCATGTGGTCTGCGGGATGTGCCGCAATTGCCGCGCCGGTCGGCGGCAGATGTGCATCAACACCGTCTCCGTCGGCGTCCAGCGCGACGGGGCCTTCGCCGAATACGTGGTGATCCCCGAAACCAACGCCTGGGTCCACCGCGATGAATCCATCACCCCCGAACTCGGAGCCATCTTCGATCCCTTCGGCAACGCCGTCCACACGGCGTTGGCCTATCCGCTGGTGGGTGAAGACGTGCTGATCACCGGAGCCGGGCCGATTGGGCTCATGGCCGCCGAAGTCGTCCGCCATGCCGGGGCCCGCAAGATCGTCATCACCGACGTCTCTGCCGCCCGGCTCGACCTCGCCCGGAGCATGGGCATCGACCTGGCCGTGGACGTCTCAGCCAACCGGATCCGCGAGGCACAGCAGGAAATGGGCATGGTTGAAGGGTTTGATATCGGCCTGGAAATGTCGGGTCACGCCACCGCGCTGCCGGAGATGATCGACAACATGAACCATGGCGGCAAGATTGCCATGCTCGGCCTGCCCAGCAGCAGCATCGACATCAACTGGGGCAAGGTCGTCACCCATATGCTCACCCTCAAGGGCATCTACGGCCGAGAAATGTACGAGACCTGGTACGCCATGTCCGCCATGCTTGGTTCCAACGCCCAACTGCGCGAGCGGATCTCCTCCATCGTCACCGACCGGCTCCCGGCCACCGAATGGGAAGCCGGCTTCGAAGCCGCACGCGCCGGCCAAGGCGGAAAAGTCATTCTCGACTGGACCGTGTTCAACTAATCGTCCGTTCCGAAAGGAAGAACCATGTACTCCACCCTGAAGGACCAGCTCACTGCGGAACTGGCGGAAATCAGTGATGCCGGAACGTTCAAACATGAGCGCCGGATCGACTCCGCCCAGTCCAGCCACATCGCCGCCGGCGCCCTCGGCCAGCCGGCCCGCGCCGTCCTGAACTTCTGCGCCAATAACTACCTCGGCCTGGCCGATGACCCGCGGCTCATCGAGGCCGCCAAGACCGCCCTGGATGAACGCGGCCTCGGCATGGCCTCCGTGCGTTTCATCTGCGGCACCCAGGACCTGCACCTCGAGCTCGAACGCAAGGTTTCTGCCTTCATCGGCACCGAGGACACCATCTTGTTCTCCAGCTGCTTCGACGCCAACGGGGGAGTGTTCGAATCCCTCTTCGGCCCCGAAGATGCGGTGATCTCCGATGCGCTGAACCACGCCTCGATCATCGACGGGATCCGTTTGTCCAAGGCCAAACGCTTCCGCTACGCCAACCAGGATATGGGCGACCTGCGTGCCCAGCTCATCGAAGCGGCGGCCATGAACGATGGTGCCGGCCCCCGCCGTTCGGTCATCGTCACCGACGGCGTCTTCTCCATGGACGGCTTCCTGGCCCCGCTGAACGAGATCTGCGACCTCGCCGACGAATTCGGTGCCCTGGTGATGGTGGATGATTCCCATGCCGTCGGCTTCATGGGTGCCACCGGAGCCGGAACCCCGGAACATGCAGGAGTGTCCGAGCGGGTCGATATTTATACCGGAACCTTCGGCAAGGCGCTGGGCGGTGCCTCCGGTGGCTACGTTTCGGGTCGCTCGGAAATCGTGGCGATGCTGCGACAGAAGGCCAGGCCATACCTGTTCTCCAATTCCTTGGCACCGGCCATCGTCGCCGCGACGCTGAAGGCCCTGGAACTGGTCGTGGATTCCGGGGAACTGCGTACCCGCCTCTTCGAAAACGCGGCGCTGTTCCGTCGGCGGATGACCGAAGAGGGCTTCGAACTGCTCGATGGAGAACACGCGATCATCCCGGTGATGTTCGGTGATGCAGCCAAGGCGGCAGCGGTGGCCGACACGATGCTCGAACACGGGGTGTACGTCACCGCGTTCAGCTTCCCGGTGGTTCCCCGCGACGCCGCACGCATCCGCGTCCAGCTTTCGGCAGCCCACTCAGCCGAGGACGTCGAGGCCTGCGTGCAGGCGTTCATCGCCGCCCGGTAGCCGGAGCAGTACATGGGTGAAAAAAGGGGCCGATCCGCCATCGCGGATCGGCCCCTTGCCTGCTGTGGGTAAGGGACGAAACGGGCTCTTCCCAGATGAGGGTGTAGGTCGGTCGGGCGCGTCGGTCCGCAGATAGACGTCGAGGTCTCCCGACGATGGAGGTTCCTACGCCATCCATCCGAAAGACCTCGACGTGACCGACGCTACCCCGCCGGCCGGCTTCGGCCGCCCTGACCTGACCGCCTTCGCGTCTCATCCCAATCGACCATGATCGGGTCTGCTGATCCTCTCGACGAGAACGCAGCGACATCATAGCCACCCAACCCCGACCGTCTGGGAAGCCGGGGCACGTCGCATGGCCTGTGCTGCGGGCGTGTCGAGTGGGGCGTCCAGGGGCGACGCAGGAGCGTCGACGCGACGTGCTGAGAGGTGGTTCTAAGGCATGGCGATAGGTCAGGAACGGCGTCGCTCCCTGCGCAGGAGGGAGCGCAGAGTCTCGGCGTTCGCGTAGCCGACCCGTAGCGCGATCTCGGCGGAGGTGAGGTCCGTGGTTGCTGAGAGGTGCCGAGCTCGTTCGATGCGAAGCCGTTGGACGAAGCCGAGCGGAGTGAGGTTGAGCGCCGCACGGACTCGTCGTTCGAGGGTGCGCCGGCTGGTGCCGAGCGACTGCGCGACGAAGGCGACGTTGAACGGTTCGTCCAGGCGGGCGCGCACGAAGCGTTCGAACTCGACGACGATCGGGTCCTCGTGCCGGAGATGTTCGTAGGCGACGAAGGCCGCCTGCGACGGACGCTCGTCGATGATGAGGAGCTTGGCGACATGTTGGGCCAGGTCGGGGCTGATCGATCGCACGAGTGAGAGCGCGAGGTCGATGTGGGCGAAGGCGGCGCCGGCGGTGACGAGGTTCCCGTCGACCACGACCATGGTGTCGAGATCGAGGGCGACGGTCGGATAGCGCTTCAGGAACTCCGGCCCCAGGAACCAGCTGGTCGTCGCCCGCCGATGATGCATCCGTCCGGTCTCGGCGACGGCGAACACGCCGGTGCACGCCGCGGCGATCCGGGTGGTCGCCTCGTCGAGGCGCCCGAGCGAGGCGATGACCGAACGAGCATCTCGGCTCTGGAGGGCGTCGTTGGTAGCGGCGGCCGTAAGGGTTCCAAGCGCAGGGACGACGACCACGTCGAACTCTCCGGACTCCGACAGCGGGTGGTCCACCGACAGGGTCATCGATGCCGTCGTGGTCACTCGCCGTTTCGGTCCGAGGATGGCGAGTTCGATCGGGTCGATCCGCGGGTCGACATCGCCGCGGGCTCCGTCGGCCACCCGCACGATGTCGATGATCGACGCGATAGCCGAACCGAAGCAGCCGTCGATCGCGATCAGTCCGATACGCATGACGTAAACAATAGCAATACTGCCGTATACGCCACTTCTCACATGCCCTTGCTCGTCATACACTGAACTCGCTTCACCAAGAAACCTCGACACCTAGGAGAACCCCTCATGTCAACACCCGCATCACTTCCGTATGCCTTCGTCGCCAAGATCGTCGCGGCCGATGGACAGCACGACGCGCTCTCCGATCTGCTCGCCGGCGCTGTCGCGCTCGCCAACGAAGAAGTAGGAACGATTGTCTGGTTCGCGGTCAGGACCCACGCCGACACCTTCTGGATCTTCGATGCATTCCCCGACGAGGCCGCTCGCGACGCCCACGCCAACGGCGCCATCGTCGCAGCCCTGATGGCCAACCAGCACCTCCTCGGCACAGCACCCGAGATCCTGGCGGCCGACGTCCTCGCGTCCAAGCTCCCGTAGTCCGCCAACGCACGAGACGATCGCGCCCCGCCGAGCCGTCGCCAGGTCGCGACGCAACGCCACGCTGCGTTGCCGAGCGGTGCGAGGCCTATCGGCACACGGACAGGATGCCGGCCGCGAGCGCTCAGCCTGCGAGGGGTCCGTCGCAGAGGAGAGCGACGTCGGTGTCGGGCAGAGCCGTGAGGCCAGCGCATCGCGCGACCACCAGAACCGAACAGCCCCTGCCCTGCGTTTCCGCAGGTCAGGGGCTGTTCGCCGGAGCCGCCTGTCGGAATCGAACCGACGACCGAATCACGTCGGCTTTGCGTCTATCGCTTGATGCGCCCACTGGGCGAACGAGCCGCTGACCTGCGCAAACGCCGAGCGTGGGGGACGCCGCCATCCGGTGGTGACCGACGACGACCGACCAGTACCGACCGTTTCACCGGAGCTTGCGGCGGCGTCGAAGCCGAGCAAGCTCCATTCCTTTAGCTCACCGCGCCCTCCTCCTCGCCGGTCCAGTCGTCGTCGAAGACGTTTCAGGGGTCTTCTCAGATGACTGTGTAGGTCGGCCGGGCGCGTCGGTCTGCAGATAGACGTCGAGGTCTCCCGACGACGGAGGTTCCTACGCCATCCATCCGAAAGACCTCGACGTGTCCGACGCTACCCCGCCGGCCGGCTTCGGCCGCCCTGACCTGACCGCCTTCGCTCGACTCGACGGCCTCGGTCTGAGCGTGACGGGACAACGACTTGAACCGGATCGTGCGGTCCTCGCGTGCCGCGTGGTGGAACCAGATCAGTGGTGCCGACGGTGCGGCAGCGAAGGCGCTGCTCGTGACACCGTGATCCGGCGGTTGGCCCACGAGCCGCTGGGCTGGCGACCGACCGTGCTGGAAGTTGTAGTGCGCCGCTACCGCTGTGCCGACTGCGGACACGTGTGGCGCCAAGACACCAGCGCCGCGGCGGAGCCACGCGCGAAGCTCTCGCGCACCGGGCTGCGGTGGGCGCTGGAAGGGATCGTGGTCGCACACCTCACCGTCGCCCGTGTCGCCGAGGGACTCGGGGTCGCGTGGGACACCGCCAACAACGCGGTCCTGGCTGAAGGCAAGCGGCTGCTGATCAACGACCCCACGCGGTTTGAGGGCGTGAAGGTCATTGGCGTCGATGAGCACGTCTGGCGCCACACCAGGCGTGGCGACAAGTACGTCACCGTGATCATCGACCTCACCCCGGTCCGCGATGGCGCCGGCCCAGCAAGGCTGCTGGACATGGTCGAGGGCCGGTCGAAGGCGGCGTTCAAGACCTGGCTCGCCGACCGCGACGACGCCTTCCGTGACGCGGTCGAGGTGGTCGCGATGGACGGCTTCACCGGGTTCAAGACCGCCGCTGCAGAGGAGATCCCGGACGCGGTCACGGTGATGGATCCCTTCCACGTCGTGCGCCTGGCCGGTGACGCCCTCGACAGGTGCCGGCGCCGGGTCCAACTCGCGATCCACGGGCACCGTGGGTTCAGGGACGACCCGCTCTACAAGTCGCGGCGCACGCTGCACACCGGCGCGGACCTGCTCACCGACAAGCAGAGCGACAGGCTACGCGCGCTGTTCGTTGATGACGCTCACGTCGAGGTCGAGGCGACCTGGGGTGTCTACCAGCGCATGATCGCCGCCTATCGCCACGAGGACCGGCAACGTGGCCGCGAGCTCATGGAGAAGCTGAGCACCGACCTCAGCGCCGGCGTCCCCAAGGTGCTCACCGAGCTCACCACCCTGGGCCGGACCCTGAAGAAGCGAGCCGCTGACGTGCTCGCCTACTTCGAACGACCCGGCACCAGCAACGGGCCGACCGAGGCGCTCAACGGACGGCTCGAACACCTGCGCGGCTCCGCACTCGGGTTCCGCAACCTGACCAACTACATCGCCCGAAGCCTGCTCGAGACCGGCGGCTTCAGACCCCAACTCCTACACCCCCGATTGGGATGAGCCACGAAACGGGCGTGGGTGCGACCATGGACTGTCAGCGGCCACCGGAGGGCGCCCGCCAAGAGGATGCAGGAGGACGGGCGCGGCAGTTGCGCGACTCCGCTCCGGAAAGGGCGGCTGCCCTGCGCAATATCCGCGGGCAGATCGATCGGGGAGGGATGTACCGCTAGGTCGACGCGCCGGCCGGGGCCAGGACCCACTCTCAGGTGGTTTCTGAATCGGTGTCGTGTTCGTCGGCCGGGGGATCCCCGGTGGCTGCCTCGACGATGTCGGAGGCCTCTGCGGCATGCTGGGACCAGGTCTTCAACACGGTCCAGCCCACGGCGGTCAGCGGCACCGCGAGCAGCGCCCCCACGATGCCGGCCAGTACCGCCCCGGCGGCCAGCGCCAACAGGATCACTAGCCCATGGATATGGAGCACCCGCCCCATGAGCAGGGGTTGGAGCAGGTGGTGTTCGAGCTGATTCGCCCCGATCAGAACGGCCAGGACAATGAGGGCAGAGACCGGGCCATTGGAGACCAGAGCGACCAGGAAGGCCAATGTGCCGGCGAGGGTGGCTCCGATAATGGGAACGAAACCACCCAAGAAGACGAAGACGCCCAATGGCAGGGCCAATGGCACCCTGAGGATGACCAGGGCGACGCCGACGATCAGGCCGTCGATGGCCGCGATCATCGCCGTTCCGCGGACATAACCGCCCAGCACCACGGCACTGTGTTCGGCGGCGAGGTAGGCCCTGGCGCGTTGGCCTTCCGGAAGGAATCCGATGAGGAAGCCGCGGATTTTCTCTCCGTCCTTGAGGAAGAAGAACAAGATCACGGCAACGAGAACCACTCCTGCCACGGTTTCCCCGGCAACCCGCAGCCCAGAGATGGCCTCGGTGCTGAACGTCCCGCTGGAGAGGAACCCCCGGAGTTTGTCCCCGGCGGCGTTGATTTGCTGGTTGCTGAGGGCAAAGGGGCCGGTGACGAGAAACCCGTGAAGTTGTTCGACGCCGTCCACCGCACGACTCGTCAGTTCAGCGGATTGGTGCTGGATCAGTGTGACGATCCCCGTGACGACGCCGCCCATCACCGCCATGATCGTGACCAGGCAGGTCAGCACCGCCAGGATGGGTGGCCAGCGGTGTCCGATGAGCCAGCGCACCAGCGGTGCGATGGCCGAGGCCAGAATCAAGGCAATCAAAACAGGAATCAAGACCAATGGCACCCGCGTTGCCGCCCAGATGAGTACGACGGCTAAAAGGATGACCAGCAGTGTCTGGGCGGAACGGATACTGGCCCGGCCCAAGGCATCTGCCCACGGGTCTGCTGCCCCCTGGCCGGAGCCGAAAGGCCCCTGAAGTTTCCGATTGCTCTGCTGTGCAGCCATGCTGGTTCCTCTGATGGAGGGCAGGCCGGCCGGTCTGTCGATGCCTATAATCTACCGCGAGGCAGCCACCAGACCAATGGAAGATCGATCTCTTCCGTCGGCCGCGAGGAACCGTTGCCGGCTTAGCCGTGCGTGGCAGTATTCGACGGCAGGTCAGGCTCCACCGGTGCCGCATGGGCCCCCTGCGGCTTGGACGTCCCGGCCTTGCGCTGTTCACGTTTCTCGAGCCGACCTTCGACCAGTTGGTATAGCACCGGCACCAGAACCAACGTCAGGGCCGTGGAGGAGACCAATCCGCCGATGACCACGATGGCCAAGTCTTGGGAGATGAACCCGCTGGAACCGGTCACGCCCAAGGCCATCGGCGTGAGGGCGAAGATCGTCGCCAGAGCGGTCATCAGGATCGGACGCAGCCGCTGCCGGGCACCATTGACGACGGCGTCCTGGACACTCTGGCCCTGACGCCGGTATTGATTGACCAGGTCGATGAGCACGATCGCGTTGGTGACCACAATGCCGATGAGCATCAGCAAACCGATCATCGAGGCCACACCCAGCGGTTTGCCGGAGACGAGCATGAGCAGGATCGCCCCGGTCGCGGCAAACGGAATCGACACCAACAGGATCAGCGGTTGCAGCAGGGACCTGAACTCGGCCACCATCAGCAAGTAGACGATCGCAATGGCGACCAGCATGGCCAACCCCAGCTGCTTGAACGAATCCGTCTGCTGCGCGCTGACACCGCCGATTTCCACCGAGGCCCCCGGCGGCAGGTCGATGCCATCCAACGAGTCAGTGACCGCTGAGGTCACCGCTCCCAGTTCGCCCTCATCGGGGGTCAGCGAGACCGTGGCGACGAGTTGGCCACCTTGCCGGCTGACCGAGGAAGGCACGCTGGTGGGTTTGATATCTGCGAGTTCCGAGAGCTTCTTCATCCCCGAGGCGCTGGGGACCGGGGAGTTCTTGAGTTCCTTCAGCGAGGCGACCGAAGAGCCGCTGTCGACGTAGACGGAGAGGTCCTTGCCGTCGATCCTGATGCTGTCCACCGCCTGCGGATTGGCTGCGGAGGCCACGATCCCTGAGACCTGCATTTCGGTCAGCCCGGCCTGCGCGGCCTTGGTGCGGTCCACCACGACCTCGATCGTGGGCTGGTCCGTCGCAAGGTCGCTGGCGATATCCGTGGAGTGCGGGGTGTCCTTGAGGGCGGAGAGCACCTGGCCCGAGGCCTGGGTCAGTGCCGACTTATCGTCGTGAGCCTTGACGATGACGTCCACCGTGCTGCTTCCGTAGGCAGCTGCCTCACCAACTGAGATGTCCTTGCCGTCGGGCAGATCAGCCAGACGTTTTTGGATATTCGCGCTGATGTCGCTCTGGTCGCCATCGGGGTCGGTGTTCACCGTGTAGGACGCCGAACTGGCACCTCCTCCGAGCATGGCGGCTAGGCCTTCCCCGCCCACTCCCGCGGTCAGCAGGACGCTTTGGACACCCTCGGAATCCATCAGGGCTTCTTCGGTGGCCTGGGCCTGGGTGCTGATCGTCTTCAGATCGGCGCCGGTCTTGAACTGCTGGGTGACCTGCAGGCTGTTTTGGCCGGTGCTGCCCAGGAAGTCGACCTTCAATAGGGGCAGAATGCCTGCGGTCAGGACCAGGATCATCACGGCACCGACCAGCGTCCAGACCGGGTGGCGCTGGGTGCCGCGCAGGATCGGGAGGTACCCGCGCTGTAGCCGGCTTTTGCGCTCCTTGACCTCGGAAGCGGCGCGAACCTCGGCCGGGTCGACGTCATGCTGCGGTTGGCGCATGAACCAGTAGGCCAGGATCGGGACGATGGTCAGTGCCACGAACAGCGAGGAGAGCATCGCGATGGCGACGGTGAGGGCGAAGGGCCTGAACAGTTCCCCCACCACATCGCCGACCAAGGCGATAGGGAGGAAGACCATGATCGTGGTCAGCGTCGATGCGGTGATCGCCCCGGCAACCTCCTTCACCGCTGTCAGGATGGCTTGGCGTTTTTCTTCCCCATAGCCCAGATGCCGTTTGATGTTCTCGATGACCACGATCGAGTCGTCGACCACGCGACCGATGGCAATGGTCAAGGCGCCCAGGGTGAGCATGTTCAGCGAATAGCCGCCCACGTTAAGCCCAATGAAGGTGACCAGGACCGAGATCGGGATCGAAATCGCTGTGACCAGTGTCGAACGCACGGAGAGCAGGAAGACGAGGATGACGATCACCGCGAAGGCCAATCCCAACAGGCCCTCGATGGCCAGATGGTTGATCGACTGCTCGATGAACGGGGCCTGATCAAAGATCGGGGTGATGGCTGCACCTGCGCCCAAGGCATCCTTGAAGCCGTCGAGCTTGTCATTGACAGCATGGGAGATGGACACGATGTCGGCATCTGGCAGCGCGGTGACCTGGACGGAGAGGCTGGGTTCGCCGTTGGTCCGGGTGATGGATGTTTGCTTCTCGTTGGTCACCTTTACCGAAGCGACATCGCCAATGGTCTTCAGTGGCCCGCTGGCGGGGGCCGCGGGGGCGGCAGGGGCTTGGCCCGCTGCGGCATCCGAGTCCTGGCCCGGAGCGTCCTGGCCCTGGTCCGCCTGACCGGGGGCGCCCTGTCCCGGAGCGCCATCGGCACCTGCGGCCGGGCTGGGGGGCAGCAGGGGCAGTGACTTGAGGGCGTCGAGGGATTCGATGGCGTTGCCGGCCTGGACCGAAACGGATTGGTCGTCCTCGATGATGGTGCCCGCGGGAAGGGTCGTTCCATTGGCCTTCAGGGCGGAGGAGATGGCCTGCTGTCCAAGACCGGCGGCAGCCAGTTTTTTGGCGTCGGGATCGATCGTGATCCGCTGTTTCGTCTCGCCGCTGAGCTGGACGTCACGGACCCCTTCAATGCTCTGGATCTCGGGCAGGACGGCTGTTTCCAGGCTATGGCTGAGGCTTTCGGCGGAGGCATCGGAGGAAGCAGTCAACATGACCACGGGAATATCTGAGGTGCTGCCAGCCAGGATCTCGGGGTCGGCACCCTCGGGGAGCTTCGAGGAGACGGAGGCGACGGCCTCACGCAGACTCGATTCGACCTTGTCCTGGTCCAAACCGTATTCGGTGGCCACCGTGATGGTGGACACCGACGGAGCCGAGGTGGCAGAAACGGTTTCGACTCCACTGACACCCTTGACTGCTTGGGAGAGCGGCAGACTGATCTGCTCGTCGATCAACTCAGGGCTGGACCCCACGGCGGTGGTTAGGATCGTCGTCTGAGGGATGCTGATCGGCGGGATCAGCTCCTGCTTGAGTGAACCCATCGAAACGAAACCGGCCACGGCAATGATGAGCGTCAGGAGCGCGACGACAGCCCTGTTGGCGAGGCTGAGGCGGGCGAGATGGTGCACGAGGGGATCCTTCGGCAGGCAGCGGGGAAGATCAGCCGATAAGCTGTAACCAAATAAGCATAGCTTGTGGCTAAGCATTTACTGGGTGGCTACTGTGGACGACGACGAAATGAGGGGCATGGGCGAGCGCGAAGCGTTGATGGAACGCATCGAGGCACTGGAGTCGAGTGCTGATCGAATGCTTCGTGACGCCTCCCTGGAGGCGCTGCTCTCCCTGCCCCTGACCGTTCAGCAGCTCAAGGCCGCGGCGGTGGTGATCACCGCCAATGGTGATGCCACGTCCCAGCGTATTTCCGAAGTTCTTCACGTGTCGCTGGCGACGGTATCGGGGATCGTGGACCGGTTGGTCAGTCAGGGAGTCGTGGAACGGTTCCCCGATGAACGCGATGGCCGCTCACGTCGTCTGGTGGCCACCGACCATGGTCGGGAGATGCTCCAAGCGGTGATCATCGACGCCGATCGGTATCGCAAGGCGGCGATGGCCCGGCTGGCGGTCGCCGATCTGCGGGCCCTCGTCCAGGGGCTCGAAGCCCTCGCGGCAGTCGCCCTCGTCGAGGACGGCACACCGACCGCAACGGTCTAGGCCAGGTCGTGGGAAACGACGGCGAGGAAGCCTCGTCCGGAGATCTCAGGAGGAGCCGTGTCGTTGCCGATCACGGTATCGAGCCGTTCGAGCCCCAGGGGTTCGGCCTCTGGGCCGGCAGATACTGCCGCGTTGCCCTGGAGGAAGACCGCATGCTGGTCCCCGAAAACCGGGTGCGGGCGTTTCTTCGAAAGCTCCAGGATGACCACGTGGCCCCGGTGGCTGGGCCCGGTGATCAAATTGAGGTCCCTGATCGGCCCCTCAGGCAAGGTGGCGCCGGTCTGGGCGCCGCCATCAAAACGGAACGGCCGGTACTTCTGTAGTCCCTGCTCGACGCCGTCGACGGTGAGCAGCATGAACTCACCGTCGATGACGGTCAGAATCCGTTCGCAGCCCGGGAAGGCGGAGAACTCGCCCTCCCGGGCCACGTCGGCGATGCTGATGCGCCACTGCCAGTCGGGGCCGGACGCCACGGCCTCCGCGCCAGGTTCCGGCGGTGCTGCCGAACGGGCGATTTCCACCGTGGTGCCCCCGCCATTGCGCCAGCGTTCCGGGGTCAGCGACGCGAAACGGATGACGTGGGCGGGAGCGGGGATGTTCATGCACGGATCCTGACGTTAAGGGGTGTGGCGCCTACTGTAGCGCCGAGGTGGCTGCACCGTTGGCTGCCGCCAGCAGCGTACCGTCGGCGACCAGCGTGTGCACGGCCTCGATCTCGGGGGCCAGGTACCTGTCGGTCCCCGGACCGTCGACGACCTCGCGGATCGCCCGACGCACCGCGGTGACGATGGGGGAGGACTTGCCGGTGGCCAGTCCGCCATCGCGCATGTCCAGGGCGCGGGCGCTGGTGAGCAGCTCCACGGCCAGCACGCGCTGCAACCCATCGATCGAGCGGCGCAGCTTCAGACCGGCAGCCCAACCCATCGACACGTGGTCTTCCTGCATGGCCGAGCTCGGAATCGAGTCCACCGACGCCGGTACTGCCAGACGCTTGAGCTCGGAAACGATGCCGGCCTGGGTGTACTGGGCGATCATGTGGCCCGAGTCCACCCCCGGATCATCGGCCAGGAAGGCGTTGAGGCCGTGGCTGCGGGATTTGTCCAGGAACCTATCGGTCCGGCGCTCCGAAATGGAGGCCAGATCGGCCACGGCGATGGCCAGGAAGTCCAGGACGTAGCCGACCGGGGCCCCATGGAAGTTGCCGTTGGACTCCACCCGGCCGTCGGTGGTGACCACCGGGTTGTCGATGGCCGAGGCCAGCTCCAATTCCGCCACGGATTCGGCGTGGGCCAGGGTGGCACGCACGGCGCCATGGACCTGCGGTGCGCAACGCAGTGAATAGGCGTCCTGTACTCGGGTGAAGGCGTGTGAACCTTCCTTCTGCTCGGCAATGAGCGTTGACCCCGAGAGCACGGCACGCATATTTGCCGCGGAGGCGATCTGCCCCGGATGCGGGCGCAGGGCATGTAGATCGGGGGCGAAGACATCATCGGTGCCCAGCAGGCCCTCGATGCTCATCGCTGCGGATAAATCGGCGGTGGCGACCAGGCGGTGCAGATCCTCGGCGGCCATCAACAGCATGCCCAGCATTCCGTCGGTGCCGTTGATCAGCGCCAGGCCTTCCTTTTCGGCCAAGACGACCGGTTCGATGCCCGCCGCGGCCAGTGCCTCGGCGGCTTCGACGAGCTCGCCGGCGGCATTGCGGACCTTGCCCTCGCCCATCACGGCCAAGGCGCAGTGGGACAGCGGAGCCAGATCCCCGGAGCAGCCCAGCGAACCGTATTCTCCGACGATCGGGGTGATTCCGGCATTGAGCACCGCGGCGTAGGCGCTGGCGACCTCCGGACGCACTCCGGTGCGTCCGGTGGTCATGGTGTGCAGGCGATTGAGCATCAGGCCGCGCACGACCTCACGATCGACCTCGGCGCCGGAGGAGGCGGCATGGGAGCGGATCAAGGAGCGCTGCAACTGGGCGCGCAACTCAACAGGGATCTGCTTGGTGGCCAAGGCGCCGAAGCCGGTGGAAACCCCGTAATGCGGTCGCGTATCGGTGACCAGTGCGTCGATCACCCGACGTGATGCGGCCATGGCGGATAACGATTCCTCGGAGATCTCCACCCGGGCGTCATGGCGGGCGACCTGCACGACGTCCTGCGGCGCCAGCGGCGCTGGGCTCAGGCTGATGTTCTCTGCCATGGGGTATTCCTCTCGTTGGGTGCCTCCCGGCCAGAAGGCTTGCCAAGTGGTGATATTCACGTTTCAATAAGTGAAACGTAAATTTTGTCTGGTGGCAAGACAGCCGACTGTCGAAACCATCTCGGGGTAGCGAAATAGGAGGAGATATGGCCGAACCGTCCACCCGCACGGTGGAGCGGGCCTTGCACCTGCTCGGTTCCGTCTGCGAGGCAGGGCATATCAGCCTTGCCGAGGCCGCCCGGCAGACCGGGCTCTCGGCATCCACTGCCCTGCGGTTGCTGCGCACGTTGGAATCCAGCGGGTTCGTCCGCCGTGAACCAGAAGCCGGTTACCGGCCGGGAATGCGGATCGTCCAACTCGGCGCGCAGGCGCTGAGCCACGAATCCCTGGTCTCGCTGGCCATGGAATCCCTCCGCCATCTGGTGGCCGCCACGGGGGAGTCCGCCTACCTCAGCGTCCCCTCGGTGGGCGGTACGGCCGCCCAACACAGCATCTACATCGCCGTGGAGGAAGGGACACATTCGGTGCGTCATACCTCCTGGGTCGGACGCAGTGTTCCGCTCGAGGGCAGTGCTGTCGGCGCAGTCCTGAAGGGCAAGACCCCTGCTACCGGGTACGTCGTCGTGGACCGCGGCGTCGAAAAGGACGTGACGGCGATCGCCGCCCCCATCACCGTGGGCCGCGGCGACGAAACACGGGTCATCGCCGCGCTGTCGGTGATTGCGCCGTCGTACCGGATGGACGCCGACCTGATCGCCCAGATCGGCCGCCAAGTCGCTGCCGAAGCCCACACCGTCCTCACCACCCACCAACTTGATACCGAAGCCGGCGAAGACGCCGGCAGCAAGGAGCAGACGGCATGAGCCAGTCATTCACCCAACACGATCCCTCCCGCAGCATCCGTGCCTCCCGCGGAACCCAGCTCACCGCCAAGTCATGGCAGACCGAGGCGCCGCTGCGCATGCTGATGAACAACCTGGACCCCGAGGTCGCCGAACGGCCCGAGGACCTGGTGGTCTACGGAGGCACGGGGCGGGCAGCACGCTCCTGGGAAGCCTACGACGCGATCACCCGCACCCTGGAGACCCTGGAGGACAACGAGACCCTGTTGGTCCAGTCAGGAAAGCCCGTCGGCGTGTTCACCACCAATAAGTGGGCCCCACGCGTGTTGATCGCCAACTCGAACCTGGTCGGGGACTGGGCCACCTGGCCCGAGTTCCGCAAGCTGGAGGCCGAAGGCCTGATGATGTACGGGCAAATGACCGCCGGTTCCTGGATCTACATCGGTACCCAGGGCATCCTGCAGGGCACCTACGAGACCTTCGGCGCCATCGCGCGCAAGCTCACCGGTGACGAGGACGGCACACTGGCCGGAACGCTGACGCTCACCGGCGGCTGCGGAGGCATGGGCGGGGCCCAGCCCCTGGCCGTGACGCTCAATGGCGGCGCTTGCCTGATCGTCGATGTCTCCGAGGAACGCCTGCGCCGCCGCGAAGGCAAACGCTACCTCGACGAGGTCGAAACCGATCTCGACACCGCGCTGGCCAAGGTCCTGACCGCCAAGGCCGAAAAGCGTGCGCTCTCCGTGGGCTACGTCGGCAACGCAGCGGACGTCTTCCCCGAACTGCTGCGCCGCCACCAGTCAGGGGACATCACGGTCGATATCGTCACCGACCAGACCTCCGCCCACGACCCGCTGTCCTACCTGCCGGTGGAACACACCCTGGACCAGTGGGACGCCGAGGCGCAGGCCGACCCGATCGGTTTCACCAAGAAGGCCCAGGAATCCATGGCAGCCCAGGTGGAGGCGATGGTCGGCTTCCAGGACGCCGGCGCCGAGGTCTTCGACTACGGCAACTCCATCCGCGACGAGGCCCGCCAGGGTGGCTTCGCCCGGGCCTTCGCCTTCCCCGGTTTCGTTCCGGCCTACATCCGCCCGCTCTTCTGCGAGGGGCTGGGCCCGTTCCGTTGGGTTGCCCTCTCCGGGGATCCCGAGGACATCCGCGTCACCGACGAGGCGTTGAAGGAACTCTTCCCGGACAACGCCCACCTGCACCGCTGGCTTGACGCCGCCGCTGAACATGTCGAATTCGAAGGCCTGCCCGCGCGCATCTGCTGGCTCGGCTACGGAGACCGCGCCAAGGCCGGCCTGCTGTTCAACCGCCTCGTCGCCGAAGGCAAGGTCTCAGCGCCCATCGTCATCGGCCGCGACCACCTCGACGCCGGCTCGGTGGCCAGCCCCTACCGCGAAACCGAAGCCATGGCCGACGGCTCCGACGCCATCGCCGACTGGCCGCTGCTCAACGCCCTGACCGCAGCATCCTCGGGCGCCACGTGGGTTTCCATCCACCACGGTGGTGGTGTCGGCATCGGGCGCTCCATCCACGCCGGTCAGGTCTCCGTCGCCGACGGCACCGAACTGGCCGCCGCCAAACTCGAAGCATTGCTGACCAACGACCCGGGCATGGGTGTCATCCGCCACGTCGACGCCGGCTACGACCGTGCGTCCGAGGTCGCTGCCGAACGCGGCGTGCGCATCCCGATGGCGGAATAGCATGAGCCAGAACAGCACCGTCAACTCACTGATGGCAGCCATCGCAGACACCGGACGCGACCGTCGCCGCGGTGGTTACACCCGCCCGGTCTACTCCACCCCCGAACTGGAACTGCGCGAATGGTTCACCACCGAGGCCAGCCGCCGCGGGCTCGCCGTCGAACGCGATCACAACGGCATCATCTGGGCCTGGTGGGACCTGCCCGGCCCCAGCTCCGCCGAACCACGTCGTGGTGCCCTGGTCACCGGCTCGCATCTGGACTCGGTCCCCGGTGGCGGGGCCTTCGACGGCCCGCTCGGGGTCGCCGCGGCGCTGGCAGCCCATGACATCCTGGCTGCCCGCGAGGCGGCGGGGGACCTGCAGCGCAACCGCGCCATGGCCATCGCCGTGTTCCCCGAAGAGGAAGGTTCCGCCTTCGGGGTCGCCTGTCTGGGGTCCCGGTTATTGACCGGGGCCATCGAACCGACGCGGGCACTGAACCTACGCGACGCTTCGGGCACCACCTTCGCCGACGCCTCGAAGGCCCAGGGGTTGGACCCCGCGGCCATGGGGCGCGACGAGAAGGCACTGGCCCGGATCGGCGACTTCGTCGAATTACACGTCGAGCAGGGCCTGGGGCTCAACGGCGAGGACCATACCGATGCCGCAGGACGCGGGCCCGCGGTGGCCGTGGCCTCCTCGATCCTCGGGCACGGGCGCTGGCGGTTCTCCGTTTCTGGACAGGGGAACCACGCGGGAACCACGTTGATGACCGACCGTGCCGACCCGATGGTCGCCGCCGCCCAGATGGTGTTGGCCGTCCGCAAGACAGCGGCCGGCCAGTCTGATGCCCGCGCCACCGTCGGACGGTTGGAACCAATCCCCGGCGGGACCAACGTCATCGCCTCCCGGATCGACTTCTGGATGGATGTGCGCCACCCCGACGATGCGATCACCGGGTCCCTGGTCGAGCGGATCCATGGCCAGGCCCAGAAGATCGCCGCCTTCGAAGGCTGCTCGGTGACCATGACCGAGGAATCCTCTTCCGGCACCGTGCACTTCGACGCCACGCTCACCCGGACCCTGCAGAACTCGGTGCAACGCAGCACCCCCGGAGCGCCGGCGCTCTCCACCGGCGCCGGGCACGACGCCGGGATCCTCGCTGCCGAGGTCCCCACCGGGATGCTCTTCGTGCGCAACCCCTCGGGCATCAGCCATTCGCCCGAGGAGTACGTCGAGGACGAGGACGCGAGCGCAGGCACCGCGGCCCTGGCCGACACCCTGGAGGACCTGCTGTGAGCGCGAACGAGGAGACCCTGGTGCGGGTCCCGGGGCCGGTCAATGCGCATTCCCATGCCTTCCACCGCATCCTGCGTGGACGCACCCACGAGGGGACGGCCGGCGGGGCAGGGGACTTCTGGACCTGGCGTGAACAAATGTATGCCGCCGCCGAACGGCTGGACCCTGCCGGCTACGAACAATTGGCCACCGCGGTGTTCGCGGAAATGGTGGTCACCGGGTTCACCGCCGTCGGCGAATTCCACTACCTGCACCACGGCCCCGACGGGGCGCCCTACCCCGACCATGAGATGGAACGGGCCCTCGCCCGGGCAGCCCGAGCCGCAGGAATCCGGTTGGTCCTGCTGGACACCTGCTACCTCTCCGGCGGACTCGATGCCGCGGGGAACCCGCTGGAACTCAACCCCACCCAACGGCGATTCTCCGACGGCGACGCCACCGGGTGGGTGGAGCGGCATACCGCCCTGCGGGAGGCACTGGCCGCCGAGGAGCCCGCCACCGAGGCAGAGGGCGCCGGACTGGTCTGCCTGGGTGCCGCCATCCATTCGGTGCGTGCCGTGCCGGTCCCGGCACTGCGGGTCCTTGCCGCGGCGCTGGCACCGGGGGAGCCGCTGCATGTACATCTTTCCGAACAGCCCGCAGAGAACCAGAGTTGTTGGGCAGCCCACGGGATGAGCCCCACCGGCCTGTTGGCCGGGCAGGGGTTGTTGGGGCCGCACCTGTCGGCGGTGCACGCGACCCACCTCACCGAAGCCGATATCGCCGCGCTGGGCGGAACCGGCTGCTCGATCGTGATGTGCCCGACCACCGAGGCGGATCTGGCCGACGGCATCGGTCCGGCCCGCGAACTGGCCGATGCCGGGGCGACCATCGCCCTGGGCACCGACCAACACGCCGTCGTCGACCCCTATCTGGAGATGCGTGCCCTCGAATACGGCGAACGCCTGCGGACCGGCATCCGGGGGCGTTTCTCCCCGACCGAGCTGGCCACCGCATCGCGGGCCGGGGGACTGCGCAGCCTGTCCCTGCCCGAAAACGACGACCACATCCTCGTAAACGCCCACAGTCTGCGTACCGCCGGCAGCCGCGTCGCCCAACTGCCCTTGACGGCCACCGCCGCCGACGTCCACGCTGTGGTCATCAACGGCGTCGAGGTCGCCCGGAACGGGATACACGCCCGGCTGGGCGATCCTGCCGCCTTGTTCCTGACCTTCACCCACGAGCATCGGGAGTTCGCATGAGCGCCACCTTGGTGACCAATATCGGAGAACTGACCACACTGGACCCCGACGCCCGCGTTTTGGCCGGTGCCGCCGTGGTCCTGGACCGCGGGCGTATTGCCTGGATCGGGCATCCCCGGCAGGCGCCGGCAACGGATACCGTGTACGACGCCGGAGGGCGGGCAGCGCTACCGGGCTGGGTGGATTCGCATACCCACCTGATGTTCGCCGGTGACCGGGCCGCCGAATTCGAGGCGAGGATGGCCGGGCAGGACTACGCCGCCGGCGGGATCAGCGTGACCATGGAAGCAACCCGGGCCGCCACCGACTACGAACTGACCCGCCTGCTGATGGGTCGGGTGGCCGAAGCCAACGCCGGGGGGACCACCTACCTGGAGACCAAGACCGGCTATGGCCTGGATGTCACCGAGGAAACCCGCCACGCGCGTATCGCTTCCACCATTGTCGACCAGGTCACCTATCTGGGGGCCCATCTGGTGCCTCCGGGGGCCGACGGCGAGGAGTACACGGATCTGGTCTGTGGGGACATGCTCTCCGCCGTGCGCCCCTATGTGAAATGGGCCGATGTGTTCTGCGAGCGCGGGGCCTTCACCGAAGAGCAATCCCGCAGGGTCCTCACCGCCTGCCGTGATGCGGGCCTGGGCCTGCGGGTCCACGGCAATCAACTTGGCCCCGGACCGGGGGTGCGGCTGGCCGTGGAATTCGGTGCCGCCAGTGTGGACCATGTGAACTACCTCGACGACGCAGATGTCGCGGCGCTCGCCGGATCCTGGAGCGGCTGGGATGCCGAAACCGGAACCGGGGAAGCCGGGACGGTGGCCACCTGCCTGCCCGCCTGTGACCTCTCGACCCGGCAGCCCCTGGCCGATGGCCGCCGACTGCTTGACGCCGGAGTCCAGATCGCCCTGGCCTCCAATTGCAACCCGGGGACCAGCTACACCAGCTCGATGGCGTTCTGCGTTTCCACGGCTGTGCTCCAGATGCGTTTGTCGCTGACCGAGGCCCTGCGGGCAGCGACCATGGGCGGAGCACTGGCCTTGGGGGTGCAGGATCAGGTGGGCAGCATCGAGGTCGGCAAAAGGGCGGATCTGCAGCTGCTCAACGCGCCGTCCTCGGCCCACCTGGCTTACCGGCCCGGTATGCCGCTGACCGGCGCCGTCTGGCGGGCGGGAGAACGGGTGGATCGCATCGCCGTCGGCTCCGCGCCACTGGCCTAGTATTCACCCATGCGTACCAAGAGCCTCTGGCCGGAAATCCTGATCGTCATGGGGCTCTCACTGGGGCAGTCAGCCATCTACGCCATCGTTTCGCTGATCGATAAGCTCAGCCGCGGCCCGTTGGGCTCACAAACGACCACACTGAATAATTCGCTCAGCAATCGGCAGTACTTTGACCTGACGTACCAACTGATGGACATCATGTTCGCCCTGGTGCCGGTCGCCTTGGTGTTCTACCTCTTCCATCTCGCCGGCAGCAATGGGTTCCGTCGCCTGGGGTTCGACCTGCGCCGTCCGGGGAAGGACTCCTGGCAGGGGGTGGGACTTTTTGTGCTGATGGGGGTCGGCACGCTGGGTGTCTACGCGCTGGGCAGGGCCCTGGGGGTGACCACTGCCATCGTCCCCGAAGCGTTGGAACCGTATTGGTGGACGATCCCTGTGCTTCTGCTCTCGGCCATCCGGCACGGCATCCTGGAGGAGACGATCATGATCGGGTACCTCTTCGACCGGCTGCGGAAACTCGGTGGGGGGATCTGGCCGATCATCCTCACCAGCGCCGTGGTCCGCGGAAGCTACCACCTGTATCAGGGGTTCGGCCCGTTTCTGGGGAACGCCATCATGGGGGTGGTCTTCGGGTGGATCTATACCCGGACGGGCCGGGTCATGCCGTTGGTCATCGCCCATGCGCTGCTCGATATCGCCGGTTTCGTGGGGTATTCGCTCATCGGCTCGGCGATCGGGCTGGGAACCTAGCCGCCCCAACGCCTACAGGTTGTAGGTAAACACCTACAGGGTGTAGGTTTGGTGCATGAAACGGGCACCCCTTCATTACGCAGCAGTGGTCCAGGCAGCCGCCGAGCTGGCTGACCGGGATGGCTTCGAGGCCATCACGGTCTCGGCGTTGGCCCGGGAGGTGGGCGTCCGCCCCGCCAGCCTCTACTCGCACGTCAAGGATCTGGCAGCCCTGCTGGACGGGTTGCACGAACTCGTCCTCGGCGAGGTGGCTGAGGCGGTGGCCGCGGGGATTGCTGGGCGCTCCGGTTACGAGGCGCTCGTCGGTCTGGGCGAAGCCCAGCGCGACTTCGCCGGGCAGCACCCCGGCAGATGGGCCGTCCTGGCGCGGCCTGCCACACCGAAGACCGCCCGATCCGCGGGGGCCATCCGCCTCGTTGACCTCACCTTCTCGGTGCTTCGCGGCTACCGCCTGCCGGAGACCGAACTGGTGCACGCGACCCGCTTCATGGGCGCCACGGTCAACGGGTTCTTGGCCCTGGACCGGGCTTCCTCCTTCGAACACCGCGACGAGCAGACCCGCAGGTCGTGGTCCCGCGCCCTGGACGCCCTCGACCGCGCCTTGGCCAGCTGGCCCACCACATCAGAGCAGGAGCACTCATGATCACTACCGACATCACCGCAGACCTCGTCCGGGGCATCTCCGAACTCGAAGAAACCCCGCGCGGCCTCACGCCACATCGCCTGCCGACCTGGGTGCGGACGCAATACCCCGACCCACAATTGCTGTCCATGGAGGTCCAGCCCTCGGGGGTTCGGCTGACCTTCACGACGGAGGCCACCCAGATGGCGTTGGAAACACATCCGAGTCGGGTGGTCTACCGCGGAGCAGACCGGCCACGCGGCTGCCTGCAGGTCCTCATCGATGACCAGCCCTGAAGCATCGAACCGCTCGAGGGCGGGGACGCCATGGAAGTAGACCTAGCCACCGGCGCGGTCGAGCAGGTCCCCGGCCCCTCCCACACCACCGTGCTTCACGGACTGCCCGCGGGGCAGAAACGCGTGGAGATCTGGTTGCCCCATAACGAGGCCCTCGAGCTGATCGGCCTGCGCTCCGACGCCCCGCTGCAGCCCATCGAGCCCGACCGTCCGCTCTGGGTCCACCACGGCAGCTCCATCAGCCAGGGCTCGAACGCCGCGGCACCCGCGGGGATCTGGCCCGCCGTGGCAGCCCGGCGCGGAGGCGTGGAGCTACGCAACCTCGGGTTAGGGGGCAGCAGTATCGTGGACCCGTTCATGGCGCGGGTGATCCGCGATACCCCGGCGGATCTGGTCAGCCTGAACTTCGGCATCAACATCGTGAACACCGATGCGATGCGCGTGCGGGCGTTGGTCCCGGCCATCCACGGATTCCTGGACACGATCCGCGACGGGCATCCCACCACGCCGATCGTACTGATCTCCCCGATCTTCTGCCCGATCCACGAAAGCACTTCAGGCCCCGGCGCGATCGCCCCGGAGAGCCTGGGGACGAGCCAGGTCAAGTTCACCGCGACGGGGACCCCAGGGGATGAATCGGCGGGACGGCTGACCTTGGAAGTCATCCGCCGCGAGATGCGCTCACTCATGGAGCACCGGGAGGAAGACCGGAATCTGTACTTCCTCGACGGGCTGGGCCTGTATGGGGCCTCGGATGAAAACGACCTGCCGCCGCCGGACAACCTGCACCCCGACGCCGCAACGCATCAGCTGATCGGCGATCGCTTCGCCGATTATGCGTTCAGCGTCAACGGCCCCTTTGCGGCGGCCCCGCGCCACTGAACACAGACGGCACCCACAACACGAAAACGACGGCGGCTCGCGGGCCGCCGTCGTTCGGTGTTGTGGTCGGTCACCGGTTTAGAGGGTGATCGTCCCCGAAGGGGTCTCAAAAGTCACCGACATGATGCCCGGAGTGCCGTTGGGGGCCTCCCACTGGACCTCGACTTCGCCGAGCGGCGACTCCGAGGGGGTGCCCAGCCATTCCCTGACCCGTTCCACCGAGCCGGCAATGGAAATACCCGAGATGCTGCCCTGGGGTTCCAGGGCCCGGGAGGGGTGCAGGTCCTCGGTGCCGGTATCCCAGCGCAGCATATACGGCACCTGCGGGTCGGCGATCAGACCCTTGATCCCGATTTGCTGCCACGTCAGTTCCTGACCGTCAGGGAATTTGCGGTTGCCCGGGACCGATGACCGGCCCAGACGCTCCTCGAACGGTGCCAGATCGTCAACGGCGACGCACCAGCCCATCCAACCGCCACCCATCTCCGAGCGGGCACGGACGGCCTGCCCGAACGGCGCCTTATCCGAGGACGGGTGGTCCAGGACTTCCACCACTTCCAGGTATTGGGTGTTCTTCAACGGGAAAATAACGTTCCTGGTCCCGAAGCGGGGATGAATGCCTCCCTTGACGGACTCGATCCCCAGAGTCTTGCCGACACGGGCGGCCGTTGCGGCCAACCCGTCTGGTCCACATGCGTATGAAACGTGATCCAACCTCATCATGGCTTCATGATCGCACTTTGTGAGGTGCGTCTCGACTTAGGGTTGCCTAAGTCACTATTTATCGTTTTATGTGACGACCGTCTCGAGGCCCGGAAAGGGCCAGCCGCGCACAGGAAAAAGTGGGGGACGACGGCGAATGTTGCGCACTGCGGTCATATTGGTGCGAATTTGTTGCGGGGTCAGGCCCGATCTAGAACACTGGTGGCAGGTCATGAGTGCCAGCGCGAAACCCCGGTTTGCTGGCCGGCAACCCTCCACTCGCGGTGGGGTGCCCCGGGTGAAGACCAGGTTCGCCTCCACCAGGAGAACGGACAAGCGCGGGTCACCTCCCGGCATACCCTCCCGGGTACCGCCGTGGAACAGGGGCCCCTGAGTCGTAGAAGGGGACAGAAATGTCTGCATCATGGTCTTTTGAAACTCGTCAGGTCCACGCCGGTCAGGCTCCGGATCCCACCACCGGAGCCCGGGCGCTGCCGATCTACCAGACGACGTCGTATGTCTTCCCCAGTGCCGAGAGTGCCGCAGCACGCTTCGCGCTGAAGGAACTCGAACCGATCTACACCCGCATCGGCAACCCGACCCAGGAAGCCGTCGAAACGCGGATCGCCGACCTCGAAGGTGGTGTCGGAGCGCTGCTACTGGCCTCAGGCCAGGCGGCGACCACGCTCTCGATCCTCAACCTCGCAGGGGCCGGCGACCATATCGTGGCCAGCCCCAGCCTCTACGGGGGAACACAGAACCTGTTCAAGCACACCCTGAAGCGTTTGGGCATCGAGGTCACTTTCGTGGAGGACTCTGACAGCCTGGACTCCTGGCGGGCCGCCGTGAAGCCCGGGACGAAGGCCTTTTTCGGGGAAGTCGTTTCCAACCCACGCCAGGACGTGCTCGATGTCGAGGGCGTCAGCGCGGTGGCCCACGAGGTGGGGGTACCGCTGATCGTGGACAACACCTTGGCTACTCCGTACCTGGTCCGTCCCATCGAATTCGGTGCCGATATCGTGGTGCACTCGGCCACGAAGTACCTGGGCGGACACGGAACCTCCGTCGCCGGGGTCATCGTGGATTCGGGCAACTTCGACTTCGCGGCAGACCCGGAGCGCTTCCCGGAATTCAACACTCCCGACGAGTCCTACAACGGGCTGGTTTTCGCCCGGGATCTCGGGGTCGGCGGTGCCCTGGGGGCGAACCTGGCGTTCATCCTCAAGGCGCGCGTCCAGCTCCTGCGCGATCTGGGTTCTGCGGTGTCCCCGTTCAACGCGTTCCTCATCGCCCAGGGTCTGGAAACCCTGAGCCTGCGCATGGAACGCCATGTGGAGAACGCGCAAAAAGTCGCCGAATGGCTCGAGGCCCACGGCCAGGTCGATTCCGTGGCCTTCGCCGGTCTGCCCTCCAGCCCCTGGTACGAACTGGGCCGCAAATACGCTCCGCGGGGCGTCGGAGCGGTCCTGGCCTTTGAGATCGCCGGTGGTGAGCCGGCAGGTCGGGCCTTCGTCGACGGACTGGAATTGCACTCCAATGTCGCGAATATCGGCGATGTGCGCTCCCTGGTGATCCACCCGGCCTCCACCACCCACTCCCAGCTCTCCGAGCCCGAACGCGCGGCAGCAGGGGTGAGCTCCGGACTGGTGCGGCTCTCGGTGGGCATCGAATATATCGACGACATCATCGCGGACCTTGAGATCGGTTTCGCTGCCGCCGCCGCAGCCGCAGATGTCGCCGCCGGGGACGTCCCGGAAGTCCAGGCAGTCCGGTGAGTCAGGGCGTTGGTGACGTGAGGGAACGACGTCGGGCCCCCGGAACGCCGCTGATCCGCGACGGGATCCTCAAATGCCTGCCCATCGGCGGCTACCGGTTCGACACCGGAGGCTGGCTGCCCGAGGTCACGATCGGCTATGAAACCTGGGGTACCCTCGACGCCCAGGCATCCAACGCGGTGCTCCTGCTCCATGCCCTCACGGGGGACACCCATGTCTCCCGCGGTCATAGTCAGGAAGAAGGCTGGTGGGAAGGCCTCGTCGGGCCCGGCAAGACGATCGACACCGACAGGTTTTTCGTCGTGGCGCCGAATATGGTGGGCGGCTGCTACGGCTCCAGCGGACCTTCCAGCCTGGACCCCGACGGGCGCGCCTGGGGCTCGCGTTTCCCGTTCACCACGGTGCGGGACTCGGTGCGTACCGAGGCCCGGCTGGCCGACTACTTGGGCATTACGCGCTGGCATTCCGTCCTGGGCGGTTCCCTCGGCGGGGCGCGGGCGCTGGAATGGGCCGTGGAATACCCCGAACGGGTGGCCCGGTGCGCCGTGATCGCGGCGACCGCCGTGGCCTCGGCCGAACAGGTCGCGTTCGGACAGATCCAGACCCAGGCCATCCGCCTGGACCCCGACTTCAACGGCGGGGACTTCTACGGATCGGTGTCCTTGGCAGGATCGATCGACGCCATCGGCACCCTGCCGCGCGGCAGCGGCAGCGGACCTCTGACGGGGCTGGGAATCGCCCGTCGGTTGGCGCATATCACCTACCGTTCCGAACCGGAGCTGGAAATCCGTTTCGGGCACGAAGGCCAGGGCGACGAGGACCCCTTCGGCAGTCCCGGCTTCGCCCGGGGCCGCTACCAGGTTGAAAGCTATCTGGACCATCAGGCAGGAAAACTGGTGACCCGATTCGACGCCAACTCCTATATGGTGCTCACCGAAGCGTTGGTGGGGCACGACGTCGGACGGGGGAGGGGCGGAGTCGAAGCGGCCTTGCGCCGGAGCGACGGGGTGGAATTCCTGGTCGCCGCCGTCGACAGCGACCGGCTCTACGGTCCCCACCAGTCCGAACGGCTGGCAGCAGCGCTGCCGGGAAAACCGCAGGTCCAGTACATCCATTCACCGATCGGCCACGATGGCTTCCTGACCGATATCGAACAGTTGAATCATGTGCTGCGTTCGGGTTTCTACGCCTGAGGGGCCCGGGCCGAAGGGCTAGTCCGCTTCGTTGCGCGGGTCGCCGGCGCCCACACCGCGGGTGGTCCCGCCCGTGGAGAAGGGCATGGCCTGCGGCCGTTTGGCAGTGATTCCGTCACCGCTGGATTGGTGCCGTAGCCGCCGCAACACCCACGGGGCCAAATGCGTGCGCGCCCAGACCAGATCCTCACGCCGGGCCACCCGCCACGGTTTGGGCTCCGAAGGGCTGGGCTCCAACGCCGTGAGTTCGTGCTCAACGTTCAAGGCGTTGAGGGCCATCATCGCGATGGTGTGGTGGCCCAGGGGCGAGAAGTGCAAACGGTCGGGAGCCCACATCCGTGCTTCGTGAAGCTCGCGCATGGCCCACATATCGGCGATGACCGCGTCATGGCGGGCGCCGATCGCCCGCAAATTCTCGTTATAGATCGCCACACGGCCGCGCATCGACCCCAAGACCGGTGTTTCGCCGATATCGGGACCGTTGAAGAGCAGGAGCGTGGCCCCGGTCGCCGAGAGTTCGCCGATGAACCGGTCCATGATCACCGCCAGAGCATCGGGATCGCCTCCGGGGCGCAGCACATCGTTGCCGCCGGCACAGATGGTGATCAGGTCCGGTTGCAGAGCCAAGGCGGGTTCGAGTTGTTCTTCATGGATCTGATCGAGAAGCCGCCCACGGATCGCGAGGTTGGCGTAGGCGAAGTCTTCCACCTCCCGGCTGAGCTGCTCGGCCATACGGTCGGCCCAGCCCCGGTGTCCGCCGGGGCTTTGCGGATCCGGATCCCCGATGCCCTCGGTAAAGGAATCGCCCAGGGAGACCATGCGACGCCACGGATGCCGGGGCGCCTCGCCGGTGGCCGAAAGCGGGGGGACTGACAGCTGGGGTGTGGAGGAAGAATCGAGGTTACTCACGGGTACAGTGTTTCACTGGGCGCCCGAGTTCGCCACCCCGAGACGGTGCCGGGAAGACGCGCCGGGCAGCGGGCAGCGTCCTGTTGGCGGAGGGTCGCACATGATTCAATGGCCGCATGACTGACACTTTGCCCCGGCCCGTCGTTGCCTGGTCCCGTCCCGAGTCCGAACGAGCGGGGACACCTCTGCTGGTCCTCTTCCACGGGTATCTCTCCCACGAGAAGGACCTGATCGGCCTGGCCCCGATGTTGCCGGAGGAATTCACCCTGGCCTCGGTCCGCGCCCCGTACGCCATGGGCCCGGGCTACACGTGGTTCCCGCTGATGGAAGATCTGGACTACTCGCTGGAGCGGGTCGTGGAATCGGTACAACAGGTGTGGGCGTGGCTGGACGAGGTGAAGGAAGAGCACTCCTCGGTGACGCTCTTGGGCTTCTCCATGGGAATGGCCGTGGCGACCTCGGTCCTGCGCCACCGCCCGCAGGAAATCGACGCCGTCGTCGGGCTTTCCGGATTTGCGATCCAAGCCAACGGGCACGAATTCTTCGACGACGAGGCCACGAAGGCGGAACGAAAGCCGATGTTCTGGGGGCGCGGCCAGGCAGACCCGGTGATCACCGAAGCCAAGATCGACTTCACCCTGAACTGGGCGGGGGAACACACCGACCTGACCAAGATGCTCTATGCCGGAATGGCCCACAGTGTTTCGGAGCCGGAGATGAAACATGTGAGCGAATTCCTGAGCCACCACCTCCTGGCCTAGGGCATAGCGCCGGCCGCTGAGCTATTCGGCGTCCACGACCACTGACTCGTCGCCGAGCCCGACGACGTCGCCGATCCGCAGCTGCCGACCTCGGCGAGTCTCGATCTCGCCGTTGACCTTCACCATCCCGTTCTCGATGAGTTCCTTGGCATGGAAACCGTCTTCGGCCAGATTCGCCAGCTTGAGCAGCTGCCCCAAACGGATGGACTCGTCGCGGATGCTGATGGGCTGGGGCTGAGCTGCTGTCATGAGTCCATCTTGCGTCACGAGCATGCTCGACCGCCACCGCGGGGATAGCATGACCAGCGATGAACCCAGTGACCGCTCCGAGGACCACCGCCCGTCACCTCCCGATCTGGGCCGGGCTGGTCCTGGCCATCATCGGCGGACTGATGATGCCCATCCAAGGCAGGATCAACGGTGGGCTGGCCGAACGGATGGGGGACGCCAACGCCGCAGCGGCCATCAGTTTCGCCGGTGGCACCGTGGTCATGCTGCTGACCTCGGTCCTGCTGCCGCGGGGACGTGCCGGGTTGGCGGCCATGCGCCGGGCCGTTGCAGGACGCGAATTTCCTCGCTGGTACCTACTGGCAGGGCTCAGCGGCGGGTACATCGTCTTCGGGCAGAGCCATGCGGTGCCCTTGATCGGTGTCGCACTGTTCACCGTGGCCATCGTGACCGGGCAGACCATGAGCGGGCTGATGGTCGACCGGGTCGGTTTCGGCCCCGGCGGCAAACGCTTCATCACCGCCCGGCGGATGGCCGGAGCCGTGCTCATGATCATCGCCGTACTGTGGGCGGTTTCACCCCGGCTGGAATCCTCGACCCAGGGGCTCTCCTGGCTGGTGCCGGTGCTCCTGCCGTTCAGTGCAGGACTGTTCATGGGATTCCAACAAGCCATGAATGGGACCCAGACCGCCGCCTATGGCACCCCCATCACCGCCACGCTGGTCAACTTCCTCGTCGGTGGAACCGCCCTGTTCATCCTGTGGGGTATCAGCTCCATCGGTGCCGAAGCCCAGGTGGTGTTCCCTCCCCAATGGTGGCTGTATACCGGCGGGGTCTTCGGCTGCGTATTCATCGCCATCGGTGCCCTGCTGGTCAAATCGTTGGGCGTACTGATCTCCGGATTATGCATGATCGCCGGACAACTGATCGGCTCGCTGGCCATCGACCTGATCCTGCCTGCCCCCGGCACCATCGTTGCCGTGGCCACCGTCCTGGGCACTTTGTTGACCCTGGCCGCCGTCGGTCTGGCTAGCATTCCGGCTGGACGTTGGCCACGTCCGGCGAGCGCCCGCCGCTAGTGGAAATTGCCGGTCGACACGGCGATCACGTTAGGCTTGGCCGATATTGTTACCCCGCTACGGACCGCAACCAGCGGCCTCGTAAACCATTGGAGTTGAATTCATGGCGCCCCAGTCACCGCTCGATCAGGTCATTTCGCTCGCGAAACGACGCGGCTTCGTCTTCCAGGCCGGTGAGATCTACGGCGGTTCCCGCTCCGCCTGGGACTACGGGCCGTTGGGTACCGAGCTCAAAGAGAACATCAAACGTGAATGGTGGCAGTCCTTCGTCCGCGGCCGCGAGGACATGGTGGGCCTGGACTCTTCGATCATCCTTCCCAAGGCCGTTTGGGAAGCCTCCGGCCACGTAGCAACCTTCACGGACCCGCTGGTTGAATGCACCAGCTGCCACCGGCGCCACCGCGAAGACCACCTCATCGAGGCGTTCACCGCACGGAAGAAGCGCGAACCGGTCGACGGCATGTCCGAAATTGCCTGCCCGGATTGCGGCAATAAGGGCGGCTGGACCGAACCGCAGCTCTTCTCGGGTCTGGTGAAGACCTACCTCGGTCCGGTGGACAACGAAGCCGGGCTGACCTTTTTGCGCCCCGAAACCGCGCAGGGCATCTTCGTGAACTTCAACAACGTCCTCACCACCTCACGGAAGAAGCCCCCGTTCGGTATCGGCCAGATCGGCAAGGCCTTCCGCAACGAGATCACCCCGGGCAACTTCATCTTCCGCACCCGCGAATTCGAGCAGATGGAAATCGAATTCTTCACCGCTCCCGAAGACGCCGAGCACTGGTACCGGGAATGGATCGACGCCTGCTGGGCCTGGTTTTTGGATCTGGGCATCAACCCGGAAAACATGCGCCAGTACGACGTCCCCGACGGAGAACGCGCCCACTACTCCGCAGGAACCATCGACTTCGAATACCGCTTCGGCTTCAAGGGCTCCGAATGGGGTGAACTGATGGGGGTGGCCAACCGCACCGATTACGACCTGAACGCCCATACCGAAGGCTCAGGCACCGAATTGAGCTACTTCGACCAGGCCACCGGCGAACGGTTCACCCCGTATGTCATCGAGCCCTCCTTCGGCCTGACCCGTTCGATGATGGCGTTCCTGGTGGACGCCTACACCGAGGACGAGGCACCGAACTCCAAGGGCGGTGTCGATAAGCGCACCGTCCTCAAACTGGACCCGCGGCTGGCCCCGGTGAAGGCGGCCGTGCTGCCGTTGAGCCGCAACGAAGAGCTCACCCCCAAGGCCAAGGACCTGGCCGCAGAACTGCGCAAGCACTGGAATGTCGACTTCGACGACGCCGGAGCCATCGGACGACGCTACCGTCGGCAGGATGAGATCGGCACCCCGTTCTGCATCACCGTGGACTTCGACACCCTCGAGGACCATGCGGTGACCATTCGTGAACGCGACACCATGAACCAGGAACGAGTGGCCCTCGACCAGGTGAAGTCCTACCTGGCTTCACGTCTACTCGGAGCCTGAGCCTTCACGGGCCGGCCGCCCCACGGCGGCCGGCCCGCAGCTGTTTTATCACCTCTAACTCGCATCAGGAGCATCATGAGCAACCTCACCTACCGGCCGTGGCAAGAAGGCGACGACCTGGCTCTCCTGGAGATCCTCGGAGATCCGTCCACACCACAGGCCCATATCGATCGCACGATGCTCCGTGCCGATAGCGATGACCCGTGGGCCCGTACCCTCGTCGCCGTTGACGAAGGAGTCCCGGTGGGTGCCGGCACCTTATTTGAATCCTCCCTGCACCCCGACCGGCTGTGGTTCTTCGTCGAGGTCGCCCCGGGGCTACGCCGCCAAGGTGTGGCCACCGAACTCTTGCGGCGGCTGCGCGAATTCCCGGCGCCGTCGGGAGTCACCGCCCTGAAGTCCAGGTACACGGTAGAAGGCGCCGAAGGCGAGGCCGCAGCCGCCTTCACCGTCTCGCTCGGTCAGGAACAGATCCAACGCTCCCGCGGAGTTGTCGTGGAACCCGACTCTTTGCGGCTGCCGGTTTTCGAGGACGAGGGCCTGACCCTGGAGGAGGCAGCCACCGGTTCGGTGGAGCTCTCCCAGATCGTGGCTGACTTCTACAACGCGGTCCACGCCTGGGATCGCGCGCAGATGACCCTGGGCCGCGCCCAGACGATGCTGCTCAACGACGCCACCGGAGCCAAGGGCGCCATCGTGCTGCGGGATAAGCCCAAGGAGGCCGGCGGCAAGATCCTCTCCTTCGCGATCAGCTACGAGCCCGACCGGGTCGACGCCCCGGCAGATGTCCTCATGGGCTGGGATCCCTCGCTCTCCGACTCCGAGGCCCGCGAAGCGGTCCGTGGGCTGCTGGCCATGCTGGCCCACCAGTACCCGGTCAAACTCGAAGTCGACGACGCCATGGTCCCGTTGGCCGATCTGACCGACGAGCTGATCACCGCAGGGTCGGCGACCGTCGTGACCACGACGATCATCGTCGCCAACTAGGCGGCCACGCCGCCGGGAGAGAGGTCGGCCCGGCGGCGGCATTCGGAGGATCGGCCCGTTCTTGACACAATAGGGACGTGACCGTGATTTCCACCGATACCCCGAACCCACCCCAGCTGAAGCTGCCACCGCTGCAACTGGGCCATCTCACCGTGGACACCCCCGTGGTTCTGGCCCCGATGGCAGGCATCACCAATGCCGCCTTCAGACGCCTGTGCCGGGAGTACGGGGGCGGACTGTATGTCTCCGAAATGGTGACCTCCCGCGCCCTGGTGGAACGCAATGAACAGTCGTTGCGGATCATCTCCCACGACGACGACGAAGGCATCCGGTCGGTACAGCTCTACGGTGTGGACCCCGCCACCGTCGGGGCTGCGGTGCGACTGATCGTCGAGGAGGACCGCGCCGACCATATCGATTTGAACTTCGGTTGCCCGGTCCCCAAGGTCACCCGCCGGGGTGGGGGAGCGGCACTGCCGTGGAAGACCGACCTGTTCACCGCCATCATTCAGGCAGCCACCCGTGAAGCGGCCCGCGGGGAGATCCCGCTGACCATCAAAATGCGCAAGGGCATCGACGACGACCACCTCACGTTCATCGAAGCCGGGAAGATCGCCCGGGACGCCGGCGTTGCAGCGGTGGCCCTGCACGGGCGCACCGCGGGCCAACACTATTCCGGAAAGGCCGACTGGGACGCGATCGCCGAACTACGCAACTCCCTGCCGGATATCCCGGTGCTGGGCAACGGAGATATTTGGAGCGCCGAGGACGCCATCGCCATGGTCGAGCAGACCGGTGTCGATGGCATCGTCGTCGGTCGTGGCTGCCAGGGCAGGCCCTGGCTCTTCGGGGATCTGCAGGCAGCGTTCGAAGGGTCCGACCGCCGTTTCCGCCCGGGGCTGGCCGAAGTGGCCGCGAGCTTCCAACGTCACGCCGAACTGCTCGTGGAGTATTTCGAGGATGAGGCCAAGGCGCTCCGCGATATCCGCAAACACGTGGCCTGGTATTTCAAGGGGTACGCGGTCGGTGGAGATCTGCGCGCCTCCCTGGCCGCGGTGCCGACCCTCGAGGTGCTGGCCGAATTGCTGGCCGAACTCGATGCCGACGTGCCCTATCCGGGGGTCGGTGCCGAAGGCCCCCGCGGCCGCGCCGGCTCCCCGAAACGCACCCACCTGCCCGATGGCTGGTTGGATAGCCGGATCATGGACGAGGAACACCGGGCCATGATCTCCGCCGCCGAGCTGGACGTCTCAGGTGGTTGAGCGGGAGACCCGCCGCAGCCCGGCCGGCTACACGCCCTTCGATGAGGAACGCTGGGTCAAAGAACCGGAGAAGCTCGCCTACCGCACCAGCTTCGAACGCGACAGGGCCCGTGTCCTGCACTCCTCGGCGCTGCGCCGGCTCGGTGCCAAGACCCAGGTCGTCGCCCCCATGTCCGATGATTTCGTGCGCACCCGGCTCACGCATTCACTCGAAGTCGCCCAGGTCGGCCGTGAGCTGGGGGCCACCCTGGGATGTGACCCCGACGTGGTGGACACCGCTTGCCTCTCCCACGATCTGGGGCACCCACCCTTCGGGCATAACGGTGAGAAGGCACTGAACCAGCTGGCCACCGGTATCGGCGGGTTCGAAGGCAATGCGCAGACCCTCAGACTGCTCACCCGGCTGGAAACCAAGAAGTTCCGTGACGACGGCGAACCCGCAGGGCTGAACCTGACCCGTGCCACGCTCGACGCCGCCTGCAAATACCCGTGGCGGCGCGCCGACGCCCCGATCGTCAACGGCCGACAGACCGGAAAATTCGGTGTCTACGAAGATGATCTGCCCGTCTTTGATTGGCTGCGCTCGGGGCACGACGGCGGCGCCACGGTCCGCCCCGAACCACGGCAGAAATGTGTGGAGGCCCAGGTCATGGATCTGGCCGATGACATCTCCTATTCGGTGCACGACGTGGAGGATGCGATTGTCGCCGGCCGATTCCAGCTGCGCTGGATCCGTGATGCCGACCAGCGGGCCCGGGTGATCGACTGCACCCAACGCTGGTATTTGCCCCAGGTGGATACCGCGACCATCGACGGCGCCTTGGCCCGGCTGGAGGCCACCAACGAATGGGTCGAGCATTACGACCAGTCCCGCAAGGGGGCCGCCGCGTTGAAGGATATGACCAGCCAGTTCATCGGTAGGTTCTGCCAATCGGCCTTCGACGCCACCCGGGCGGTCTACGGCCCGACCCGGCTGACACGTTTCAACGGCCAGCTGATCATTCCCGAAGAAACAGATCATGAGATCGCCGCCATGAAGGGGCTCGCCGCCGCCTACGTGATGACCAGCCAGGAACGCCAGCCCATCTACCAGCGCCAGCTGGAGGTGCTCGGAGAGCTTGTCGGACTGTTGGAGGACACCGGAGACCGGTATCTCGAACCTCTTTTCGCCGAGGACTGGGCCAGCGCCACCGACGATGCCGGCCGTCTGCGTGCGGTCATCGACCAGGTCGCCAGCCTGACGGACTCCTCGGCAAAAGAATGGCATGCGACCTTGGTGCAGGGCCATTCCTTCAGCCTCGAGCTCTTCTAGGGCCCCGGAGGCCGCCGCACTGGGCCGGTGCCCCCACCCCGGGCATTAGACTGGTGGCCATGGCCGGATTGATCAAGCGCGAAGACATCGACGAGGTCCGCTCACGCACGGACATCAAGGAAGTCGTTGACGGGTACGTCACGCTCCGCTCGGCAGGTATCGGATCGTTCAAGGGGTTGTGCCCCTTCCACGACGAACGCAGCCCCTCCTTCCACGTCCGTCCCCAGGTGGGGACGTTCCACTGTTTTGGCTGTGGCGAATCCGGCGACGTCATCTCCTTCATCCAAAAAATGGATCATACGACGTTCTCCGAGACCGTCGAGCAATTGGCAGGCCGCATCGGCTTCGAACTGCGCTACGAAGACGGCGGATCCGGGCCCAGCCGTCAGGACGTCGGACGCCGGCAACGACTGCTCGACGCCCATAAGATCGCGGAGGAATACTTCCGCGGCCAACTCCTCTCCGAGGAAGCTGCGACCGGAAGGCAATACCTCTCCGAGCGGGCCTTCGATCGGGCCGCCTGTGATCATTTCGGCGTCGGATATGCGCCCAAGGGGTGGGACCAGCTCCTGAAGCATCTGCGCAGCCGGGGCTTCCACGACGAGGAGCTCAAACTCACGGGAATGTTCTCCGAGGGCAACCGTGGCATCTACGACAGGTTCCGCGGCCGCCTCATCTGGCCCATCCGAGATCTGACCGGGGCGACGATTGGGTTCGGGGCCCGAAAACTCTACGAAGACGACCAGGGGCCAAAATATCTGAACACCCCCGAGACCCAGCTCTATAAGAAATCCCAGGTCCTTTATGGTGTGGATCTAGCCAAACGGGAGATCACCAAAAACCGGCAACTCATTGTTGTGGAGGGCTATACGGACGTCATGGCCTGCCACCTCTCGGGGCTGGGCACGGCGGTGGCGACCTGCGGTACGGCATTCGGCGCCGAGCACATCAAGATTGCCCGCCGCCTCCTGCGCGACGACGGCTCGGGAGGCGAAGTGGTCTTCACCTTCGATGGTGACGCCGCCGGACAAAAAGCGGCACTGCGTGCCTTCGAAGAGGATCAGCGGTTCATCGCCCAGACCTATGTGGCCGTCGAACCCAGCGGCGCGGATCCCTGTGAACTGCGCCAGCACCGCGGCCCCGAGGCGGTGAAGGAACTCATCGATTCCAAACGTCCGCTCTTCGAATTCGCCATCCGTGCCGGACTGAAGAAATTCAACCTCGATACCGTTGAGGGCCGGGTGCAGGCCTTGCGTGCCTCGGCACCGATCGTCGCCGCCATCCGTGACTCTGCCATGCGTCCGGCCTACTCCCGTGAGCTGGCCGGCTGGCTGGGCATGGACATGGATGAGGTCAACCGTGCCGTGGGCGCAGCTGCCAAACGTGCCCGCGAAGGAACCGGAGCCGCTCATGACCGAGGACCCCGCACCGGTCCCGCGGGGGAGGTGCGACAGCAACACGGCACCAGCCGGCAGGGCCCGGGCTATGGTCCCGGGGCCGCTCAGGAACCCCCCGTGCCGACCTTCGAACGCCCCGACCTGCGCGACCCGGTGACCCGGATGGAACGTGAATCGCTGGAGGTCGTCCTGCAGCAGCCTGGCGTGCTCAGCGCCGATCAATGGCAGGCGTTCTACACGGCACGCTTCCTCGCCCCCGTTCATGCCGCCGTCCACGACGCGGTCCGTGCCGCAGGAGCCGCGGGGGCCACCCCATCACAATGGGTGGAATCCATCCGACAGGAAGTGCCGGACCCGTTGCGCTCCTTCGTCTCCGAACTGGCAGTGAACCCCTTGCCGGCGAACTCGGAGGAGTCACTGACGCGGTATTGCCAGGGCATCATGAACCGATTATTCGATTTGCAGATCACCCACCAGAAGGCCGATCGTATCGGTCAGCTTCAGCGGATGGATCCCGTGGCCGACCCCGAGGGCTACCAGCGAATCCAGCGCGAGCTGATGGAACTCGAGCTGCGCCGTCGGTCGCTGCGCCAGGAATAGGAGCGGGCCGAACCGGGCGATTTAGCAACCTCGGCCAAGCTCTTGTATAGTCGTCTCTGTTGCTTTCCCCCATAGCTCAATTGGCAGAGCGTTCGACTGTTAATCGAAAGGTTACTGGTTCGAGTCCAGTTGGGGGAGCGGAATAAACGTCCGTCCTCGTCACCTCTGGTGGCGGGGACGAACGTGCTTAACGCCTGAGCTGAGCCGACCCGGTCGTCGAGTTCGCATGATCGCCGACCTACCATGGGGCCATGGACTGGTTGCAGGCACCCGACTACTGGGTGGCACGGGAAATCCTGCAGCGCGGGGTCGCTGCCGTCTTCCTCATCGCCTTCGCCTCCTCACTGAACCAGTTCCGTGCCCTGCTCGGCGAGCGGGGCCTGCTGCCCGCGGATCGGCTCCTGGCTGGGCCTGGCGCACGCGGCCCCACGTTGTTCACCCGGTGGGGGTACTCGGATGCCAAGTTGGTCGCCGTCTGTTGGGTGGGCCTGGTCGTGGCCGGCGTCCTTGTCCTCGGACTCCCACAGGCAGGTCCTGCCTGGCTGCCGCTGCTGGCGTTCCTGGTGCTCTGGGGGCTCTACCAGTCGATGGTGAACATCGGAGGGATCTTCTACGGGTTCGGCTGGGAGATGCTCCTGCTCGAGGCAGGGTTCACCGTCGGATTCCTCGGCTCGCATCAGGTGGAACCTCCGCGGACCATCCTGATCTTGATCGCCTGGCTGGTCTTCCGGCTCGAATTCGGTGCCGGGATGATCAAATGGCGCGGGGACCCGGCCTGGCGGAACCTCACCGCCCTGTACTACCACCATGAGACCCAGCCCATGCCCGGACCGTTGAGCCGCCGGGCGCATCTGGCCCCGTGGTGGTGGCATCGCTGTGAAGTGGCGGGAAACCATGTGGCCCAACTCGCCGTTCCCTTTCTGCTGTTCATCCCCCAACCGGTGGCCTCCATCGCCGCGGGGCTGATCATCTTCACCCAATTATGGTTGGTGGCCACCGGTAACTTCGCGTGGCTGAACTGGATCACGATCGTGCTGGCCTGCTGTGCGGTTAATGACCGGGCCTTCGCAGCAGTGGCTTCGATCATCCCCGGGGTGCCCGCCGGCGCGGTGGCGTACCACCCTGAGGTGGGTGCCGGCCCCGCGGCGTGGATCGTCCTGGTCCTGCTGGCCACCGGGGTCCTGGCGGTCGCCGGGTTCCCTGCGCTGCTGAACTTCTTTTCACGTTCACAACTGATGAACGCCAGTTTCAACCGGTGGCAGCTGGGCAATGCCTACGGCGCCTTCGGCAGTGTCACTCGCCAGCGGGTCGAGGTGGTCATCGAAGGAGAAATCGACGGTGAAACAGGCTGGCATGAATACGAGTTCCGGGGCAAGCCCGGGGACCCGTCCCGCAGGCCGCGACAGTTCGCGCCCTACCATTTGCGCTTGGACTGGATGATGTGGTTTTTGCCGTTGGGGTCCCTGCACCAGCGCTGGTTCCATGCCCTGCTGCTCAAACTCCTGGCGGCCGACCCCGCAATATTGGCCTTGCTACGGGTAGATCCCTTCGCGGGCAGAGCCCCGGACCGGGTCCGAGTGTTGACCTACAGCTACCGTTTCGCCACCCGGAGCGAGAAGAAGGAACAGCACGTGCACTGGGTCCGTTCGGACCGGCGACTGGCCATCGGTCCGGTCCAGCGCGGTTGAGGGCAGGGCAGGACCGGAGCCGATTCGAATTCGGGACGGCGTCCTGCTAAAGTTTTACTCGCTTCCTTCCCCCATAGCTCAATTGGCAGAGCGTTCGACTGTTAATCGAAAGGTTACTGGTTCGAGTCCAGTTGGGGGAGCTAGTTGCGAACGTCCGTCCCACCGCACGGTGGGGCGGACGTTCTTCATGTCACGTCGTTTAGGTCATCAGTGGTACTTGGCGGGGCCTGACCACGATCCACAAGGTCGCGATGGCCAACAGGATACAGACGGCCATCACCGCAGCCATCGGCGTCGCGCTGCCGACGCCGAGTAGACCGACGATGGGGGAGATCGCCCCGGAGAACCCGAAGGTCGCAGCCCCGAGCAGCGCCGCTGCCGTGCCCGCCTGGCTGCCATGACGGTGCAAGGCCAGGCCCTGGATGCAGGGGAAATTGAAGCCGGTGGCGCAAATATAGAACCATAGCGGGATGGCCGTGCCCCAGAAACCGAAGCCCAGCTGGTCGGCGACGATGATGCACAGGGCAAAGACGACCTGGGCGATCGTGGCAGCGGCGATGATCCATTGGGCCCCGAACCTGCGGACCAGCCGGGCGCTGGTCTGTACGCCGGCCACCACACCCAGCGAGTTCACCATGAACAGCAAACCGTAGGCCTGCTCGTTCAACCCGAACACGTCCTGGAAGACGAACGGGGAGGCCGAGAGGTAGGAGAACAGCCCGGAGAAGTTCAGCCCGCCGACCAGCAGCAAACCCACGAAGATCCGGTCCTTGAGAACCAGCGAATAGCGGCGGAGCAGGTGTGGGCCACCGACCGGACGGCGTTCGGGGGGAAGTGACTCACCCAAGAGGAGGATCGCCGTTGTCGAGGCAACGATTCCGTAGCCTGCCAGCGCCCCGAAGATCCCATGCCAGTCGGTGACCAACAACAGTTGGGAGCCGATCACCGGGGCAAAAATCGGGGCCATGCCGTTGACCAGGGCCACGTAGCTCATCGTCTTCACCAACCGCAGACCGTCATATAGATCGCGCACCATGGCGATCGCGACCACCGAACTGCCGGCGGCGCCCACGCCCTGGAGGACCCGGAACAGCATCAGCATGTCGAAATCCTGCGAAAGGGCTGCCCCCGTTGAGGCGCCGATATGCAGAATCGTTGCCGCAATGAGCGGGCCCCGGCGTCCCAGTCGGTCGCTCAGTGGCCCCACCACCAACTGACCGGCAGCAAAACCGAAGACCGTCCCGGTCAACGTCAATTGTGCAGCTGCCTCGGTAATGCCCAGGTCCAGGCGCAACGCCGGGATGGCCGGAAGGTAGAGGTCCACGGTGAAGGGGCCGAGGGCCGTGAGCATGCCCAGCACCACGATGCGCAGGACCTTTGAACGTCGGCTGGGGGCAGGGGTCGGTGCAGGGGTTCCGGGCAAGGAGTCCTCGAGGTTGGAGAGGAGGGAAACGGGTCGGCTGCGAAGCCGATAGCCACAGCCTATCCCGGGTCCTCGAGCGACCGGCGAACTGCGGGACACAGACGCTCGTAGGCGCGATCATGACCTCTGACTTGAGTGTTGTCTACCCCCGAGTAGCTCCCGTATGCAGGCAAGATGGTAGGTTTTTGAGTGCACAGGCCCGTCTGGGCCGCCACCGAAGGAGGATCAGGATGACACGAACCACGTCCGGACGTCGCCCATCGTCGTTCACCGGCCTCATGAAGCTTGTCGGTCGACTGGTGCCCAAACAGCTGAATGACGAAATCCAGCTCGCTATTGCCCAGATGAAGAGCAAGGCCATCAAGGCGGGGATTGGAGCCGGGCTAGCTGTCGTCGGCCTCGTCTTCATCACCTTTATGATCGTCGCGCTGATCACTTCGGGGATCCTGGCTTTGGGGCTGGTCTTCAAACCATGGCTGGCCGCCCTGATGGTCGCCGCCTTCTTCCTGATCATCGCAGCAATCCTGGCCTTGATCGGCGTCATGAAGATCAAGCAGCAGATGCCGTTGATCCCCGAGGACGCCATCCGCGGTGTGAAGTACGACCTCGGCGTCGCGAAACAGGGTCGCTCCTTCGACCCATCCACCTTGGACCAGAAGAAGCCCAAGGATGAGGAAGCCAAGAAGGACAAGAAAAAGAAGAAGGACGAGGACAAGCCGGCGCCGGTTCCCTATAACGAGCTGCTCAAGCGTTCACAGGAACGTCGTGAGCATCTGGCCGAGGTCCGCGACGACCTGGCCCCGAAGCTCGATGTGAAGCGCCAGGCGAAGGAGAAGTCCGAAACCGCCAAGACCTATGCGCAGGACGGCAAGCTGCGGGCACGTCAGGCATTGCACGAGCGGACCCACCAGCAAGCTCCGAGCGACGCCTCGCAACTGCTCAAGGACCGCTGGCAGCCGCTGGCACTGATGGGCGCCTCGCTGGTGGCCCTCGGCGCCTTCGTGCGCAAGCTCCGTAAGTCCTGATCCAGCTGGACCCGTCGGCGGGCCGTTTCGAGTGGTTCAACCAGTATCGATCGGCCCGACGGTGGACCATGATCTCCGGGGAGAAGGGAAGCACGCGTGAAGATCATCGGCGCCGGTGGGCGTGATGACATCGAATATCGCGAGCTCACCACGTTCTGGACCCTGCCGAACCTGATCACCGTTCTGCGCTTCGGGCTGGTTCCGGTCTTCGTGTGGATGGTCCAGTCCGACCGTTATGGCTGGGCCACCATCGTCCTCGTCGTTCTGGGTGCCACCGACTGGATCGATGGATATGTTGCCCGGTTGCTCAACCAGATCTCGACGGTCGGTAAATGGCTTGACCCGGTGGCCGATCGGGTCGCCCTGATCGTGGTCATCGTCGTCTTCGTCGTCGACGGAATCGCCCCGGCATGGTTGGCCTACGCGATCATCATCCCCGACGTCCTGCTGATCACCAGTACGGTGATCCTCGCTCGCGGGAACCCGAACCAGCCGGTCAGCAACCTCGGCAAGATCCGCACCGCCCTCCTGCTGGTCAGCATGCCCCTGCTGCTGCTCAGTCGGGTCGAGACCGCACCCGGCGAGGTGCTGGAGACCGTGGCCATCGTGCTGCTGGCCATCGGTTGCGTGCTGCACCTGATCGCTGCAGTGTTCTATTTCCGGCAGGCCCAACGCCGGGCACGCATGCTGAAATCCGGGGGAACATGGTCTGGTTAGCCGTCTCCTGCGCGGTCACGGCAGCGTTCTTCCTGGCCTTCGGCACGCAGCGCCAGAGCAGCGCCGTCCGCGCTAGTAGCGGCGGCCTGGCTGTGTCCTCCCGGGGCATCCTGCGTCTGCTGGCCAATCCCCGCTGGATGCTGGGCCTTTCCTTGATGGGCGTCGGGATGGTCCTGAACGTCTATGCGCTGGCTAGTGCACCCTTGACCGTGGTGCAGCCGATCGGAGCCATCGCACTGGTCATCACCACCGTCGTCAACGCCCGCGACCAGGGCATCCGCATCAACCGGCCCACGGTCCTGGCCATTACTGCGTGCATGAGCGGCAGTATCGGCTTCGTCTTGCTGGCCATCAACGTCACCGCGAGCACCCACGAAATCAGTCGTCAACAGGAGCTGGCTACCGTCCTGCTGCTCGCCATGGTGGTTGGCATCCTCACCGTGGTTCTGCTCAGTTTCCGGCGGCGGATCAGCGCTTTCGTCTACATCATGGGAGCCGGGGTGCTCTTCGGTTTCGTCGCCGTCCTGGTGCGCACCATTGCCATTGGGCTGATGAACCCCAACGGAAGGTTCCTGGGAAATATTGCCTGGTATGTCATCCTCGCGGTGGCCGTCGCCGGACTGTTGGGAACCTACTGCGTACAGAACGCCTATTCCAGCGGACCCCCAGAGCTGGTGATCGCCGGGCTCACCGTGATCGACCCGATGATCGGCATCGCGATTGGCATCGGCATTCTGGGCGAGCTGAGAGCCGACGTGCACCCGGTCGTGGCGATGTCCATGGTCGGGGCGGCTCTCATTGCTATCGTGGGTGTTACTGCGTTGTCGCGGCATCATCCCGATGTGTTGCAACGGCAGGAAGAGGCACGACGCCGGCAGGCGGGAACGGGACGCTAGGCCGCTAAGGGGCCGGGCCACCGTATCCGCAGCACGTGGTGTCTCACGTGCATCCAGAAAAAATCCCCGAGAAGCAGGAGCCAGCCCCCAGTGAGCGGTGACAAACCCCTGACCATCCTGATCGCGGCGGATACCTACCCGCCGGATATCAACGGGGCGGCGGTCTTCTCCCACCGGTTGGCCACGGCCATGCAGTCGCGAGGGCATACGGTCCACGTCGTGGCAGCGCGTGACGTGAACGGCCCAGGAATCGTCGAGCACCGTCGCGAAGCGACCGTGCATCGGCTGCGTTCGCACAGCCAGCCCACCAAATCGACGCTCCGCTTATGTCTGCCGTGGGAAGCCAAACGTGATATCGGGCGCATCCTGGATGAGATCAAACCCGATATCGTGCATGTGCAGTGCCACTACATGGTCGGGCAGGCGGCCGTGAACGAAGCAGAAAAGCGCGGAATCAGAACCGTCGCGACCAACCACTTCATGCCGGAGAACCTGGACCCGTTCTTGCCGTTCCCGAAGTGGTTCAAACGCATTGTGGCCCGCAACTCCTGGCGCGACATGGGCAAGATCATGGGCAAGGCCGCAGTGGTCACGACGCCCACGCCCTTGGCTGCGCGTGCCATGATGACCCACGCGCGGCTGCGTCGGGTCCTGCCGTTGTCCAACGGCATCAACGCCTCCAACTACCAGATCGACCCCGGCGAAACGGTTCCCCGGGCCCAACATCCCATGCTCCTGTTCGTGGGCCGGCTGGCCGTGGAGAAGAACGTCGACGTGCTGGTCCAAGCGTTGAGCCTGACCCGGAGCGAACCGGCTCCGCATCTGACCATTGTCGGTAGCGGGGAACAACGCGGGCCGCTCGAGCGGCGGGTGGCCGAATTGGGGCTTCAGGACCGCGTACATTTCACCGGCCATATCGAGGACGCTGAACTACGCGTCGCCTATCTGCAGGCCGATGTGTTCTGCCAGCCCGGAACCGCCGAACTCCAGTCGCTGGTGACCCTCGAAGCACTCTCCGCCTCCACGCCGGTGGTCTTGGCCGATGCGATGGCGTTGCCGCATCTGGTGGACAACGGAGTCAACGGCTACCTGTTCACCCCTGGGGACCCGAATGATCTGGCGAAAAAGGTGGACGCCATCCTGGGCCTGGAGGCCTCCGAACGGGCCCGGATGGGTGCCGCCGGTTTGAAGAAGGCCGAACAACACAGCGAAACGAAGACGATGGATATCTTCGAAGCGCTCTACCGGGGTGCCGGCGCCGACGATTTCCTGGTCGCCCCGGACGCTTGAGTGGCCACTGCGGTACCGGTTTCCATTAGGATGACAAGGGCCGCGGTGCCGAACGCGGCCTGTGCCGAGGGGCGATAGCTCAGTTGGTTAGAGCAAGGGACTCATAATCCCTGGGTCGTGGGTTCAAGCCCCACTCGCCCCACACGTCCGACCGGTACGCGAGAGCGTGCCGGTCGGATCCACCGGCAGAACCTGGGCCATAGCTTGCACGTCGACCGGGGAGGCCAGCATGGAGCGGACCTTGCATATCGTCATGTTCACCGACCAGCATCCCGAGACGCTCGGGGGAATGCAGACCTCGGTTCAGCTCCAGCGCAAATATCTGGAGCGGGCAGGTCACCGGGTGACCATCGTGGCCCCGGCACTCCGCGGCCGGGCATCCGATACCGACGCCCACGTGTTGACCCTTCCCAGCGTGGCACTGGGACCGGGTGAGTACGGGATGACCCTGCCCACCGCGCGCACCATCAGAACCCTCGTCTCCCGTTTGCGGGCCCGTGGGCCCGTGGACCTGCACCATGTGCAAGCAGATTTCTGGGGTGCAGCCATCGGATACGCTGCCGCCGAGAGGCTGGGGGTCCCCGTGGTACACACCATGCATAACCACCTTCAAGCGGGGCTGAAGGCGACCATGCCGTTACCCGGACTGTTCCAACGCGGTTTCGGGCTCATGCAAAAACGTGTTCTGCACACCGGTGAGCCGCCGGCTGGCGACGCGTGGACGTATTTGCGTGGCTTTGCCTCCCGTGCCGGGGCCGTGACCGCTCCGTCGACCCATTTCGCCGAGCTGCTGAAGGAGCACGGGGTCTGTTCTCGGCTGGAGGTGATTCCCACCGGGCTGGACGACGACGTCGCGCAGCGCCTGCTCGAAGAACCCCGTTTGGAGTCCACACGGGAGCGCCCACGGCTGGTCTGGATCGGACGTTTCAGTGCGGAGAAGCGTTTGATTCCCTTCCTGCGCGCGGTGGCCGCCTCGGGGATCCGAGCCGATGTGCACATCTTCGGGGATGGGGCCGAACGCCAACGTGCCGAACGGATCGCCGCGGATATCACCGCCTCGACCATCACGTTCCGCGGTCGCGTTCCTTATGCCCTGATGCTCTCCGAGCTGCGCCACAGCGATGCGCTGGTCCAGACCTCGCAGGGCTTCGAAACCCAGGGCATGACCGTCTATGAGGCGGCAGCCTTGGGAACCCCGGCCGTGCTCAGCGATCACCGCATTGCCGCCGACCTGCCGCGGCAGCTGCTCTGGCTCACCGACGACGATACCGTCGAGGGGCTGGCCCGGACCCTGCGTCGGGCGACCGCCGACCTGTTGCACGGCAGTCGGGAACCCCTCGAAGCGGCGGAGGCAGGGAAGCTGCTGCAAAGCCGCCAGACAGAACTCATGCTCGGGGTCTACGGTCGAGTCCTCGACGACTCGCCCCCTCGGGAACGGGCAACAGAATAGAAGGACGCCGGTCCATCAGCAGTGACAGCGGATCGATGTAGTCACCCTTGAGGCGGACGCCCCAGTGAAGGCAGAATCCCGCACAGTGCCCGCCGGCGCCCACGCTGGCGACCTGCTGGCCGGAGACGACCCGGGTGCCGACCGTCAGCTCTGTCACGACCGGCTCAAAACTGGAGACCAGTCCACCACCGTGGTCGATGGTCAGCACCTGGCGATCGACGACCACCCCGGAAAACCGAACGACTCCGTCGGCAGGAGAATCAACCCCCGTGCCTGCCCCGGCCCGCAGGTCCACGCCACGATGCCCGGCAGCCCACGGTGCTGGAGGGGCGGCGAAGGGATCCATGAGTGCCTCCGGGCCACCGAGCGGCCAAGACCACTGGCCGGTCCCCGCCGCAGCATCGGCGCCCCGCGCCTCGGCAGGACCGGCGGGGCTCGCCGATCCACCCCCGACCAGTAGCGCCATGGACAGGACCACGACGACGGGCCAACGGAAAGCTCGGGGGAGGGGCATGAGTCGATCCTGCAGCGCTGGATGGGCTGCCGCATCCCCCGCGCAGGAGGCCGTGGGAAACCAGGGCGCGGTGGCTGCTGTGGAGGGTTCGGTGTCGTCCATTCGGTGCCCGCCGCTGTAGTACACTATTAATCGCAGTTCTGTGAGTGGAAGGCCTGTGCCTACAGGCAAGAAACGACTGGAACTGACTTCGCGTATTGCGTCTCCACTTTTTGATGCCGTCTCTTGGCGGCTTCCCACGGGTGGAACCTGCAGCCAACGGTCCGGAAACCCGGTGGGCTGAGGGGGCCGGAAACGGCGGCCGATACCAGGGGCACCACCGACCGGTGGAATGCCACATAACCGAAACAACAGGTGGTTACCGCGGTCCCTGCCGGGACCGGACTGCTACCGCCGGAAGGAGTTGCGACATGCCCGTCGTAACCATGCGCCAGCTGCTCGACAGCGGCGTCCACTTTGGCCACCAGACCCGTCGCTGGAACCCGAAGATGAAGCGCTTCATCTTCACCGAGCGCAACGGCATCTACATCATCGACCTCCAGCAGTCGCTGTCCTACATCGACCGCGCCTACGAGTTCGTCAAGGCCACCGTCGCCCACGGCGGCACCGTGCTGTTCGTCGGCACGAAGAAGCAGGCCCAGGAGGCCATCTCCGAGCAGGCCACCCGCGTGAACCAGCCCTACGTGAACCAGCGCTGGCTCGGCGGCATGCTGACCAACTTCGCCACGGTCTCCCGGCGGGTTGCCCGCATGAAGGAGCTCGAGGAAATCGACTTCGACGACGTCGCAGGCTCGATGTACACGAAGAAGGAACTGCTGCTGATGCGCCGCGAGCTCACCAAGCTGCAGACCAACCTCGGTGGCATCCGCAACCTGACCAAGGCACCGTCGCTGCTCTGGGTTGTCGACACCAAGAAGGAACACCTGGCTGTCGACGAGGCACAGAAGCTGAACATCCCGGTGGTCGCCATTCTCGACACCAACTGCGATCCTGACGAAGTCGATTTCCCGATCCCGGGCAACGACGACGCCATCCGCTCCGTGAACCTGCTGACCCGCGTCGTCGCCGACGCCGTGGCCGAGGGCCTGATTGCCCGCAGCAATAAGCAGAGCGGGAACACCGAAGCCGCCGCAGAGCCGATGGCCGAGTGGGAGCGCGAGCTGCTCGAGGGCAACGCCAAGACGGACGAAGCCAAGGTTGCTGCCGAAGAGGCAGCACCGGCAGCCGACGCCGAACCGGAGGCTCCCGCACAGGAAGCCGCCGCCGCAGCGGAGGCAACCACCGAGGCAGCAGCCGAGAAGCCTGCCGAGGACGCCAAGTAACACCTTTGGGCTAAGAGGAGCCGGCGGGCCACACGGCCCGCCGGCTCCGCTCAAACCGGGGCTGGTCCCCGCCGGTATGGCACCGGAAGAACAAGCTAGATCACCACTGAGAATGGGGTTGCACATGGCGAACTACACCGCCGCTGATATCAAGGCGCTTCGTGAGCGTACCGGCGCAGGCATGATGGATGTGAAGAAGGCCCTCGACGAGGCCAACGGTGATGCCGAGAAGGCCATCGAGGTCATCCGTGTCAAGGGCCTCAAGGGCGCCACCAAGCGTGAAGGCCGTTCCGCGGCCGAAGGCCTCGTGGCCGCCAAGGTCGTCGACGGCAACGTCGGCTACATGATCGAAATCAACTGCGAGACCGACTTCGTCGCCAAGAACGATAAGTTCATCGCCCTGGCCAACCAGGTCCTCGAGGTCGCCGTCTCCACCGGCGCAGCCGACCTGGAGGCACTGCTCGGCGCCGACGTGAACGGCAAGAAGCTTGCCGACGTCGTCGTTGAAGAAGGCGCCATCCTGGGTGAAAAGGTCGTCGTCCGTCGCATGGCACGCCTCGAAGGCGCCACGGTTGATGCCTACCTGCACAAGACGTCCAAGGATCTCCCGGCGCAGGTCGGCGTGCTCATGGCCGTCGACGGCAACGGCGACGAAGCACATACCGTGGCCCACGACGTGGCCGTGCACACCGCTGCACTGGCCCCGACGCACCTGAGCCGCGAGGACGTCTCCGCCGAGACCGTCGCCAACGAACGTCGTATCGCCGATGAGACCGCACGGGCCGAAGGCAAGCCGGAAGCCGCGCTGTCGAAGATCGTCGAAGGCCGCCTCACCGGGTTCTTCAAGGAGATCGTGCTGCTGGATCAGCCGTTCGCCAAGGACTCCAAGAAGCTGGTCGGCAAGGTCCTCGAGGAAGCCGGAGTGAAAGCTACCGGGTTCGCTCGTTTCCGCGTAGGCTCCTAGCAGCTACACGGCGGCCGGATTCCGCCCGCCCAAGCGGCAGTGATCAAGGGGGCGGCCACCACTACGGTGGCCGCCCCCTTGCCACGCCCAGACCTTTCCAGAACCACTGCACGACGGCGGACCCGGCTCCGCCAGAGGAGGCCCACCGTGGAAGAAACCACCCAGATGGAACAGACCCACCCCACCCATGAAACAGGGGCCCGGCGCCGGGTCCTCCTCAAGCTCTCCGGAGAGGTCTTCGGCGGTGGCAAGGTCGGCGTTGACCCGGTCACCGTGCGCGGTATTGCCGAGCAGATCGCCGCAACCGTCGGTGAAGTCGAGACGGCGATCGTGGTCGGGGGAGGAAACTTCTTCCGCGGGGCCGAATTGTCCCAGTCGGGGATGGACCGTTCCCGCGCGGACTACATGGGCATGCTCGGTACCGTCATGAACTGCCTGGCCCTGCAGGACTTCCTCGAGCAGGCAGGGGTGGAAACCCGGGTGCAATCGGCGATCAGCATGGCCCAGGTGGCCGAGGCCTACATCCCGCGCCGTGCGATCCGTCATCTGGAGAAGAACCGTGTGGTGATCTTCGGAGCCGGCGCCGGCCTTCCCTACTTCTCTACCGACACCGTCGCCGCCCAGCGGGCGCTGGAAGTACGCGCCGACGTCGTACTCATGGGCAAAAGCGGTGTTGACGGGGTCTACACCGCCGACCCGAAGAAGGACCCGACAGCCGAACGTCTGAGCACGCTGACCTACGACGAGGCACTGCTGAAGGACATCCGGGTGATGGACCAGACGGCGATGACCATGTGCAAGGACAACGGGCTGGAAATGCTGGTCTTCGGGATGGAAGGCGAGGGTAACGTCACCCGCGCCATTCGCGGCGAGGCCCGGGGCACACGCGTCACCGTCTAGCCCGGTGGCATAGGATGAATGTTGAGCTCGGAAACCATCCCGGGTACCGCTGAGCGGCCCGGATTCGTAAGGAGAGAGTAGTGATCGAGGAAACCCTGCAGGACGCCAACGAGAAGATGGATCGGTCCCTCGAAGCGGCGAGGGAGGACTTCGCCACGATCCGGACCGGTCGGGCCAACCCCGGCCTGTACTCCAAGGTGCTGGTTGATTATTACGGAGCCGCCACGCCACTGCAGCAGCTGGCCTCCTTTGGTGTCCCCGACGCCCGGACCATCCTGATCACCCCCTTCGATGCCACCGCCCTGCGGGCCATCGAGAAGGCTCTGAGCGACTCCGAAATCGGCGCCAATCCCTCCAACGACGGCAAGGTCATTCGCGTGACGTTGCCCGAACTGACGGAGGAACGCCGGAAGGAATACGTGAAGATCGTCAAGGGCAAGGGCGAAGACGCCAAGGTGGCCATGCGCAACCACCGCCGCAAGGCCAAGGAGTCCATGGACAAGATGGTCAAGGACGGTGACGTCGGTGAGGATGACGGCGTCCGGGGCGAGAAGGACCTGGATGCGCTGACCAAGAAGGCCACCGACGCGATTGACGAGATGCTCAAACGCAAGGAAGCCGAGCTGCTGGACGTCTAATGCCCATTCCGACGCAACCCGACGGCGCCGACGGCCGCCCCGGCGAAGCGCCGGGAGCCCCCCAGGCGACCCCGGGCCAGATGTCACGACGCCAACGGCGCGAACTCGACGCCAAGCCCTCCAAAGCCGGGAGGAACCTGCCGGCGGCGATCGGTGTTGGTGTGGTCCTGCTCGGGGCCGTGCTGGTGGGACTATTTTTCTTCCCGCTGGCGTTCGTCGGCATCGTCGCGGTCTTCGCCGTCGTCGGTTCATGGGAAGTCAGCAGGGCCCTGGCCGCGGCGAAGACCGAGGTGCCCCTGCCCCCTTTGGCGGTGGCCGGCGTCGTTCTCCCCTTCTCCGCGTATCTGGGCGGAGCGGAGGCGCTCGGCTTTGCCGTGGCCGGAAGCATCCTGCTGGTGTTGATCTGGCGGATTGTTGAAGGCGCCGCCGGGGCCTTCCGTTCCGTGGTCGCCTCAACTTTCGTGGTCCTCTGGGTCCCGTTCCTCGCCAGTTTCGCCATCCTGCTGATGCAGGAGCAGCGAGGCAAGATCCTGGTGTCCGTGGTCGTGCTCCTGGTCGTCGCCAACGATACCTTCGGGTATCTGGTCGGCGCCTCGATGGGCAAGCACCCGATGGCACCAAAGATCAGCCCGAAGAAGTCCTGGGAAGGTTTCGCCGGTTCCTGTGCCGGGGCGATCATCGTGGGCATCCTCTGCGTCGTGTTCCTGCTCGACAGCCCGTGGTGGATCGGCATCCCCCTGGCCTTGGCTACCGTCGCGGCAGCAACGGCAGGTGACCTGGCCGAATCGATGGTCAAGCGCGAGCTGGGCATCAAGGACATGAGCAACCTGCTCCCGGGCCACGGCGGCGTGATGGATCGTCTGGACTCGGTCGTCTTCTCCATTCCCATTGGCTACATTATTTCGGTGTTGTTGCTGCCCGGGGCGGACGGCACGATCGGGCTGCTGCTGCCTTAGGATGGGGTCAGTAGTGTTGAGGCCGGATGCGGCCACCGTGAAATTGTTCATCATGTGCAGTGCAAGCTTGAGGGAAGTTCATTGAGTCAGGAAAGCCAACAGAAGACCCAAACCCCCTTCAATCGGGTCGAGTCAGGGGAATTCGGCTACAACGTCAAGCAAGTCGACCATTTCCTGGCCCGCGCCCGTGCGACCTATAACGGGACCGGAGACGATGACAGCGTGGTCACCAGCCACCTGGTTCGCCGCACCTCCTTCGAACCTCAGAAGGGCGGCTACTCCGCCCAGGAGGTCGACGCTGCACTGGACCGTCTCGAGGACGTCTTTGCCCAACGGGAGCGGGACGCCCTGATCGAAACCGAGGGCGAAGACGCCTGGCTTGAGCAAGTCGGTCGGCTCTCAGCGATCCTCCGCGGACGTCTGCACCGGGAACCGGGCGAACGGTTCCGCCGCCCGAGCCGGCGCAACGCACCCAGCTATAACGTCGAGGACGTCGACTCCTTATGCACCCAACTGCTCGCGTACTTCGAGGAGGACGTGCCGATGAGCGTTGATGCCGTCCGCCGGATCGCCTTCCGCGAGGCAGTCGGCAAGGACGGATACGAGGAGAGCCAGGTCGACGCCTTCCTGGACCGTGTCGTGGAGTTGATGGCCTCCATCGACTGATCCGCAGCTACTGCGGGCCAGCGGCCCCGTGGGCCGTCGTCCGCTCGGGGGCATGCAGGCGAGCCATCACCCGTGTGATCGCCTCGGGGGAGGGCCCCCGGGTGGCCCGGGACACCAGCACGGTGACAATGAACGCCAGCGGGACCGTCCATGCCGCTGGCTGGCTAACTACCTCGCGGGCCAACCCGGAAAGCTGGGGCATCGACGAAACCGCTGCCATGGCCGCGGCACATCCCACGGCCCCGCACAGCATGCCCGCGACGGCGCCGGCAGCCGTCAGGCCCCGCCACCAAATGCCCAGCAGGAGCAGCGGACAAATCGTTGAGGCGGTAAACGCGAAGACAGCCCCGATGGCCCCTGCCAGCGCCAAGGTGCTGGTTCCCAGGGCCAAAACCAGCGGAATGACGCTGGCCAGCACCGTGGCAAAACGGAAGCCGCGCACGGTCCCTCCGAAGAGATCCTGGCTGATCACCCCGGCCAAGGAGACCACCAGACCGGAGGTCGTGGACATGAAGGCGGCGAACGCCCCACCAATGACCAGGGCGGTCAACACGTTCCCCATCGTCCCGCCCACGATGCGGGTGGGGAGCAACAATACCGTCGCGTCCGCGTTTCCTTCCGAAACCAGCTCCGGAAGGTAGGCCCGGCCCAGGACTCCCAGGATCGTGGGGAACAGGTAGAACAAGGACAGCAGCCCCAGGACGATCAACGTGGTCCTGCGGGCCGAGGCACCATCGGGATTCGTATAGAACCGCACCAGCACATGCGGCAACCCGAGGGTGCCGAAGAGCAAGGCGACGATCAGCGAAATCGTCGCGTAGATCCCCGAACGTCCCAGTACTTGCTGGGGCAGGTCGAAGGCGAGACCGCCCAGGGTGGGGGACTGGCCGGTCACCCCCAACTGCAGCAGCAGGAAAACCGTGGGGATGGCCAAAGCCCCGAGCTTGAGCCAGAACTGGAAGGCCTGGACGAAGGTGATCGAACGCATCCCACCGGCCAACACCGTCAGGCAGACCACGGTCATCACCAGCCCGGCGCCCAACCATCCGGGGAGACCGGTGGTGATCCCCAAAGTGAGCGAAGCACCATGGAGCTGCGGGACGATGTAGAGCCACCCGACCACGACCACCATGATGCTGGTGACCAACCGTACGGTGCGGCCCGCCAACCGGATCTGGGCGAAGTCGGGCACCGTATAGGCTCCCGAACGGCGCAGCGGGGCGGCCACAAAGAGCAGCAGCATCAGATAACCGGCCGTATACCCGATCGGGAACCAGAGGGCGTCCTGACCCGAGACGACGATGAGCCCGGCGATCCCCAGGAAACTCGCCGCGGAAAGGTACTCTCCGCCGATCGCCGAAGCATTCCACCAGGGTTTGACGGTCCGTGAAGCGACATAGAAGTCGCCGGTGGTCCGCGAGAGGCGGAGCCCGTGCACGGCGATCAGGACCGTGGAGATGACGACGGCGGCAATCGCCAGCAGCGAAGTTCCTGCGTTCATTCGCGGGTCACGTCCACGTATTGTCGCTCATAGCGGGCGCTGACACGGTTGTAGAGGAAAGCCCCCAGGAGGATGATCGGGTAGACTCCGACCCCCAAAACGAGCCAGGGCAGCGGGATGGTCAGCAGTCGGATGTCCTGGATCTGCGGCCAGAACGTGACCACGACGGCCAGGCACAGTAGAAGCAGCAGAAAGCCCAGCGCCACCGATAACGACAAACGCAATTGCGAACGGATCAGTGACCTGACGTAGAACTCCGCTGCGGGGTCATGGGTGGCCCGACGTCGGGACACCCCCAGGGGTGCTCCTTCCGGGGCGGTGACTCGCACCCGAGCCGGGCGGGAGCCGGCTGCGGAGGGCTGCCCGGAATCAGGGGTGCTCATAGTGGTCGGATGCGGTTGGCGGCCAATTGTTCGCGCAGCAACGGCAAGGCACGACGACTCACCGGTAGTTCGGTATCCCCGACGACGACCGAGGCCTTGCCCGGCGCCAACTTCACCTGATCCACCCGGTCCATGGCCACCAGATAGCCGCGATGGATGCGCAGATACCCTGCCGAGTTCCATTGCTGCTCCAGATCGTTCAACGGGACCCTGATGAGGTAGCTGGCTTCGGCGGTATGCAGCCGGGCATAGTCCCCCTGGGCCTGGACGTAGCGGATCTCATCGCGCCGGATCATCCGGGTGATCCCGCCCTGGTCAACGGTGATGACCTCGGGTTCCTCCGGACCGTCCTGGATCAGCTCACAGACCCGCCGCACCGATTCGGCCAACCGTTCCGGGCGGATCGGTTTGAGCACATAATCGACGGCCGCCAGTTCAAAAGCCTCCAGCGCCTGCGCCTCATCGGCGGTGACGAAGACGACGGCGGGAGGGCGGCTGAATCGAGAAATGACCCGGGCAATGTCCAGCCCGGATAAGGAAGGCATGTGGATGTCCAAGAAGAGGGCATCGACGTCGAACTCCTGGAGTGCCTTCAGGGCCGCGGCACCCGAGGTGGCCCGGTGAATCTGCCCCACCCGGGAGTCACGTTCCAACAGGAAGGCCAGTTCCTCGACGGCGGGCAGCTCATCATCGGCAACGACGACATTGATCATGCTCATAGTCTAGGGATAGCCGTGCCGCTGGGCACTTACAGCGGTGGGCCGGCGTCATTACCGGGCTGGAATTTGGGGATCCGCACGGTGATGAGCGTCCCGGCACCAGGGGCCGTGTCGATGACCAGCCCGTGATCATCGCCGTAGAGTTGGCGCAGGCGGACATCGACATTGCGCAGCCCCACGTGGATGCCGTCGGTGGTCCCCGCCAATAACGAGCGCAGTTCCTGCGGGTCGATGCCCACCCCGTCGTCCTCGACGGTGATCTCGGCGAATGCTCCGTCATCTGCGGCCGTCAGGGTGATCAAACCGCCGTTGGCTTTGCCCTCGAGGCCGTGGCGCACCGCATTCTCCACCAACGGCTGCAGCGACAGGAACGGGATGACGGTGCTCAGGACCTCGGGGGCGATCGCCAGCGATACCCTGATGCGTTCGCCGAATCTGGCCTTTTCCAAGAGCAGGTAGCGGTCGATGGCCTGCAGTTCTTCGGCCACGGTGGTGAAGTCACCGTGCCGGCGGAAGGAATACCGGGTGAAATCGGCGAATTCCACGACGAGCGTCCTGGCCCGTTGCGGGTCGGTATTGATGAACGAGGCAATCGCATTGAGGCTGTTGTAGATGAAGTGTGGGCTGATCTGGGCCCGCAGGGCGCGCACTTCGGCTTCCATCAAGAGGGCCCGTGATTCATCCAGCTCGGCCAAACCCAGCTGGGCGGCCACCCAGGCAGCCAACTCGGTGGTGGCCCGCACCAGCCCGGCGTTGGCCCGTGGGGCCAGGGCCACGACGGTTCCCACGGCCTGGCCGCGAACCATGATGGGTGCATAGACACCGTCGGCACCCTGCCCACGAATCACCTGTGTCCGGGCGGCCCGCACGGCGTCGGAGGAGTGTTCTTCGATCCTGCCCGGTTCCCGGGATACGGTCTCGGCAAGCACACCGTCTACGGCCAGAACCGTTGTTTCGTCGGTGATCGCCAGACCCTCGCAACCGAGCACGTCACGGAGATGCCGTGCTGCCCTGCCGGCTCCTTCGGCTTGAAGCCCCGAACTGAAATGCGGGGCAGCCTGGGACACCCGGTGCAATGTCTCGTACGTGGCCCGATCGGCATCGGTCCCCAGCTCGCGGGAAGCGCGCAGCACATGGAAACCGACGTAGTAGACCACTGCCACGGCGATCGTGAGGATCGCAATGATCAGTGTGGTCTGGGCGGCAGCGGAAAGCATGCAGTCAGCTTAGACGCCGGCCTGCGGGGTCACCGGGGCAGGGCGTTGACCGCCGTGTCGGGGCCGACCGTTCGGCGGGAGGAGTGACCGCTCGGCGCACGGAGCCCACCGCTGGGCCACGACATGATGTGAGGTGCTTCACTATCACCGGGTGGTGATCGAGAGTGATGGGAGTCACCTCTCCGCCGAGGATGCGTGTTGACACGGTTTGTCCGTCGGCGGATGGATGCCACCACTTTGAGGAGAAAAAAATGGCCCACCCCACCACCCCGGACCCCGCTCCGCAGGACGACGCCGATGACGCCGCCGTCAGGACCGACCCAGCCCCGGACCAGGTGTCCGAAGAATTCATGGCCGTCCAGGCCAGCGACGAGTTCCAAGACCTTCGCAAAACACAACGCAGCTTCATCTTCCCGATGGCCATCGCGTTCCTCGTGTGGTATTTCGCCTATGTGCTGCTGGCCGACTATGCGCACGACTTCATGTCGATCAAGGTGATCGGGAACATCAACCTGGGGCTTCTCCTGGGGCTGCTCCAATTCGTCTCGACCTTCGGTATCACCGCTGCCTACGTCCACTTCTCGAACAGGAAGCTGGACCCACGAGCCACCGCGCTGCGCGAACGACTCGAAGCCAACGTCGACGAAGGAGACCTGAAATGAGCCTTCTGGGCCTGAGCGCGGCGGCACCTCTGGCCGCGGCGACGGAATCAACGTCGGTGGGCAGCCCCATCGTCAACATCAGCATCTTTGCGCTCTTCGTCGGCGTCACCTTGGTGATCGTGTTGAAGGCCAGCAAGAACAACAAGACGGCAGCCGACTACTACGCCGGCGGTCGGTCCTTCACCGGAACCCAGAACGGGACAGCGATCGCGGGGGACTACCTTTCGGCTGCCTCGTTCCTGGGGATCGTCGGCGCGATCGCCATCAACGGTTACGACGGCTTCCTCTACTCCATCGGCTTCCTGGTGGCGTGGCTGGTCGCCCTGCTGCTCGTGGCAGAGATGCTGCGCAACACGGGCAAGTTCACCATGGCCGATGTCCTGTCTTTCCGGCTCAAGCAGCGGCCCATTCGCATCGCGGCGGCCATCACCACGCTCTCGGTGTGCCTGTTCTACCTGCTGGCCCAGATGGCCGGCGCCGGCGCCCTGGTTTCGTTGCTGCTGGGCATCGACGGTCGAGTCGGCCAGTCGTTGGTTATCACCGTCGTGGGCGCCCTGATGATCGTCTACGTACTGGTCGGCGGCATGAAGGGCACCACCTGGGTGCAGATCGTCAAGGCCTGCCTGCTGATCGCCGGCGTGCTGGTGATGACCGTCTGGGTACTGTCCATGTACGGTTTCAACCTTTCGGCGCTGCTCGGCGACGCCGTGGAAACCGCCAATAATCCGGCCCTGCTTGATCCGGGCCTGAAGTACGGCGTCTCCGAAGCATCCAAGCTGGACTTCGTTTCCCTGGCGCTGGCGCTGGTGCTCGGTACCGCTGCCCTGCCGCACGTGCTGATGCGCTTCTACACGGTCCCCACCGCGAAGGAGGCCCGCAAATCGGTGGTCTGGGCGATCTGGCTCATCGGGGCGTTCTACCTGTTCACCCTGGTCCTGGGCTACGGCGCCGCAGCATTGATCGGCCCGGAGCGCATCACCAACGCACCGGGAGGCGTGAACTCCGCGGCCCCGCTGCTGGCGTTCGAACTCGGAGGCCCGATCCTGCTCGGGGTGATCTCGGCGGTGGCCTTTGCGACCATCCTGGCCGTCGTGGCCGGACTGACGATCACCGCTGCCGCATCGTTCGCCCACGATATCTACGCCAACGTCATCGCCAAGGACAAGACGACCCCGCAGAAGGAGATGAAGGTCGCCCGCCGGACGGTGGTCGTGATCGGCATCGCAGCCATCGTGGGCGGCATTGGTGCCCAGGGGCAGAATGTGGCCTTCCTGGTCGCCCTGGCCTTCGCCGTCGCCGCGTCGGCGAACCTGCCGACCATCGTGTACTCGCTGTACTGGAAGCGCTTCTCCACCCAGGGCGCCGTCTGGTCGATGTACGGCGGCCTGGCGACCGCGATCATCCTGATCGCGTTCTCCCCGGTCGTTTCCGGCACCGAGACCTCGATGATCACCAGCGCGGACTTCGCGATCTTCCCGCTGAGCAACCCGGGCATCGTCTCGATTCCGCTGGCGTTCCTGCTGGGTTGGTTGGGCACCGTGCTCAGCAACCGGAAGGAAGACCCGGCGAAGCAGGCCGAAATGGAAGTTCGTTCACTGACCGGTTTCGGGGCAGAGAAAGCGACCGACCACTAGGTCCTCCACCCCCGGATTCTTCATCCGGTACGACGGCGGGAGCCGGGTTCGCGAGAGCGGACCCGGCTCCCGCCATGTCGTCACCATGGTCCGTCGCCTCCGAGGACCCGTTCCTGAGCATCGGTAGCAGAGGCTCCATGCTTTCGAACTGTTCGATGGACAGCGTGGGATCGGTGATGTCCTCCCGAGGCGTCGGCGCCGGCTTGGTTGCCGTTGCCGTATCGGGTCAGGGCCGCCACCACCACTAGTCTGCCGTCGCCACCGCAGAGCTCGCTCAGATACGGCGTTCCAGCAGCGGGAGCATCCGGTGGGGGATGAGCTCGGCCATCGACAACGAGGTGTCCGCACGCTCGATCCCGTCGATATCGAGGATTGCTCCGTTGACACGGAACAGGTCCTCGGCGCCACGGGCCACGACGGTGGCCAAGATATCCGCTGTACCGCTGAGCCCATGGGCTTCCACCACCTCGGGGATGCGGGCCAAGGCCTCAGTGATGTCGCCGAGCTTCTTCTGCTGGACATGGATGTGCACGAAGCTGGTCAGCGGGTAGCCCAGGGCGGCGGGATTGATCCGGCGTTCGAAGGAAAGAAAAGCCCCGTGGTTCTCCAGCCGATTCAACCGCGCCTGCACGGTGTTGCGGGATAAGCCCAACGTCGTCGCCAAGGCAACGGTGGTCGCCTTCGGATCCAGCGCCAGGGCACCCAACAGTTTGTGATCAAGCTCATCCAAGTCAGTCATAATGCGCAACCGTATCAGGTAAGCCCTCGCGCTCACCGTGCAGAGTGCTCAGAGAATTTATTGATGGTTGTGCGCACTGCTTCTTGTGAGTACCGTCACAGGTAGGGGACGACGACGAAGTCCGCCCCGCCGTTCGGACACCGGAGCACCCATCCGGCAACCAGCGAGTCGGCCGACGAACAACGAAGGACGCAGCGCAGACCATGAATAATCCACAGGCAGCCGGTGAGCGGGGCGACGAGCTGATCCAGCTCATCGACCCCAGCGGACGCCGCACCCCGCACGGGGAATTCGACCCTTGGGTCACCGACATCGATGTGGAGGCCCTGCGCCGCCTGCATACCGATATGGTGGCCATCCGTCGTGTCGACCATGAAGGGACGGCACTCCAACGCCAGGGTGAACTCGCCCTCTGGCCACCGCTTTTGGGGCAGGAAGCAGCGCAGATCGGCGCCGGCCGGGCGCTGGAAGACGACGACTTCATTTTTCCCTCCTACCGGGAGACGGGCCTGGCCTACTGCCGCGATATCAGCGCCGAGGACACCCTGCGCGTCTGGCGTGGCAACGCCTACAGCGGCTGGGACCCCTTCGGGAAAAATATGGCCACCCCACAGATCATCATCGGGGCCCAGGCGCTCCACGCCGTCGGCTACGCCATGGGCATCAAATACGACGGCGGCTCGCAAGCAGCGATCACCTTCTTCGGCGACGGCGCCACCAGCCAGGGTGACGTCAACGAAGCCATGGTTTTCGCCGCCAGCTATCAGGCGCCGGTGGTCTTCTTCTGCCAGAACAACCACTGGGCGATCTCCGAGCCGGTGGACGTGCAAAGCCTGACCAACATCGCCGACCGATCACCAGGCTTCGGCATCCCGTCGCTTCGGGTCGACGGCAACGATGTGCTGGCCTGTCTGGCGGCCACCCGGATCGCCCTGGATCGTGCCCGGAGTGGCAACGGCCCGACCTTCATCGAGGCAGTGACCTACCGGATGGGCCCGCACACCACGGCGGATGACCCCACACGCTACCGCGATGCCAACGAACTGGACCTCTGGGCTGCCAAGGACCCGATCGAACGCCTCGAGAAGCACCTGGTCGGCCTGGGGGTCGACGAGACCGAGCTGAAGGCAGCTGCCGAGGAAGTGGCCGACGGCGTGGCGGCCAGCCTGCGCAAGGGCATCATCGGTTTGGAAGACCCCGAGCCGATGGCCGTCTTCGATCACGTCTATTCGCAGCCGCACACGGCCCTGGATCGTCAGCGGGAACACTATGCGCTGTATCAGGAACAATTCGCCGACACCGGGTCGGCCACGGAAGAGGGTGCGCGATGAGCAAGCTGACATTCGGCAAGGCCCTGAATGCTGGTATGCGCCAGTCCATGGAAGCCGACTCAAAAGTCGTGCTCATGGGGGAGGACATCGGAAAACTCGGAGGGGTCTTCCGCATCACTGATGGGTTGCAGAAGGACTTCGGCGAACATCGGGTCATCGATACCCCACTGGCCGAATCCGGCATCGTCGGTACAGCTGTTGGCATGGCCTACCGGGGCTTCAGGCCCGTGGTCGAGATCCAGTTCGACGGATTCGTCTACCCGGCTTTCGACCAGATCGTCAGCCAGGTCGCCAAACTGCACTACCGCACCCATGGAATGGTCTCCATGCCGCTGACCATCCGCATCCCTTTTGGCGGAGGCATTGGTTCCCCCGAACACCATTCGGAGTCCCCGGAAGCCTATTTCGCCCATACGGCAGGATTGCGCGTGGTCAGCCCCTCGACCCCGCAGGACGCCTTCGTCATGATGCAGCAGGCCATCGCCTGTGATGATCCCGTGGTCTTCTTCGAACCGAAGCGCCGCTACCACGAGCGCGGCGAAGTCGACCTGGAGGCCGTGGTTGCCGGGTCCGAAATGGGCAGTGCCGCCGTGCGCCGCCCCGGTACCGACGTCACCCTGGTGGCCTACGGCGCCCAGGTCAAGACGGCACTGTCGGCGGCCACCGCAGCGGAGGACGACGGGATTTCCGTTGAGGTCATCGACCTGCGTTCCATCTCGCCGATCGACTTCGACACCATCGAAGCCTCGGTGAAGAAGACCGGCCGCCTCGTCGTGACCCATGAGGCCAGCCAAAATCTGGGCCTCGGAGCGGAAATCACCTCGGGCATCACCGAACGCTGCTTCTACCAGCTCGAGCATGCTCCCGTACGGGTCACGGGCTTCGATATCCCCTACCCCTACTCGAAGCTGGAAATGCACCACCTGCCCGACCTGGACCGCATCCTCGATGGCGTCGACCGGGTCATGGACCGCCCCAATTCCCTGAGCAGTCTGGAAGGCTAGATGAGTACAGTGCTGAAGGTTTTCAAACTTCCCGATCTCGGCGAAGGACTGACCGAATCCGAAATTGTCAGCTGGAAGATCGCCGTCGGCGATACCGTCCAGCTGAATCAGATCATTGCCGAGGTGGAAACCGCCAAGGCCGTGGTGGAGTTGCCCAGCCCGTATTCCGGGGTGGTCACCGAGCTGCACGAGCAGCCCGGCACCGTCGTTGAGGTCGGTAACCCGATCGTTTCCTTCGACGTGCCCGGAGAGGCGTGCTCCGGCGACGCACCCGTCGGGCCATCGGATTCGGCCGAAGCCGCTGCCGAGGACGAGGCCCCCGCCCAGCGGGAACCCACTCTGGTTGGATACGGTGCCGAAGTCGAGACCGGCAAACGCCCGGCCCGGAGGTCGCGTGCCCAGGGGGCCGCGAGCACGGCAGCCGCCGCGACACCGGCCCCCGCGGCCCGGGTTCCGGCGACCGAGCGACCCCGCTCCACCCCTCCGGTCCGCAAACTTGCCCGTGATCTCGGCGTCGACCTGGAACAGGTGGGCGGCAGCGGTCCGCGCGGACTGATCACCCGGGACGATGTCACCGCGGCCCATGCGGCAGGATCCTCGGCGGGGGAGGGCGCCCCCTCTGAGGGATCACCCACCCAGAGCGCCGGAACCGTGGCTGCCGGAGGAACGAAGACCCTGGGCGGCCAACCGCGCGAGGTACGCACGCCGATTAAGGGGATGCGCAAGCACACCGCGCAGGCCATGGTCGATAGCGCCTTCACCGCTCCGCATGTCACCGAGTTCCTGACCGTTGATGTGACCCCGATGATGGAGCTGCTCACCCGGCTGCGTGCCGATCGTGCCTACCAGGACGTGAAGCTCACCCCGCTGACGATCGCGGCCAAGGCCGTCTGCATCGCCCTGGAACGCCAGCCGACCCTGAACTCACGCTGGGATGCCGCCGCCGGTGAGATCGTCCAGCAGAACTACGTGAACCTGGGCATTGCCGCTGCCACCCCCCGCGGCCTCATGGTCCCCAATATCAAGGACGCCCAGGGGTTGGACTTCACGTCCCTGGCGGACGCTTTACGGGATCTGGCCATCACGGCCAAAGCCGGCAAGTCGGCGCCGGAGGATCTGCGCGGTGGAACGTTCTCGATCACGAACATCGGGGTTTTCGGTATTGATGCTGGCACCCCGATCTTGAACCCCGGCGAAGCGGCCATCCTGGCCCTGGGCCAGGTTCGTGAACAGCCGTGGGGCCACCAGGGCGAGGTGGTGCTGCGCCAGGTCACCACGCTGAGCCTGTCCTTCGACCACCGTGTCGTTGACGGGGAACAGGGGTCGCGGTTCCTGGCCGACGTGGGAACCATCATGGCCGACCCCGGCATGCTCATCACGATGCTCTAGGAGCTCTACGCACGAGCAAGGGGGCTGCACCGACGCGATGGTTCGCGTGGGTGCAGCCCCCTTGACGTGTCTGGAGGGGAAGAGCCTCAGGCCAATTCCATAATGTATTCCTTCACGACCGCTGCCCGGGCGTTGGCGAAACCATCGACCTCGCCGATCACCGCGAAACCACGCCGTTCCAGGACCTTCTGGCTGCCGATGTTGTCGGTCACCACACGGGCACGGATGGGACGTTCGGTGATCTCGCTGAGGAAGGCGTCCACGGCTGCCGTGGTGACGCCCTGCCCCCAGTATTTCCTGTCGGTCCAGAAGTCGAGTTCGATCACCTCGTCGTGGGAATCGGCCATGACGTAGCCGACGGCCCGGCCGTCCTGCTCGATGGCCCGGACGGTGGCCTTGGGATCATTGAGGATCAGTGACCAATGGTGGTCGAACACCCCTCGGTCCGCGGGGTTCTTGGCGGTGAATGCGGCCATGATATTGGCCTGGGGATCCTGCTGGTGCTCAAAGAACCAATCCAGGTCCGCTGGCTCGACGGGGCGAAGCTTCACGGTCAGTACCTCTCTACGACAACGGTGTTCTCTTGCGGTCCGGCCGGCAGGTGGACGCGATCCCCACCAGCCTACCGGTGTGATGCGGGCCTAGCCTACCGGGGCCTTCAGGGCAGCTAGCGCCATCGATACCAGGCGGCGTCGCCGGGTCACGGGGTCGGCGTCGGAACGGTGGGCCGAATGCGGGGTCGAGTTGATGAGTCCGAGGACCGACTGGGCGCGGAAGCGTGCCGCGGATTCGTTCTCTTCGGGGTGCAGCAGGCCCAGCTGTTGGGACCAGATTTCGATATAGGACCGCTGGAGGCGCCGCACCGTGGACTGGTCGGCCTCGGAGAGGCTGGCCATATCGCGATCCTGGACCCGAATCACGTCGCGGTGGCCGAGCGCGAAATCGGCGTGGAAACGGACCAGTTCCCCCAGCACCTCCTCGGGGCTGCCGCCGGCCTGCGCCACGGCACTTCCGCCGTCGTGCAGGTCATGGCTGACTTCGGTGAGCAGGGCGCCCAGTACTGCCGCCTTGCCGGCGAAATGGCGGTAGACGGCCGGCCCGCTGATGCCCGAGGCCGAGCCGAGGTCCTCGATGGAGACCCCGTGATAGCCGTGGGTGGCGAAGAGGCGTGCTGCTTCGTCGAGCAGGGTGGACCTGCGTGAGGCCTTGGCCTGGCTGCGGCCCGTTGTTTCGGCGCTGCTGTTCGCCGCATCGGGCGTCGCCTGGGGGGCGGGTTGGTGCTGCACGGCGCTACTCCATCCGCTGGCGTGAGGTGGCCCACAGGGCATGCTGGACATTTCAGTTAATGAATACTAACGTCTATTTCAGTTAGTACCTATTAACTCAAAGTACTGGTTGTCCTCCGAAGAACGGCAGCCACCCCCGACGCCGAGGAAGAGCTACCGATGGAAACCCTGGCCTCCCACCTGGACCCGGCGGCCGACGTCTTCGCCGAAAACGACGCCGCGCAGCGGGCCCTCGTGGCCGAATTGCGAACCCGCCTAGATACCGTCTCCCGCGGCGGGAGCGAAAAATCCCGTCGCCGCCACATTGAGCGCGGAAAGATGCTCCCGCGTGAGCGCGTCGATGCACTGCTTGATGAAGGATCCCCGTTCCTGGAGATCGCCCCACTGGCTGCGGAGGGCATGTACGACGGCGATTGCCCCGGCGCCGGAGTCATCGCCGGGATTGGCCTGGTGCACGGCCGGCAGGTCCTGGTCATCTCCAACGACGCCACCGTCAAGGGCGGTACCTACTACCCGATGACGGTCAAGAAACACCTGAGGGCCCAAGAAATCGCCTGGGAGAACCACCTGCCGTGCGTCTACCTGGTCGACTCGGGAGGAGCCTTCCTGCCCCGGCAGGACGAAGTCTTCCCCGACCGGGACCACTTCGGGCGGATCTTCTACAACCAGGCCAATCTCTCGGCCCGCAAGATCCCGCAGATCGCCGCGGTCATGGGCTCCTGCACCGCGGGAGGGGCCTACGTGCCGGCCATGAGCGATGAAACCGTGATGGTCCGCAACCAGGGCACCATCTTCCTGGGTGGGCCGCCGCTGGTGAAGGCAGCCACCGGCGAGGTCGTCACCGCCGAAGAACTCGGCGGAGCCGAACTCCATTCAAAAACCTCAGGAGTCAGCGACCACATCGCCGAAGACGACGGGCATGCCCTGCAGATCGTGCGGGATATCGTCGAAACGCTCCCGCCGCCGGCGGAACCCGCCTGGGACGTCATCGAATCCAGCGAACCCGTGGCAGATCCCGAGCAGCTCTACGGGGCGGTTCCCGTCGACGTCAACGGCCGCTACGACGTCCATGAGGTCATTGCCCGGATCACCGACGGCAGCGGATTCCACGAATTCAAGTCAGGTTACGGAACCACGCTGATCACCGGTTTCGGGCGGATCCACGGCCACCCGGTCGGCATCGTGGCCAATAATGGAGTCCTCTTCTCCGAATCAGCGCTCAAGGGCGCCCACTTCATCGAACTCTGCGACCAGCGCGGCATCCCGCTGGTCTTCCTCCAAAACATCTCCGGGTTCATGGTCGGACGCGACTACGAAGCCGGCGGCATCGCCAAGAACGGCGCCAAGATGGTTACCGCCGTGGCCACCTGCCGGGTACCGAAACTCACGGTCGTCATCGGCGGCTCCTTCGGTGCCGGCAACTACTCGATGTGCGGTCGGGCCTACTCACCGCGCTTCTTGTGGATGTGGCCTGCGGCCCGCATCTCGGTGATGGGCGGGGCCCAGGCAGCCTCGGTGCTCTCCACGGTCAAACGCGATGGGATCGAACGCTCCGGCGCATCCTGGAGCGAGGAAGCGGAGGAGTCCTTCAAGGAGCCGATCCGCGAACAATACGAGGACCAGGGCAATCCGTACTACTCCACCGCGCGTCTCTGGGACGACGGCATCATCGACCCCGCCGACACCCGCCGGGTGTTGGGCCTTGCCCTGGATGTCTGCGCCACCGAACCCCTGCCGGACACCTCGTTCGGCGTCTTCAGGATGTGAGCCTCCGATGAACGAAAACCACTTCGAAGCACCACGTGCCGACACACATCTTTTCGATACCGTGCTCGTCGCCAACCGGGGCGAGATCGCGGTGCGGGTGATCCGGACGCTGCGCCGGCTGGGCATCCGCTCCGTCGCCGTTTACTCCGAAGCCGACGCCGGGGCACGCCATGTCCGGGAGGCCGACGATTCCGTCTGCCTGGGCCCGGCAGCCGCAGCCGAAAGCTACCTGGACATCGACGCCGTGCTGTCTGCCTGCCGAAGCTCCGGCGCGCAGGCGGTCCACCCCGGCTATGGGTTCCTCTCCGAAAATCTTGAATTCGCGCGCGCCCTGGAGGGCTCGGGAATCACCTTCATCGGCCCCAGCGCCCACTCCATCAACCTGATGGGCGATAAGATCCGGGCTAAGAACCATGTGGCCAGCCACGATGTTCCCGTCGTCCCCGGGGTCGCCGACCCCGGTATGGACGATGCCGCCCTGATCGAGGCGGCGACCGGCGTCGGCTTCCCCCTGTTGATCAAGCCCTCGGCTGGCGGTGGAGGTAAAGGCATGCACGCGGTGGAATCCGCAGCTGAACTACCGGCGACCTTGCAGACCGCCCGCAGGGTCGCGCTGAGCTCCTTCGGCGACGACACGCTGCTGCTCGAACGCCTGGTGCGCAGCCCTCGACATATCGAGGTCCAGGTCCTGGCCGATACCCATGGGAACACCATCCACCTGGGGGAGCGCGAATGCTCGCTGCAGCGCCGCCACCAGAAAGTCATCGAGGAAGCCCCGGCACCCTTGCTGCAAATGCAGCCCGGTGGGGCCGAGATTCGCGAGCGGATCGGCCAGGCGGCAGTGAACGCCGCCCGCTCGGTCGACTACGTCGGGGCCGGCACCGTGGAATTCCTGGTCTCCGATGAGAACCCCGACGAATTCTTCTTCATGGAGATGAACACCCGTCTACAGGTCGAACACCCGGTGACCGAGGAAGTCGTGCGCTTCAACGACGAACGCGTGGACCTGGTCGAATGGCAGATCCGCATTGCCGCCGGACGGAGACTGGAACTGGAACAGGAGACCCTGACGCTGGAGGGCCACGCCATCGAGGCCCGGGTCTACGCCGAGGACCCGGCCCAGGGATTCCTGCCCTCCATCGGGACGATCCTGCGTGCCGAAGACCCCGTCGGTGAAGGCGTCCGTGTCGACTCGGGCATCACCACCGGATCGGAAATCACCCCCGACTACGACCCGATGCTGGCCAAGGTCATCGCCCATGGCTCCGACCGGGACCAGGCCTTGTCACGACTCGACACGGCGCTGGCCGAAACCATTATTCTCGGTGTCGAAACCAACCTCGAATACCTCAGGGCCCTGATTGCCGAACCCGATGTACAGGCAGGACGCCTGGACACCACGTTCATCGACCGATGGGGGATTCAGGCCAAGCGCAGCCCCAGCGAGTCGGAGCTGCAGTCAATCGCCCGCAGCTTCCTCGCCGTGGAACCGGTCGCCGCCTCGCGTTTGGGCGCCTGGAAGACCGATGGCTGGCGGCTGGGTACCCACCTGCCCCGGACCGTGCAGTTGGAGATCGACGGCGAACTGCATCCGGTACACCTGCCTCCGGAGAGCGACGGTGCCAACGGGTCAGCCGCCTCCGACGTCGTTCTGGCCTTCGCCGAAGTTCCCGGCAGTAACGGGCGGGAAGCCTGGGTCGGTTCCGCCGGCTACGGAGCCCACGTGCGCTGGCTGGACCGCCGAGCCGTCGTGCACCGCCGGTTGGCCAACCTCGAACGCGAGGAAGCCGGCGGCGATCCGGAATCCCGTTCGCCGATGCCCGGCACCGTCGTCTCGGTGCTGGTATCCACCGGTGACCACGTCGACGCCGGCCAACCGCTACTGGCCGTGGAGGCGATGAAGATGGAACATCCCCTCGTCGCCGGCCTGACCGGAACCGTCACCGTCCATGTCGCCGTCGGGGAGCACGTCGCCGCCGGAGCATCGGTGGCCACTGTGACCCCCGACCCCGAAACCACCACCAGCTAAGGATCCCTCCATGCCGAATCTCGAACTCGATGACGACTACCAGGACCTTTCCGACACCGTCCGCGACTTCGCCGACAACGTCGTCGCGCCGGTCTCCGCGAAGCACGACGAGGAACACAGCTTCCCCTACGAAATCGTTTCCCAGATGGGGGAGATGGGCCTGTTCGGCTTGCCCTTCCCCGAAGAGCACGGCGGCATGGGTGGGGACTACTTCGCCCTGTCGCTGGCCCTGGAACAGCTCGGTCGTGTCGACCAGTCGGTCGCGATCACCTTGGAAGCAGGAGTCTCCCTCGGCGCCATGCCGATCTACCGCTTCGGTACCGAGGCGCAAAAAGAGCAGTGGCTGCCGCAGCTGGCCAGCGGCCAGGCACTGGCAGGATTCGGCCTGACCGAACCCGAAGCAGGCTCGGATGCCGGCGGCACCCGGACCACCGCCCGTGAGGAGAGCGGGAACTGGGTGATCAACGGCAATAAGGAGTTCATCACCAACTCCGGCACCGACATCACCCGTCTGGTCACCGCCACCGCAGTCACCGGGACCTCGAAGCGCGCCGATGGTTCGGAGAAGAAGGAAATCTCCACCATTCTGGTACCCACCGACACCGCGGGCTTCACCGCGGAGAAGGCCTATAACAAGGTGGGTTGGAACGCCTCGGACACCCACCCGCTGACGTTCAAGGACGTCACCGTCCCGCAGGAGAACCTGCTGGGGGAGCGCGGCCGCGGTTTCGCGAACTTCCTGTCCATTCTCGATGAGGGCCGCATCGCCATCGCCGCACTGGCCACCGGTGCCGCCCAGGGGTGTGTGGACGAATCGGTCCGCTACGCCAAGGAGCGCACAGCCTTTGGTCAGAACATCGGCAAGTTCCAGGCCGTCTCCTTCAAGATCGCCCGGATGCAGGCCCGCGCCCACAGCGCCCGGCTGGCCTACTACGGTGCCGCCTCGAAGATGCTTGCCGGCAAGCCGTTCACCACCGAGGCCGCCATGGCCAAACTGATCGCCGGCGAAGCGGCGATGGACAACGCCCGGGACGCGACCCAGGTCTTCGGCGGTTACGGCTTCATGAACGAATTCCGGGTCGCCCGCCACTACCGTGACTCCAAGATCCTCGAGATCGGCGAAGGCACCACAGAGGTGCAGCTGATGCTCATTGCCCGCGAGCTCGGACTGTAGGAGGAGAACATGAACGCCGATGCAGTGAACGATGGCGGCACCCCGGCTCCGGGGAGGCGCGTGGTTCAACGCGGACTCTACTTCGACGAGCTCGAGGTCGGGACCGTGTATGCGCACAACCCGGGTCGGACGATGACCGAAACGGATAACGTCCTGTTCACCACGATGACCATGAACACCCAGGCCCTGCACCTGGATGCCGCCTTCAGCGCCACCCAACCCTTTGGGCAGCGGCTCGTGAACTCGATGTTCACTCTCGCCACCCTGGTGGGCCAGTCGGTGGGCCAGTTGACCCAGGGCACGATCATCGGCCAACTGGGCCTGAGCGACGTGAACTTCCCGCATCCGCTCTTCCATGGGGATACCCTCTACACGGAAACCGAGATCACCTCCCTGCGTCCCTCGAAGTCCAAGCCCGGGCAGGGGATCGCGACCATGAAGCACACCGGGCACAACCAGGACGGTGATGTGGTGGCCGAGGCCTCACGCACCGTGATGATGTGGACCGAAGCCGGGCATCTCGACGCGGCAGGAAAGCAGTCATGACCGATCCCCGGTACCCCGCCTTCATGATGGGCCCTGCCATCCTCTTCTGCCCGGCCGATCGGCCCGAACGCTATGCCAAGGCCTCCGATCGGGCCGACGCGGTGATCATCGACCTCGAAGACGCAGTCGCCGTGGCCGATAAACCGGCGGCCCGGCGGTCGGTGGTGGACACACCCTTGGATCCGGCACGCACGATCGTGCGGGTGAACCCCGTGGATACCGACGACTTCGCCCAGGATCTGGCCGCTGTCGGTCAGACCTCCTACACCACCGTGATGCTGGCCAAGACCGAAACCGTCGAACAGCTCAGGCAGTTGGCCGGCTACCGCGTCATCGCCCTCTGCGAGACGGCACTGGGCGTACTGAACGCGCCGGCCATCGCCGCCGAACCCAACGTCGTCGCGCTCATGTGGGGAGCAGAGGACCTGGTTGCCTCCCTCGGGGGGACCTCCAGCCGGCACGACGACGGTTCCTACCGTGACGTGGCCGTCCATGCCAGGGCCGCCGTCCTGCTGGCGGCGGGAGCCCACGGCAAGGTCGGCATCGACTCCGTGTACATCAACATCCCCGACACCGAGGGTCTCGCCGCCGAGACCCGCGATGCGGTGGCCAGCGGATTCGCCGCCAAGGCCAGCATCCACCCGGCGCAGATGACGGTGATCCGTGCCGCCTATGCCCCGGACCCGGAGGCGGTGCAACGGGCGCGGGCCATCCTGGAGGCGGCACGCACCGCCTCGGGAGTCTTCTCCTTCGAAGGACAGATGGTCGACGAGCCGTTGCTGCGCCACGCCCGCCGTCTGGTGGCCCGTATCGACGGCTAGCGGGATGGGTGTCGTTTTCGAAGTCGACTGCACGGGCAGGACCGCAGTGTCAGCGGTTGTCTTCGTTTAAGTTCCGCAGGCGCCCGCGTTCGATGGCTCGATAGACAGTGGAGCGACCGACGCTAAACAGCTCAGCCAGCTCCGCCTTGCTGTGTTCCCCAGCGATGTGGAGTTCGAGGAGGTGCTCTTCCTGCTTCGCTGAGAGTTTGGGCTGCTTGCCCCGAAGTCTGCCCTTGGCCTTGGCAACCTTCATTCCTTCGCGGGTGCGCATCCGAATAAGGTCAGCTTCGAACTCGGAGATCATCGCCAGCACGTTGAACAGGAGTTTGCCCATGGGGTCGGTAGGGTCATGGACGGAACCGCCGATGCTGAGTTTGACTTCGCGCCTGGCGAGGTCATCGGCAATTTCGTGGGCATCCCGGACGGAGCGGGCTAGGCGATCAAGCTTGGTCACCGCAAACGTGTCCCCGGCACGGCACGCGGCCAAGGCTTCGCGTAGGCCAGCACGATTCTTGTTGCTGCCGGTAAATCCATGATCAACATAGATGCGTTCCGGATCGACGCCGAGGGCTGCCAGGGCATCACGCTGCGTGGTGAGGTCTTGCTCTTCCGTGGACACTCGTGCATAGCCGATGATGATCTCAGACATGCAGTTCAGTGTGTCATATAAGGACCCGTCACCGGACGACGTGCCGGACGGGTCTTACGGGATGATGGTGGCTCAGCGCCGTTAATAACCACTATTTTGAATGGCCGTATCCGGTGGAGGACCGGCTTACGTGACAGCCTCGATAACGTACTTGATCTTTGCTTAGAATGCGCAAATAACAGCGTCGACAGGAGGGCCGCGCAAAGCGAACGAGCCGCGAAAGTCTTCGGCGACAGAAGATCCTCGACTGCCATTGAAGAGCATCTTTAGCGGCTCATCAAACCTAGCCGGGCCCCGCCACCGGCCGCGCGCGAATGGGCTAAGAAAGTTCTTGATGAAGCTGGAGTAGATCCAGCAGACCATAATGTCCCAGCAATAAGATGCCTTCGTACGGCCCAAGGGACAGCTGCTCTGGCAGCATGACACTCAAACTGTCACCTCTTCTTCTTGCAGCAGTCACTTACTGTGTGCTGGAGACTTGCTAGTGGTTGTGCTAATCAGATGGACTGACGGGTATGAACCTTTTGCTTGCAACAGTGCTGTGGGTGGCTGGCAGCACACAGTTCGCGTTGGCTTTCCAACAGTTGGCCCGGGCCAACCCCACTGAGCAGATCCCGTTATTCGGGCGCCCGAAGCATCACCCCGGCGAGATCTATGTCTACCGGGCGATCGCTTTCTTACTGCTCATAGTTGCCGTCTTAGCCTGGGAGGAAGCCGTGGGTCTGTGGGCGATCCTGCTCATCTTCCTCGGTGTTATCCCAACTATTGTGCTGAATACGCGACACAATCACCGTATCCAAGCCAAAACAGACCCGTCATCACAATAATGAACAAGGGTGGAACGTCATCAGGGCAACAACTCGACCGTTCCGGGACGGGTCCCCAGCGGACAGGCTCTTCAGCCCTATTGAGCACTGGCAACGGCGTTCAGGCCGTCCACCAAAAGGACCGGTGCATGGGACCTCTACAGAAGTCCGCCCAGGGTCCTTCTCATCATGGGCCCTACCCGAAGAATAGCTAGCTCCTACCGCTTCTGGTCATGGGTTCACAGCCATCTGGTCCCCCGGCGAAGCTTCGGCTGCACCGGTAGTATCGATGGCGATGACAATAGGGTCCAGCAACTCCGGCCAAGACGTCGACTCTGCGCCAACCCCGATAGAGGGTACGGCTTCATCAGGGACATGGTTCGATAAGCACCCGCGCGTCGTTGATCTGGTGATTGTCCTTGCCGTGTTCTCATATAATCTGCCCATTCAAATTGCGTCGGTTCCCGACAATTTGTGGTCAGGAAGCGGCATTCTCGTCTCCCTTGGGCTATGCACGCCCTACCTTTTCAGGCGCCGTTTCCCCCTGCGCGTCTTCATCGTCATTCTGCTGGTGGTAGCAGTTCAGCTGCTGCTCGGTATCGGTCTCCTTGTCGCCGACGTGATGCTTCTCTTCGCCCTCTACAACCTCGCTTCCCGGCACCGGTGGGCCACTACGATTCCTGCAGCATCCGCAGTAGTGCTCATGCTGCTAGTCGCCACCGCGGCACCGATTCGGCTCCGGTACATGAGCATCGGCGACGTGGGGTTGCTGGTTTTCATTGCCGTGTGGACGTGGACCTGGGGAGCCCTAGTGAAGGCCAGGCGGGAACACGTCGCCAGCCTGCGCCAACGTGCACTTCAGTTGGAGCGTGAACGGGAGGCGCATGGGCAGGTGGTGGCGGCCCGGGAACGTGCCCGGATAGCCCGCGAAATCCACGATATCGTTTCCCACAGCCTCGGCGTGGTCGTGGTTCTGGCTGATGGGGCAGCATCAACAACACACAGCGATCCGGATCGGGCGCAGAAAGCGATGGAGACTGTCAGAGACACCGGTCGGGGTGCGCTGGCTGAGATGCGGAGCATGCTCGGGGTGCTTCGCTCAGATGAACCCGGATCGCACGCCCCCCAACCAGGTATCGGCCAAGTGGACCAATTAATCGAGGACTCACGGGCTGCTGGACTGCCGGTCACATTGAAGATCCAGGGCGAACGAATCCCCGTGCCGACCGGTGTGGACCTGGCCGTCTACCGGACCGTGCAGGAGGCCCTGACAAACATCCGCAAACACGCCGGATCGCAGGTTAGCCACGTTGAGGTTCTCATCATCCGAAGCAACACTTCCATTGAAGTTCAGGTCGTGGATGATGGGCATGGCCCGAAGAGTCCGCACCAGAGGCCGCACGAAGGCTACGGTCTATTCGGAATGCGGGAACGCATCAGCGCGTACGGGGGCACCTTGCATACCGGCCAACGCAGGGAAAAAGGTTTCGAAGTACGCGCGAATCTACCGATCGGAGGCCCGGAATGACGATCCGTATCCTGCTGGTGGATGACCAGGAGATGATTCGGAAGGGATTCGGCATGGTCTTGGAAGCCAAATCAGACATCACCGTGGTCGGCGAAGCCGACGACGGCGATACCGCCGTGAACCTGCTCAAGAGCGTCGAGGCCGATGTCGTCCTCATGGATGTCCGAATGCCCCGAATGGACGGAGTGGAAGCCACCCGACTGATCTGCAAACACGACGACGGACCCCGGGTTCTGATCCTGACAACGTTCGACCTAGACGAATACGCCTACGAGGCGCTCCAAGCAGGCGCCAGCGGATTTCTGCTCAAAGACACCCGGATAGAAGAAATCGTTTCCGCAATCCGGCATGTCCATGCCGGGGATGCAGTGGTGGCACCGAGTACCACCCGGCGCCTGCTCCAGCATTTCACGCCCCACACACCAAAAGCAGACCCCCCACATCCGAAGAACTCCAGTACGGTCCTCTCGGCGCTGACCCCACGCGAACAAGATGTGCTGCGCCTCATCGCACGCGGACTATCAAACGCTGAAATCGCCGCGGCACTTGTCCTGACCGAGGGCACCGTGAAAATTCACGTCGGTCGCATACTGGCGAAACTGGGCCTGCGTGACCGCGTCCAAGCCGTTGTCCTGGCTTATGAGACGAACCTGTTCGAAACCGGTGGCAGCTGACACCACAATGTATGCCTTAAGGCCTACAGGCTCCGGCCCCTATGCCTCACGGCATAGGCGAAAGATATGCCTGCAGGGAGACGAATCCCGTCCCTGAAATAGAGACAGTGGACGTATGAGCTACCTCATCTCCACTGACCATCTCAGTAAGAAATACGGAACCGGTACCGTCGTCAACGACCTCAATCTTCGTGTTCCGCAAGGCTGCGTCTACGGGTTCCTCGGTCCCAACGGGTCGGGAAAATCAACCACCATGAAGATGCTGCTGTCCCTGGTCAAACCGACGTCGGGCGAAGTCCACATCATGGGAGAACCCATGAACCGCGGAACACGGCGGAAGCTCTTGGGCCGCATTGGCTCTCTGATCGAATCACCTCCCGGCTACGGCCACCTCACCGGTAGAGAAAACATGCAGCTGATTCAGCGCCTGCTGAACCTGACCGCCCGACAAGTCGATCAGGCAGTGGAGACCGTGCGAATGCGGGACCAGATGGACAAGAAGGTCAGCAACTACTCCTTGGGCATGAAGCAGCGTCTGGGCATTGCCATGGCACTGGCAAAACAACCCGACCTTCTGATTCTCGACGAACCCACCAATGGGCTCGACCCTGCCGGGATCGAAGAGATCCGCGAGTTGTTGCGTGACCTCGCCACGGCGGGTGTGACGGTGATGGTTTCAAGCCACCTGCTCGAAGAAATCGACAAGACCGCAACCGTACTGGGCATCCTTTCCGGCGGAGAAATGATCTTCCAAGGAAGCCGGAAGGAACTATTCGCCGCCTCCACCCCCGACGTGATCATCGACTGCTCCGACCCCGGCCATGCCCTTTCGCTGTTCAACCAAGATCTGGATGGCCGGCTCGCCGGGGAATCAGTACTCCTATCCAACATCAATGAGCGATCGACCGCCCAGGTCGTCTCCAGCATGGTCGGGGCCGGCATCGATGTCTTCGGTGTCCGCAGGGATGAGCAGTCGCTCGAAGACGTGTTCATGGACCTGACGAAAGGCGGCGGATTGTGACAGCCAGGATCGTGTCGAACGAATTCGCCAAGATGAAGCGCCTCAGGATCGGCCTTCTGGCGGCGATTCTCTTCTCTGGCGTAGCCGGCATCACTGCGTTTCGGGCCATGGCGTCGGGGATGTTCACCCATCTCGGTGATGCGGATGGCTTTGCCTGGAAGATCCTGCTCGCCGGGCTCGGCTTCTCTGCCGCTCTGATATCCCCTCTGGTTCTCGCGGTTCTGGCCAGTCGCCAGGTCGAGGTTGAACACCGTGGGAACGGATGGCTGCTCGCCGCCGCGTCGGGAGTGACACCAGGACATCTTTGCAGGGCAAAATTTGCTTCGGTGGGCCTCCTCGTTGCCACGGCAACAGTGTTGCAGGCGCTGGTCTTGATTGGTTTTGGTCTCACCGTCGGCATCACTTCGCCGTTTCCCCTTGAGCACTGGGTCGGATACACCGCAGCAGCGCTGGTCATCAACCTAGCCGTCCTTGCTTTCCACATCCTGCTCTCGGCAAAGATCGAAAACCAGCTGGTTTGCATGGGAATTGCGGTACTCGGACTGTTCATCGGCGTGTTCGGTTCAGCGCTGCCCGACTGGCTCTCCCGGCTCTTCCCGTGGGGCTACTACGCTCTGGCCGCGCCCGCGGACTATGTCGGCACTGATCTTGTCTACCTCGACCTGCCCTACCTGAGCGTGGTGGTGCTGGCCGTCGTCGGAACCGCTTTGTTCTTGTTCATCACCTCCCGCTTCGACCACCAGGAGTTGTGACCCATGCGTTCCCTGCGCACTGAATTCATCAAACTCAAGCGCTCACTTAGTTGGGCAGTCGTCATCCTTCTACCTGTGCTGGCGGTCGTGTCCGGCGCAATGGGCACTCTCGCGTCAGGGGGAGAGTTCAAGGACGGTTGGCATACCCTGTGGATTCGTTCGATCGGATTCTACGGAATGGTGATCCTGCCGATCGGGATAGCGATACTCGCTTCACTGCTCTGGCGCGTCGAACATAAAAACGGCAACTGGAACGCCCTGATGAGCAGTCCTGTCCCCACAGTGCAGGTGGTCCTGGGCAAGGCTGCCGCGGTTGCAGTCCTCGCAGCCCTGATGCAAGTGGTTCTTCTGGCTACTGTGATCCTGCTCGGCAAGCTGGCATTCGGCCTTGAGGGGATGCTGCCGACCGAGTACTTCGCCAGCAGCACCATCGTGGTCGTCGCCTGCGTACCCGTGGCCGCCCTGCAGTCGGGACTGTCCACGTTCTTCCGCTCGTTCGCTCCACCCGTTGCTATTGCCCTTATCGGAGCCGGCGTCTCGACCGTGGCACTTCTGGTCGGCCTCAAGGCCGCTGTTGTGGTGCCCTACGCCACGGCAACCTACGCGACACAACTCGGATCCTCGCTCGTCGGCGGCGGCAATACTTCCTTTGACGCCGCAGCAATATCTACCGAGAGCATTCTGCTTGTAGTTGGTGCAGCCCTGGCCACGACGATGGTGATCATCGCCAGCACCACGGTGTTGCTGAACCGCAGCGATTCCCGGGCATAAGCCCAGACCTTCTATCCTTGCCCGACCTCGAACGGAGTCATGATGTCGCCTCCCGGCCGCTACGAGTACGAAACCAATACAAGCCTCACCCGAGGCGATGAAGAGGCATCCGTGGGTCGGCACACCGAGGTGTCTGCGGCCCCCCATGCCGCCATCGCCATGGGGCTGGCTGTTGTTTCCCTGGTCAGTACGCCGTTGCTTCTCCTTTTCCCCATTATCGGTTTCCTACCGGCAATCATCGCTGCTGCAGGAGTAGTCGTTGCCTGGTTAGGCCTCCGCAAGAGCACCCGTGGCACGGCAGTGGCGTTGGTGGCGTTGATCTTCTGCGTGGTTCTGCTCGGCCTCACCGCCAGCATCGCGACACTGTGGCATGTCGTTGTCGTCAGCCCGGCGGTCAGTGACTACGACCAACTGCATCAAGTCATCGAATACATCAAGGAATTGATGTTCGGATCCTGACCGCTAACTGACGATATTTTTCGGTTCCAAACACGAAGACTCCCACGCAACTACCGGGAATGAGGCTGATGGAAACACAGTTCATGGCGTCCATTGCCGTTGGCTTGATGGTCACAGCAGTATTGTTCCTCCCACTGCTCATCTGGCAGTACAGGCGGTGGGGCCGGTTCGATGGATTGCGTCTGCTGTGGACTGCGGCCGGTTTTGTCTACGCCGCAGCCATCGTCGCTTTTACCGTGTTTCCCCTACCGGCCTTCTCCGCTGACTTCTGTGCATCCAGGCGTTCCGCGCTCGTCCTTGACCCGCTGCGGTTTCCTCGGGAACTCATCGAGCTCATCCAGACGAAGGGCCTCCTATCGGCCTCCAGCGACTGGCTCATCTGGGAGCTGGTCCTCAACATCGTCCTCTTCGTCCCCTTCGGAGTACTGGCACGCAGAGTCCTTGAATGGCCCCGCATCGCGGTTTTCATCGCCGCCGTCGGGGCATCATTACTCATTGAATCCACCCAGTACACCGGCAACTGGGGGTTCGCTCCATGCCCCTACCGGTTCGCCGATCCAACTGATCTTGCAACAAATACCTGCGGCGCGCTCATCGGTATCGGCCTGGAGCGGATCGCCCCTCGGATATTGAGCACCAAGACCCATCTGGAATCGCAAAAAGAGTCGGCACGTCCCATCACACGCGCGCGCAGGCTATTCGGCATGGTGCTGGACAGCTGGTACCTGCTTATCGTTGCCGTCCTGTCGGGTCTGGGTGCCTCCCTTCTCTATGTGCTCACCCAAGGCGGTCCGGGGGCCTCTCTCACCCCGGCCCAGCTGCTGGTCCTGGAACATTGGATATTCACCGGCGCTTGGCTGGGAAGTATCGCCTTCATCGTGAGCTCGGCATTGATCGGCAACGGCGCATCCTATGGACAGCGCACCGTCTACCTGTCCCCCAGACCGTTGAACGATCGCCGCTGGCGTCTCCTCCTGAGGGCGCTGGTCGTCCAAGGCGCGATTGTCACGGGCTTCTACCTGGGTTACCTCACGCTGTTCTTGGGGCTGCTCTGGGCGGTAGTGGCGGTCGTTTCGCTGGCGGCTACACCTCGAGGTATCAGTTGCATGCTGGCTGGTTGCGAAATAGGCGACTCCCGAACTTCCAACGCCCTCCCCCTGCTCCCGCGCCGCCAAGGAGGGAGATCTTCCCATAGCAAAAGGTGACTCCAATGCCCCTGATTGGCCTCCCGGTAGGAGTCCCGTTGAGGCCGTGACGCGTTTTCCCCGTGGCACCGCCCCGCAGGAGGTTCCCCAGCGGACGCGACTATTGATGCCATGCGAGTTGTCGCTAATGGCGTTCAGACCGCCCGCCAGAAGGACCGGCTTACGGGACCGGGCTAATGCTGAACTTGCGTGAACATCCGCAAGGACGGGCCGAGGGGGCGAAGGATGTTGACGCTAGATGCATGGTGCCTCTATGCGCTCGACAACAGCTGAACGTATGCTTCGAGTAACCACGACGCCTGGAGGCACGAAATGAGCACACAGACAATGCAGGCTTCCTCGAGAACCGGACAGCTGAACAAACTAGCGGTCACAGCCATTGTCGTGGCCATCATTGCCGTTTTCGGGCTCTGGCTGTTGGGGATCGCTGGGTTGGCGGTGTTCGCGGTGGGGGCGGGACACGTCTCACTGCACCAGATTTCCCGGCGTGGAGAGAGCGGACGGTCGCTGGCAATCGTCGCTCTCGTAGTCGGCTACGCCATCGCCGTCCTGGCCCTTTTCTCTAGCGTGGCTGCACTACCTGCGATGGCGCAGCAATTCACGATGTGAGCTTGAATGCTAGAACGTCCTGGTGGGCCCTTTTGGCCCTGCAAGACTCTTATCCCCAAGCAACTCCCTCTGAGGGTTCCTATTTGGAACGCCACCAATGAGGAAGCTATCGCTGAATACTCCTGGCGTGGGTGCTGTCGTACCGCGTGGCGGACGCATCCCGCATCAGGGCACCGAACATCTCCGTTATGTAGATAGCGACACTCGCATGTTGGGCTATCAGGTCGGCGCTCCCGCCGAGTGCCACGCGCACCGGGTCCAGCGCTGGCGTAGCAGGGTCGGCGGCGGCAGCACACAACAGTGCTAGGCGCTGTGGTCCGGTGGTGTAGCCGAGTTCGAACAGCACCCAATGGAACAGATGCATCAGGGCAGTGTCACGGTCGTAGCCTTCGTGTGCGACCATGGAGGCTCTTTCCTCCGGGGTGAGGTCGAACTCGCGGTAGAGCGCCAGGCCGAAGTCCGTGAGGAGTAGCCTTCCCTCCGCTACGAGGATGTTTCCCGGATGCACATCGAAGTGTTGGAACCTTTGGTTCTTCATCCATGTCGTGGCGTCGATGAGCTGGTCGATCACCTCAGCGAAGACGTACTCCCCAGTGCCGTCGGTCAGGCTCCTGCGAACCCAAGTGCCCAGTGTCTCGGGCACGTATTCAAGAAAAAGAACCAAGCTCTTGGATGCGTCCTTCATCGCGGTGAGCTTGCTCTTGACCTGGGGCCAGTGCTTCCCCCACTGGAGTTGAGGAAGCTCGCCGTCAAATTCACTGAGGTCTGCATCGCACTTCAGATCAACGACCCGCCACCCGAGCAGGAGCGGGAAGAAATCCGCTGCTCCTGCCTGAACCCACTCGGTGGTTGCCTGGTGTGCCGCCAATTCTCGCCCGACTGCGTGGGAGGGGCTTCCGATTCCGTAGTGGCTGACAAAGGGAAGCTGGATTCGACTGGAAGTGGCGGTTGGATCGTCCTCTTCGCTGCTGGTCAGCGGGAGCTGTTTCACGAAGACGGTGGTTTCACCGATGCGGGCTGTCCTGGTTGTTCCCCCGATGCCTACGCCAACGGGCTCGGCGGCATCAATGAGCTTTCGCACGTCTTCATCATCGAGCCCGGCCAGCACATCGGAGATACTTCGGGCTTCATCTAAACGTGCCAGCATCACTCCACCCTAAAGGCTGGCCCTTGCCGGGCTGGGCACATCAGCACTCTTCCAACTGTCCCGCAGGGCGCCCCCGTGGGCGCGCAAGTGGAATGCGGGCGACTTTGGACACTCAGTGCAGTCGACTTCGGAAACTGACAGCTGATTTAGCGTCGCCTGGCGATGATGAGTCCGTCCCATCCCTTTTCGCCTACTGTCTGGAGTGCCGTACCGTCCAGATCAGGATGGGCTGCAATGTCTTCCGCGACAGTACGTACACCTTGTACTCGTGGGTCGGCGCTGGCAGCGTCTGCGACAGCCCCGTTGCGAACTACATTGTCGATGACGATGACTGCACCGGAATGTGTGAGCTTGAGCGCGGCGGCGAGGTAGGCGGGGTTGTTCGGCTTGTCGGCGTCGATGAATACGAAGTCGAACGGTTCGGTGTCATCGTTGATCAGCCGCTCTGTCGATTCCGTTGCCGGTCCGACGATCGTCTCGATTTGATGTGAAACGCCAGCGGCATGAAAATTTGCCTTAGCGACTGCCGCGTTCTCTGGTTCAAGTTCGAGCGTGACGACTTGTCCCTGCTCGCCGACTGCTCGTGCGAGCCAGATCGTTGAATATCCCGCCAACGTACCGAATTCAAGTACACGTCGAGCACCAGCAATTTTGGCCAATATCTCTAGGAACGCGCCCTGGTTGGCTGCGACTTCTGCATTCGGCATCGTGGTCGCGTCGCCCGAATCACGGGCCACGGCTAAGATGCTGTCTTCTCGGACTAGAGTCGACGTGAAGTACCTATCGACCGCGTGCCAGTCATCAGTCGCTTCGTAACGATTAACCGGTACAGGTGATCCAAATTCGTTCATGCGTTCATTCTTCCACCTTCAGTACCGTTGACCGACGTGGGCACTCATTGGTAGTCGCAGATGGGCGGTTGTGAGTGAGCGACTGCCCGTAGCGTTGAAAGAACACCTCCACTTATCGCTGAAGCTCACATTGCGTGGCAGTGTCCCGCAGGAGGTTAGTGTTCGGGCAATTGTTTCCTCCGATATGGTGGGAATCAGTTAATAGGCAATAGAGCAATGGGGACAAGCATGCAGCAGCGTTCGGTCACACTTATTCGGTCTGAAGAACTCTCCGATGTTGCGGAGTATGCCTACGCGGCGACCGCTACTAGCAATGCACGCCTCATTTTTTTGGCAGGGTCTTGCCCGTTGAACCAGGATGGATCGACTGCTGGGGTCGGCGACTACCGCGTACAAGCCGCCAAGGCTGTTGAGAACATGCGCGTTGCCCTGGAAGCGGCAGGCGCGAGCGTGGAAAACGTTATCAGTACACGTGTCCTCGTGGCCTCCTCAGACCAGGCAGACCTCGTAGCCGCATGGGAAGTAGTTCGTGCAGCCTTCGGTGACCACGACGTTCCCAGCACTCTGATGGGCGTCACTGTTCTCGGCTACACGAACCAGCTCGTAGAAATTGAAGCTGTCGCAGCTGTTATTGACTAGGTATCTGAATGCCCCGTCAAGAAGCTGTGGTGACCAGATTGGACGATCCCGAAGTTGAATGAGCCAGTAATACCGTTAGGTGACTTTGCCCGGCGGAAACAGCCGATCCTAGAAGTCGATGACCTAGTGCTCCGGCCTTGGGACCTCACGGACGTTCCCGTAGTGGTGCAGGCCTACCAAGACCCGGCAATCATGCAATGGCATGGAAAGACCATGACCATCGATGACGCCAAGGAATGGGCACTCCACTGGCCCACCCGCTGGCAAGACGAGTCTGGTGCGGGTTGGGCAATATCTCGCGGCGGGGAAGCGATTGGACAGATCAGTTTGCGACGCATTGATCTAGACAACGGATCAGGCGAATTTTCATACTGGATTCTCCCTCAGGGACGCGGAGCCAATGTGGCACCTAAGGCGCTAAGCGAGCTGTCTACATGGGCGTTCGGTAGTGCAGGCTTCCACAGACTTGAGCTCGCACACTCCGTTAACAACCCTGCTTCATGCAGGGTTGCCCACAAGAGCGGATATCCTGCGGAAGGTGTCAAGCGTCAACAGGTACGTCATGCAGATGGATGGCACGACATGCACACACACGCCCGCCTGGCAACAGATCCGGACCCTGTAGCCTGAACTCCCCAGGATGCTGACGCCGCCCGTTCAAGGTTCCCAGAACGGGCATGAAGATTCATGCTCACCACGCTCGGGTAGATAACGCTCTACACGTCACGGCGAAGCCGTGCCCTTCATGGCGGTCCGACATGACCGGCGCCATACTGAGACCCACATTCACCGGGGAAAAATATCCGGCCTAGTGTCGAGTACAAGACGGAAAACGAAAACAAGACGACAACGCCTGGGGGCAATGCAATGAAAATCGGAGTCATCGGGGCCGGCGGAGTCGGCGGTTATTTCGCGGCCGTTTTGTCCAAAAGTGGGAACGACGTGCACCTCTTATGCACCAAGCGCCACGTCGAACCCGTAGCCGCCCACGGGCTGACAGTCACGAAGGGAGATGGAAGCCCCGGCTTCAGCACCACCCCCGCCAGTGTCAGTTCGCAGGCGGAGTCCATTGGGACCTGCGATGCAGTGATCCTTGCCTGCAAGGCCGGACAAGTCTCCGAGGCGATGGCTGGCGCCAGCGCACTCTTCGGCCCGGAAACGGCGGTCCTTCCGCTTCAAAACGGTGTGACGGCCTCGGAGCGAATCACCGAAGCCGTTGGCCCGGGCCACGCCCTCGGCGGCGTCTGTATGATCATCTCCTACCTCCGAGAACCAGGGGTCGTCCACCATGTCGGCGGGCAACCGGCGATTACCCTGGGCGAACTCGACGGCGCGTATACACCACGGGTTGAACGGCTCGCAGAGACCCTCCGCGCAGCTGGTGTGGCCACCACCGTCTCGGAGGACATCGTGACCGATACCTGGCGGAAGTTCATACTTATCACCTCCTACGGCGGAGTCGGTGCTCTCTGCCGGGAACCAGTTGGCCGGACCCGGAACAACGCGCAAACACGGTCTCTGGTGCAGGATGCCATGTGGGAAGTCGCTGACCTGGCCAGAAGTGCCGGAGCCCACCTGAGGGCATCGGATGTGACCCGAATGATGGCGCAGTTCGATGCTTTCAGCCCCGAGAGCACGGCCTCGATGCAACGTGACCTGGCAGCTGGTCGGCTTTCTGAACTGGAAGAACAAAACGGGGCCGTCGTCCGTCTCGCGCAAAAGTATCAGGTATCGGTACCGATCCACACCACGATCTACCGCGCTATGACCCTGCTCGATGGAGCCGCTGATCGTCACACTCCACAGAACGCTTAGAACATTTCAAGGGTCGCCCTATCTGCTTGTGGCGCCAGCCTTGTTTGCGGCTTCCCCCGGCGCCCCTGGCTGAGCGTGTCACGCAGGGCGTTCGGCTTTTGAGGCGCAGGAGGCGAGGATTCGAAGAGTCGAATTCACTCCTTGTTGTTGCGGCGTTCCTTGGACGCCTGAAGGAAGCGTTCTTGGTAGGCAGAATAGGCATCTGCATGGCGAGCGTGTTCCTCAGGTGTGGTCGAAGGAGGGAGCTCAATCGGGGGCATGTAGTGGTCAACAGCATCGATTTTGAGCGGATACCCGAACTCGTCTTTCATCGCCATTCAACAACGATAGGCCTTATTCAACACGGGAACAGTTGCCTCCCATGGGGTTCGTTTCCGGACGCCATGAAAGCTTAGCGTCGGGTATCTTACTTTTTCTTAAAAGGGTGATGGCCACCAGGTGGTAGCGGTCCAGCTGGTGGCCATCGGTATTCCGTCAGGCAGGGCATAGGTGACGTGGCCCTGCCAGCCGGAAGCCCGTAGTCAGTCTATGCATGCCTTCTTTGTTGTTTTGCAGAATCTTCTACTCGTCAGCCGACCCGATGCTGCCCACTAGCCAGTCCCCGCCGGGGACGTTTTGGTGCAGCTCCACGGTCCAGGGGCCGGCGTTGGTTTTGAAGGTAGTCAAGGCGACCTGTGGGTTATCGGAGTCCGCATCCATCACGGGGCCGGAAATGATCTTGTCGAAAGGGATCTGTGCCGGGTCGATGTATTCGGCATCGACCGCGTATTCCTCTTCGAGATAGGGCCGCAGCTCGGAGAACCACCGGCTAACGAGGCGACAGAGGATGGCGCCGAGCGATGGCAGCGGCTCCCCGTATAGACGTTGCGGCCAATAGGTCCGTCACGCTTGAAAGGACGCCTCTCACCCCCGCCTTGCCTCAAGTCAATATGCTCGCGAAACTTTCCCGCGTGCCTCAACTAATTTGCTCGCGAAATCCCCGGCGCCCCGCGTTGGGTACGGAGCTTCGCCCGAGTGATTAGCTGGTCCTGGATCGCGTTGATACCCCGAGTGATCTCCGCCGGGTTCAAACCCGCATGGATCCTCGCCAACGCCGGTGCCCCTGCGGTATCGAGTGCTTCCAGGTCCAACAACCTCTGATAGGCAGTGCGGGGCTTGTCATAGGTCCGACGCTTGCGCCCCGATCGGGCCGTGGCATATCCGGCGGCCTTGACCATGGGCAGCAGATGGTTCTTGCGCTGATCCACCAGAACCCACAACCGGTTCAGTAGCTCCATCTCCGCAGGATCCTCGTACCGGTACCTGAACGAATGGCGACGCACCCAGTCGTTATTGCGCTGCTCGACGTGCGCGTTGTCATTATGCTTATAAGCCCGCGCCCGGGTCAGGTAGTAGTCGTTGGCCTCGGCCCACTCGATGAGCTGGGTGTTGATGAACTCCCGACCATTATCGAAGTCCAGCCCCCGCATCGGATACGGCAACCCCGCCACCAGCGCCGCAACACCGGCCACGACATTACTGTGGCCCCGATTCTTCACCGTGGTGTTCACAGTCCACCCGGTGAAGACATCGGTCAGCGTGATCGAATACAGGAACTCCCCGGCCAGGCTATGCCCGCAATGCGCGACCGTGTCGACCTCGAAGAACCCCGGTTCCTGTTCCATCTCGGTCCCGGACCAGCGAACCTCGATCTCCGAACGCAACATTGTCCCGGGTCTTGTCGAGGACAACGAGCCGGCCGGGTAGCGTCGGGCTCGTTCCGCTGCCAGATAGCGGTCGATCGTCGCTCCCGACATGGCCAGCAACTCCTGCCGGACTTCGTCGTTGAAGATTGCCGCCAAGGGCCCGAGTTCCTCGAATCGGACGAATCGCTCCAGCTCGTCGTCCATGACCGCTTCCAAGTACTTCCCGCAGGGCTCACCCGATAGCGTCCAGATCCGTTCCAGGACCTGCCGCGAGGCCAAACTGTATTTGCGGGCCCGGCGTTTGGGAAGCGGGACTAGTCCAGCTTTTCGGTTCGCGGCCGCGACCAGTTGTCGTCGTGCATTGGCCCGGGACCATCCCATCGCCGTGCAGAGGTTATCGAGCAGCACCCCCTTCTGGCCCTTGGTGCCTTCGAGATAGGCCTTGGCCATGGCCCGAGTTATTTCCCGTCGTGCGCCCATCGAGATTCCCTGCTTCATTCCCCCAGCACACCGTGATGCCCAGACGATGGCCAGAGTTTCGCGAGCATTCCTAAATGAGGCATGCGCTGCGTTTCGCGAGCATCTACCGTGAGTCAACGCGACCCCTGGTGGGCGTCATCGGGCTGATGATACTCTGGTGCTGATGAGATGTGGAATTCGGGAGGTTCGTTTTGGCCCTAGCACTGGTACCGCGTTCAGACGAGGAGGTCCGCCCGTACGTCGACTCGCTGGGCTTGCCGGGGATTATTGATCTGCATGTGCATTTCATGCCTTTCCAGGTGCTGGAGAAGGTATGGGCGTTCTTTGACCGCGTTGCGGACAGCGGGCTCCCCCCTTGGCCGATCAGTTACCGGGACTCCGAAGAGGAACGAGTGCGAACGCTTCGGGATATGGGGGTGAAGGCATTCACCACCCTGAATTACGCGCACCGCCCCGGCATGGCACAGTGGCTCAACGACTACTCGTCAGCATTCGCTTCGACCCATGCTGACGCCATCCACTCTGCCACTTTCTATCCAGAGCCAAGCGTGGAAACCGTCGTCGCGCAGAGCTTGAAACAGGGCGCTCGAATCTTCAAATTGCACATCCAAGTGGGAGGATTCTCACCCTTGGACCCTCGGCTCGCACCCGCCTGGGAGATTATCGAGGAATCCGGCATACCGGTTGTCATTCACTGCGGCAACGGCCCGCATCCCGGGGAATACACCGGGCCTGCACCCATACGCGAACTCATCAAGAGGTACCCCTCGCTGGTGCTCATTATCGCGCACGCAGGCCTGCCGGATTATCAGGAATACGCCGAGCTTGCAGCGAGCAATCCTCACGTCTACCTCGACACCACCATGGTGGGCACCTCCTACATGGAACAACTCGCCCCAATCCCGCCCGGTTACCAGGACATCCTTGCCGGGCTATCCCACAAAGTCGTCTTCGGTACGGATTTTCCTTCGATTCCCTACACCTACAGCCACCAGATACAGGTACTCGAAAGCTGGGGACTCGGAAGCCAATGGATGACAAATGTCCTCTGGCACACCCCGCAGAGGCTCCTGAGGCTGGACCGGCTGCCCTAGCCACGCCTGTCCTTGCTCTCTAACCCCGGGACGCGCCGTGTCCGAGCCCTTGCGCCCGCAAGAGCGTCCGTCGGAGGATCTCTCATGGGTTGGAGAGGCGTCCCGGTCAGCGGTTCCGTACTGTGAAGCATCCAAGAAACCGGAGAACCTACCCAAATATCAGGTGCTCGGCTATTGCTGCGCCTGTTTTGGCCGAGTCACCGAGATAATGAGAACGACGATTCCCGCTCCGGTTAAGGCCCAGCCCAGGATGCCGAGATTAGTGAACGTAACAACAAGCGCTCCGGCAACTAAAAGTGCGATGGATAGAGCCCGGCTCGTCCGTGCAATTCTGGTCATCATCATGAATTCAACTCTACGATCCAAGTACAAGCTGATCGAGGCCAACAACTTCACCACGGATGCGACACGTATCCACCGTCCCGCTGAAGGGTAGGGGCCGGTACGTCCATTGGACGAAGACCCAGAAGCGCATGGCGGGAAATGATGCGAACTGCCTCTACCGCGGATCTTCCATAGGCCGCCCTTGGAAATCCCGGTGTGGCGAGATCAATCCACGGGGCGCCGCTAGTTCATTGGCTTGTATGCGTGGTCTTCAAGCATCTCGAAGATCCTGGGCGCATCTTCCTTGGCGGCGATAGTTTCCATGAAAAGCCGCCCCAAGTTCCCGCGAATGGTCACCACGTATTGCCGGTCCCTACCCAAATGTTCGAAGACCATGTGCATCATGTCGGTAGCGATGCCCTGATGGCGATACCTCTCGTCGACCGTGAAGCCACTGAGGTAGGTGAGTTCGGGGTCTTGCTCCCACCGCTTATAGGAGGCCTCCCCGATGATTGCTTCGTCGCCGGTGAAGGCTGCGAGTCGGCCCAGGGAGTCGATGGGTGTTTCACCTACCCAACGGATACCAATATTCTTCATCCCCACATCATGACAGGCCAGCACCCCTTGATATAAGGCTCGCAAACAATGATGGTTTGGAGTACACCCTGGAAGGCGTTGCGCTTCCGTTTAGAATGCGGGGGCCGCAACGCCGTCATCTACGAATGGAAGAATAACTGTTTCGGCTGGCCTTCCCCACTGGGCAAGCCAATCGACCCCGTTGGCATTGTTGCTAATGGCGTTCGGACCGTCCGCCAAAAGGATCGGCTTGCGGGCATACGCCGACCCCCGTAGCGGTTTGTCGTGGTGCCCACCCGATAGTCTGCTCCAGATCGGAAATAAATGAACTCCGCCCGGAAGCGTTCATGCCGTGGAAAGATCGATACATGACGAACGAACCATTCGAATTGCCGGTGTTGTCCGGACACCTCTTACGTTTGCGTGGATGGCGCGCTTCGGACGCACCAACCGTTCAGGAGGCTTCGCACGATCCGCTCATCCCACTCATCACGACCGTTCCCACAACGGACGGGGAGGCCGAGGCGCTTGCCTTCATTGCTCGCCAACACGATCGAATGCGAACACGCGCGGGCTACGTTTTCGCAATAGCTGACGCACATGATCTCGCGGTTGGTCACATTGGGCTGTTCCCTGTATCCGGCGCGGAGGGACGAGCGAGTGTGGGGTACTGGGTAACCCCTTCCCAGCGCCGCAAGGGCTACGCGGCAGAGGCCCTCGGTATTCTCACGTCGTGGGCGCGTCGGTTCGACGATCTTGACCGGCTCGAACTCTACGTCGAGCCATGGAATACCGGCTCATGGCGGGCAGCAGAGTGCGCCGGCTACGAGCGTGAAGGACTATTGAGCGCATGGGAGAAAATCGATGGCATTCCCAAGGATATGTACATGTACGGGGCGCTGACGTCGACCGCGCTCGCTTCGAGGTCCGGCGCGAACTGAGCGTGCGACCGGCGGGTCCGCCTTTCGGACAATTCCAACGTCTCGCTGAGGGTTCCTGCTGTGGGCATAGGGCTGCCGTGTAAACGGAGCTGGGCGGACGGCTCAACCGTTTCCGGAATGCTCCCGACTCGTCATGGGTTACGACGAGCCGTGGTGCGTTCGTACTGATTCGGTACGGTGGTACTCAAGTGCGTGTAAATGTTGGGCGAAGATCGTAGTCTCGTCGTTCGCGGACGTCTTGCTCAGCGATGAATAATAGTCAGAGGAGAAGCATGGAAAAGCTAATGACCGCTATAGGCACAGTGGCTATTTTTTTCGTCTTCTTCGCTGTGATCGGCGCCTGGGATATTCACGTTTCGGTGCGGATGATCTTCTCCGCAATGTTCGCCGCGATCTTTGCTTACATCTTCTTTAGGTCAAGCAAAAGGAAGACCAACGAATAGCACGAATTCAGGTCCAGCCAGCTATCGCATCGGCTGCTCCAGCGTCAGATGACGCGTTTCGTTCGTGACAGCTGAACGTGAGTGCAATGAGTTCATAGTCGCACTCCCGGGTTCGAGAAATGACGCCCCGAACACGTGCGGCATGTGTCGCCGCCAAGTTGATGATCCGTAGAGGGTTCCTCAAACGGAACGTCCCTTCTCACTCCTCGATTCTCTTCCGCCACTAACCCGCTACAATCGATTGGTTATTGCCAATGACTCCTGATAACTTGCGGAGACCGGAGAAGATCGACGATTCCTTCCTCGGATCCACAAGATTAGGAGCGACGGAGTGAGTAACGACCAGCACGACAGGCAAGCTGAAGCGGTGCGCGCCGCACTTAGCAAAGATTTATTCGAGCTTTCCGCTGAGTCTATCTACGAATGGGGTCCGGTCTTCAAAGCGCGATTGGCTGCTCGTGAGGGCAGCACAGTGGATGCCGTGGTCAAACCGACCTTAACGAACCCTGCCCGGGCGGCGGCCCTGGGCCATTGGCAGCGTCATTTGCGTGCCGCAGGGGTCGCCTGTGTGGAGCCGCTGGAGCTGAGACACGTTGCGCTTCCGGTAAGTGCGGCTGGATCCGCCTGGATGGCTTATCCCTGGGTCGAAGGAACTCCATGGGTTGGCACCCTTGAATCGATTGCTGCAGCCGGAGGCGGCCTTGGCTCTATGCACCGGGAATCGTCATCGTTCGACGGTGCTGATTTGCCGCATTTCGAGTGGCCGGTGTTCAGCCAGGAGTCGGTGGACGAGGACATTGAGGCCATTGAGAAGGTCTGCAATGAGCAGGCTGCATACCTTGACGATGGGAGCTATCCCCTCGGAGCTTCTGAGTCAGCATCACGTTGGGTGAAAGAGTTGACTGCGTTCCACTCCGAAACGCTGCCGGCCATACGTGATGCCGGACTGCCCACCTATGCAGTAAGTCTTGATTACCGCGCTACGAACCTGATCTACCCTGGGGGCGGGCAGCCCCCGGTGTTCGTCGACTTCGAGAACGGCGAGGTGGCCCCGAGGCTGCTCGATCTGGCAGGTTCAGTTCTGCTTTTCGCCAGTGAAGCCAACAATAATCCGGGCCGCCTCTTCACCGAAGATGAGTGGACAGTGTATGTAGCTGCCTATTTGGAGACCGCCCCACCCCTGACTCAACACGAGATCGCCTTGTGGCCCGAAGCCTTGAAGTATATGCGGCTCGAATGGGGCACATGGCACTTAACAGAAGGCGCCGAATGGGACTATCCCGGCGAAGGGAACTTCCTGCGCGACCTTCTCACACTCCAAGACTCCGACCGCTTTCCGTTGCACCCATAACGTCAAGGCGTAGCTCTGCACCGGAACAAGCGGTAGAGGATGCCGCTTCTGGACGCCTCAGCAGACCCATTGAACGTCCCCCATACGGATAGGGCGGGATGTGCTGACGACTTCTGAAAATGACTCATGCCATCGTTTCGGTCGCCCGACCAGCGTCCTTCCAGAACCGCGGCCCGCTATTGTCTGTCATGAGTTGGATGGGCAGTGCGTGCAGCAGCATTTGCTGCCTTCGTCGCAAAGAGGAGGACAGCGGTCTCCACAAGTAGGGCGGTGAGGGCTACCCAGGCGCCGGCGTCTCCATCAAGCAGGGCTTGTCCGACTATGGAGGCTGGGACGGCGACAAGAGCAATCCACCATGTCCGGCGAACCACGGGCAACGCTGCAGTATGGCCGGCGGACCATGCGTCGTTGGACGACTGTGTGACGCGGGTACGGATTCCCATGGAACCGTTGCGCGGGATCCTGCCAGCTGCTGCCCCGCGGGACACGGACACCATGATGGCTGGCAAGGCAACCACCATCAGAAGCGGAAGGGTCAGGAAAACATAGGACTCACTCATGGTGCTTTTCCGGACGGAAACGGGCACATCCAGCCTAAGATTAGCGGCCTCGATGACTCGGGGGGGATCGCCGTATTGGTCTCATAAGTTCGATATTTTCGCCGCACTTGAACGGAATAAGGCTTTGGTGTCGCCACCACTTGACAACGCATCCGGAACATACGACCCGTTCCGCCTGGGGTCACAGTCCCGCTGAGAGGGGCCCCGAACGGGCATCGAATCGTTGTGCGCACGACTTTGGACATTCCGCGCAGTCGTCTTCGAAACATGGCACCCTGGCTCGGCGGAACGTCACAGGACGGCAAGTCTAATGGGTTGTGCACAACTAGATTGTGCACTAATATTATTTTATGCAGACCAACCCCTTGGCCCTCGACGAGCAATTATGCTTTCCGCTCTATTCCAGTGAGAAGACCGTCGTGGCTGCCTATCGCCCGTTGTTGGCGCCGTTGGGCCTGACCTATCCGCAATATCTGGTCATGCTCGCCCTGTGGGAGGAGGGCGGCCAGCCGGTTTCCGCGCTGGGACGGCGGCTCGGTCTCGACTCGGGGACGCTGTCACCGCTGCTGAAGCGGCTGGAAGGCTCCGGCCGCATCCAACGACGTCGTGGCACTGCCGATGAGCGCGTGGTCACAATCCAGTTGACCTCCGAGGGCGCGGCCCTGCGCGAGGACGCCGTCGGGATTCCCGCACGCCTGTTTGCCCAGCTCGGCCTTAAGGCAGCGGAAGCAGCCGAACTGCGCCGGCTGCTGGCAAAGATCTGTTCCACCGGGCAGGCGACGCCCGCCCGAACCGACAACCCCAAGGATCCATCATGAAGACTCTCTACACAGCAGAAGCACTTGCCACCGGTGGCGGCCGCGACGGTCATGTCACCTCCACCGACAACCGGGTCGACCTCGATCTGGCCATTCCGCAATCCATGGGCGGTTCAGGTGCCGGGGCCAACCCCGAACAACTCTTCGCCGCAGGCTACGCCGCCTGCTTCCATAGCGCGCTGCAGATGGTCGCCCGCGAACGCAAGGTCGACGTCGATGGGTCCAGCGTCGGCGCCCAGGTCCACCTCGGCGGACTCGAATCCGGAGGGTTCGGCCTGGCAGTGACCCTGGAAATCACCCTGCCCGAGGTGGAGGCGACCGTCGCCAGCGACCTGGCGGAGGCCGCCCATCAGGTGTGCCCCTACTCCAATGCCACCCGAGGCAACATCGAGGTGGAGCTGCGCGTCTCCGACGACTGATCACTGGCACACTGTCCCCATGGAGGAGATGAAACCGGATACGAGCTACACCACGATCGAAGGGGTGCCCTATGTGCGTCTCTTCGTCGACTACGGCGAGAGTCCCGTCTGGACGTGGGAACCGGTGGACTACGAGGAACTGGCGTTGCCCACCGAACTTGAAGCCAGGATGCGCGCCTGGGAGGAGGCGTTCTACGCCAATGACATCGATGAGGCGTCGCCGGACCCGGCGGCACAGCGCCACCGTGCCGAGGGAATCCTCATTGCCGGCCAGCTCGCCGGTGAACTCGGTTCGTCATTGGCGGTCCACTATGCCCCGGCCTCTCCCGAGGACGCAGGGCGCTCCGACCGACTGCATCGGCACCGACCGTCATTGGCGGACCCCGAAATTTTTCACGTCGACACCTTCCCACTGCGCCCGGTGATCACCCGTCGCCTCATCTGGATGCTCCAACACCCCTTCGAACTGCCCGAGGAGACGGCGGGCTCCAGCGGGCTGGACGCCGACTGGAGTGATCTGGAGGACATCGACGATCAGGACGACGGGGACTAGTACTAGCCCGGCCCCCGGGATGTTCGCCGCAGACCTCGAGTGCGCGATACTGGAGGCATGGAGTTTCGCGAGCCGCCACATATCAACCCCACCCTGAATGAACCCCGGCGCATCGTCTTGCTTGGTTCCACGGGTTCCATTGGCACCCAGGCCATCGACGTCGCCGATGCTGCCCCCGAACGCTTCCGGATCGTCGCCCTCACGGGAGGCTCCAACCTGGAACTCCTCGCCCGACAGGCAGTGCATACCCGGGCTGGGGTCGTCGCGCTCGCCGACGGAGACGTCGATGAACTGCGGGCACGGATCCACGAGCATGCCGAACTCGCAGGACATAGTGCCTACCATCCCGAACTACTCGCCGGTCCCACGGCGGCGGCCCGGGTCGCCGGGTATCCGGAAGCCGACGTCGTGCTGAACGGGGTGACCGGTTCGATCGGTTTGGCCCCCACCTTGGCGGCCCTGAAGGCCGGACACCTGCTGGCCTTGGCCAATAAGGAGTCGCTGATCGCCGGTGGCGCCCTGGTGAAGCAGGCTGCGGCGCCGGGGCAACTCGTCCCGGTCGATTCCGAGCATTCGGCGATCGCCCAGGCTCTGCGCGCCGGCACTCCCGAGGAGGTTGCCCGGCTGATTGTCACTGCCTCGGGTGGCCCGTTCCGCGGTATGACCCGCCAGCAGTTGATGGACGTTACCCCCGCGCAGGCGCTGGACCACCCCACCTGGGAGATGGGCAAGGTGGTGAGTACCAATTCCGCGACCATGGTCAATAAAGCGTTGGAAGTCATTGAAGCCCACCTGCTGTTCGACGTACCGCTTCAGAAGATCGAAGCCGTCGTTCATCCGCAGTCGATGGTGCATTCCATGGTCGAATTCATTGACGGGTCCACGATCGCCCAGGCCTCGCCGCCGGATATGCGTCTGCCGATCGCCCTGGGCATGGGATGGCCGGCTCGGGTACCCGGCGCCGCTGCGCCCTGTGATTTCACCACCGCCTCCAGCTGGAGCTTCGAACCACTGGATGAGGAAGCCTTCCCGGCGATCCGGTTGGCCAAGCAGGCGGCGAATACCTCGGCCACGCATATGGCCGTCTACAACGCGGCCAATGAAGAAGCCGTCGAGGCCTTCCACGCGGGACGCATCCGCTTCCCTGACATCGTGGACTGTGTCGCCGATGTGGTGGGGCAGTACGATGCCGGGGCGCTGGTCGGGGATGAACTCAGCGTCCAATCGGTGCTGGTGGCCGAAGCGTGGGCACGAAAGTGTGCCCAGGAACGTTGGGGACAGTTGTGACAGTCATCCTCTTTATCGCCGGCGTCCTGATCGTCGCCATCGGCGTCGCCGTGTCCATTGCCCTGCACGAAGTCGGCCACCTGGTCCCGGCCAAACTCTTCGGTGTGCGCGTCCCGCAATACATGATCGGCTTCGGCAAGACGATCTTCTCTCGCCGACGGGGGGAAACCGAATACGGGGTCAAGGCGATCCCGCTGGGTGGCTACATCTCGATGATCGGAATGTTCCCTCCTGCCGAGGCGACAGCGGTGGAGGGCAAGGTCAAAGCCGCCAGCACGGGAATGTTCACCCAGCTGGCCAACGAGACCCGTCAGGCGGCCGCGGAGCAGCTGCGCCCCGGCGACGAGAACCGGATGTTCTATAAACTCCCGGTCTACAAACGGGTCATCATCATGCTCGGCGGGCCGTTCATGAACCTGGTGATCGCCTTCGTGCTCTTCGCCGTGCTGATCAGCGGTTTCGGCTCCATCCAGCACACCACCAACATCTCCGAGGTCTACCAGTGCGTGGTCAGCCAGGCGGACCAGAAGGCCCGCGGCGGCGACGACGCTGCCGCCAACTGCCAGCCAGGAGATCCTGCGGCACCTGCCTACGAAGCCGGCCTGCGCCCGGGGGACCGGATCACCTCCTTCGACGGCCACCAGGTCAAGGAGTGGCAGTGGGACGATCTCTCCGAACTCATCCGGGCCGACGCCGGAAAAACCGTGCCGATCACCTACCTGCGTGACGGATCGGAACACCAGACCACGATCACTCCGCGGCTATCGCAGCAACCCGCCTCGGACATCAACGGGAGGATCAAAACCGACGCCAACGGCAAGACCGAACTGGTCAACGTCGGCTTCGTGGGCATGGGCTCAGAAAACGTGCAGATGACCTTGCCATTGACCGAAGTGCCACCTGCGGTGGGACAGAATGTGCGGGCCGTCGCCGGGATCGTCGTGGACCTACCGGCACGACTGGTCGCCGTCGGTCAGGCGGCGTTCTCCTCGGCGCCACGGGACCCGAACGGACCGATGTCGGTCGTGGGGGTTGGTCGGATCGCCGGCGAGGTCAGTGCCATGGACGAGATCCCGATCAAGGATCGCATCGCCACACTCTTCGGCCTGGTCGCCAGCCTGAACGTCGCCCTGTTCGTCTTCAACCTCATTCCGCTGCTGCCCCTGGACGGCGGCCATGTCGTCGGCGCCCTGTGGGAGGGCCTGCGCCGTTTCGCCGCCCGGATCTTCAAACGTCGTGATCCGGGCCCGGTGGACATCGCCAAACTGATGCCACTGACCTATGTGGTGGGTGTGCTGCTGCTGGGCATGGGTGCGTTGTTGATCTATGCCGATATCGTGAAACCGGTGAATATTTTTGGTTGATCGTCGCAACCACCGCGGCACCGTCCTGCGCGGGGGAGCCGTCGTCGCCTCGGCACTGGCCCTGGGACTGGTCATGGCCGGATGTTCAGCAGTTGCTCCGGGGGACGACGACGGACATACGCCAGGGGCTTCAGGGCAAGACCCCGACCGGGTCGTCTTGGCCACGGCGACGCCGGGTATCAGCCACCTCGGTGGCAGTACCGAGGAACTGGGGTTGAAAGCCAGCCGGGCGTTCTTCGACAAGACCCCTGCCGTCGTCGTCCTCGGAAAGGACGCCCCGGACTCCTCCAAACGGGCTGCCGGGCGGGCCAGCGAACTCGGAATCCCGTTGCTCATGGAACCCGAGGGCGCTTCGGAACAGAAGGACTTCGACGAGGAATTGGAACGTCTGGGGGCAGAGACCCTCATTGCCTACGGAACCCTGTCCGAAGCGGCGGTCGGGGACCGGGACGTCGTGGCCGGGGAGGACCCCGAGGGGCAGCTGCCCACCATTGAAGCCCCCGAGAAATCTGACAACCCAGGATTCGCCGTCGTCGTCCGGGCGGGGAAGAAAGCAGAGCAGGCAGCAGGACCCGCCCTGGCCACTGCCGAAGCCGCAGGAGCTGACCGGGCGAGGATGGCCTCGCCGGATCCGCGTGCTGAAAAGAACCGGGAATTCTTCGGCGACCATGCCGACGCACGGCTCTACACGATCGGCCAGGGATTCGGGAAGAGCGCCGAATTCTCTGCCTTGGCCAAAACGGCGGCCGGGGGCCAGGAACTTCCCGGCGGCGGACAACTCGTGTTCCCGGCACGGCGGATGATCGCGCTCTACGGCTCGCCGGGGACCTCCTCCCTGGGGGCGCTGGGCGAACAGGACCTGGATGGGGCCATCAAACGGGCGAAGAAGCTGGCCACGGAATACCAGCCCCATAGCAAGGAAAAGGTCCAACCGGCCTTCGAGATCATTGCCACGGTCGCCTCCGCCGCGCCCGGGACGGACGGGAACTATTCCAGCTACACCCCCGTGGACCAACTTGAACCCTGGGTCAAGGCTGCGCAGCAGGCAGGGGTCTACGTGGTGTTGGACCTCCAACCGGGCCGCAACGACTTTTTGACCCAGGCCAAGCACTACGAAAAGCTGCTGTCCTACCCGAACGTGGGCCTCGCCTACGACCCGGAATGGAGGCTCAAACCCGGGCAGCAGCATATGCAACAAATAGGTTCCGTCGACGCGGCGGAACTGAACCGGACGAACGACTGGCTGGCCGCACTAACGCGCAGTAAACAGCTTCCGCAGAAGGTGGTCATTCTTCACCAGTTCCGGCGGAGCATGATCGAAAATCGCTCCACCTTGGACACCACACATCCCGAACTGGCGATGGTCCTGCATGCCGATGGAAATGGCACCCCCGGGATGAAGATGGCCACCTGGGACAACCTGCGTCGCGGACTGCCCGATGGCATCAGGATGGCGTGGAAGAACTTCATCGACGAGGACTCTCCGACCTTCACTCCCGAGCAAACCTTTCAGATCAAGCCCAAGCCGTGGTTCGTCTCCTACCAGTAGCGCGTCCGCGGAGCTCCCGCGGGGAACGTACACTGGTGCCCATGAGCATTTTTGCCGTTGAATACGTTTATGCGCCCGATTCCGAAGCCGCCCGGGACGAACACCGCCCTGCGCACCGCGCCTTCTTGGCTGGACTGACCGACGGATTCACCCTCGTGGCCTCCGGACCCTACGTTGATGGTTCCGGGGCCCTGCTCCTGATCAAGGCTCCCTCCGAGGAAGCCCTCGCCGCGAAGCTCGGTGAAGACCCGTTCAACGCCAACTCCTTGGTCGCGGCCCTGCGCCTGACCGAATGGAGCCCCGTCACCGGTGAGCTCTCTCACCACGTCTGATCCCGCCTAGGGCCCCATTTTCCTCCGCGAAGGAGGATAATGGGCCGTGGATGAACACCCCTGAAAACCCGGAGGATAATTTGACCTCGGTCAGCCTTGGAATGCCAGCAGCCCCACCACCGGTTCTGGCCCCACGACGGAAAACCCGCCAGATCAAGGTCGGAGCCGTCGGTGTTGGATCGGAATCCCCGATCAGCGTGCAGTCGATGACCACCACGCCGACCACCGATATCAACGCCACGTTGCAGCAGATCGCCGAACTCACTGCCTCCGGCTGCGATATCGTGCGGGTGGCCTGCCCCTCGCCCGACGATGCCGAGGCGCTGCCGATCATCGCCAAGAAGTCGCAGATCCCCGTCATCGCGGATATCCACTTCCAGCCGAAGTACGTCTACGCGGCCATTGAAGCCGGCTGCGCCGCAGTCCGCGTGAACCCCGGGAACATCCGGAAGTTTGACGACCAAGTCAAGGAGATCGCCCAGGCCGCCAAGGACCACGGCACCTCGATCCGCATCGGCGTCAACGCCGGCTCCCTGCACCCCAGCCTGATGAAAAAATATGGCAAGGCCACCCCCGAGGCGCTCGTTGAATCAGCCGTCTGGGAGGCTTCGCTGTTCGAGGAACACGACTTCCACGACTTCAAGATCTCCGTCAAGCACAACGACCCGGTCGTCATGGTCCGTGCCTATGAGCTGCTGGCCGAACAGGGCGACTGGCCACTGCACTTGGGCGTCACCGAAGCCGGCCCCGCCTTCCAAGGGACCATCAAATCGGCGACAGCCTTCGGTGCGTTGCTCTCCCAAGGCATCGGCGACACCATCCGTGTTTCCCTCTCCGCACCGCCGGTCGAGGAGATCAAGGTCGGTGACCAGATCCTGCAGTCGCTGAACCTGCGCCCCCGCAAGCTCGAAATCGTTTCCTGCCCCTCCTGTGGCCGCGCCCAGGTCGACGTCTATAAGCTGGCCGACGAGGTCACCGCAGGGCTGGAAGGCATGGAGTTCCCGCTGCGTGTGGCCGTCATGGGTTGCGTCGTCAACGGACCCGGCGAAGCCCGCGAAGCCGACCTCGGTGTCGCCTCCGGCAACGGCAAGGGCCAGATCTTCGTCAAGGGCGAGGTCATCAAGACCGTACCCGAGGACCAGATCGTGGAAACCCTCATCGAAGAAGCCGGACGCATCGTCGAGGCGATGGAAGCCGCCGGTGAAGCCACCGGTGGAGTCCCGAGCGTTTCGGTCTCCTAAGGCGGGGTAGCCAGGTGCCAGGTCATGTGGTTCCGCCGCAGCCCGGAGTCTGCAAGACTTTGGGCTAGGCGCCACCGCGGACGACGGGAAGGGAGGAACGATGTCAAGGATCCTTTCCCGTGCCCTCCCGTGGTTTCCACCAGCGAAACTTCCCTACCGGGGCGGCGAATCCCTGGGGGACACCGTCAGGGTCCTGACCGATGAGGACACGGCTGCCCTGCGCGGCCTGGTGGCCCAGGACCCGGTGGCGAATATTTTCATGGACGCCCAACTTGAGGCCACCGGCTCCGCGGCACCGACCCCCACCGGGTCCCTGGTGTTGGGTCGCTACGACTCGGGGGAACTGCGCTCAGCACTCTGGGTCGGTGCGAATCTGGTCCCCATCCAAGCCGGCCCCGGTGATGCCTTGGCCTTCGCCACGGCGGTGCTGGGCATGGACCGTCAGGTCTCCTCCATCTTTGGGCCGGCCACTGCCGTGCTGCCGCTGTGGGACTCGATGCGTCCGGAGTCCTCCCAACGGGCCTTCGATGTGCGCGCCTCCCAGCCATTGATGGTGTTGGACCGGCAGCCGAGTATTCTTCCGTCGACCTCCGTCCGCCGTTCGACGATGACCGATTTCGATGCCGTCCTGCCGGCCTGCGCCGCCATGTTCGAGGAGGAGCTGGGCTACTCGCCGTTGGGCGCCGGGGGACCGTTCTACCGTTCCAGGGTCCGCTCGCTGATCCGGCAGGGGCACTCCTTCGTGGACCGCCCCGCGGATGGAGGCATCCGTTTCAAAGCCGAACTCGGTACCGTTTCGCCGCGGGCGACCCAGATCCAGGGCGTCTGGGTCGCCCCTGAACATCGTGGTGAAGGCCTTTCGGGCCCGTCCATGGCAGCGGTGGCCGGTTCGGCCCTGGCCTTGGCTCCGGTCACGAGCCTGTACGTGAACAACTACAATCTCGCCGCGGTGGCCACCTACCGTCGGGCAGGTTTCGAACAGGTCGGCGAATTCGCCACGGTTCTGTTCTGAATTCCCAGCGCTTCGCTCCTGCCTCCCAGCCCGCACGTTCGCTAGGGTAGGGGCAGAACATCCGGTGCCAACGGTGCCGGTTCCAGCCTGCGAAACGGGGGACCCATGGACGGGGCATCGTCTGCGTCGACGCGCGGAAAGACCGCCGCGGTGCTGCTGGCCCTGCCGTTGGTCCTCAGCGCCTGCACCGGAGGCGACCCGGGTGACACCCCCGCACCCAGCGGCAGTGGGCCTGTGGCCTCCAGCCAGGCCCCGTCGTCCTCCGCCGCTCCGTCCCCGAGCCCGACCGGCGATCCTGAAGCCAGCAGTGCTCCGCCCCCGCTGACCGGCCCGCTGCCGTCCTTCACCGCCGAGGATTTGGCTGACGCGGCCCGCGAAATGGCCGAAAACCATCCCGGCGCCCGAGTCCGGACCTCCCAGGAGATTGCCGGGCAGACCGAAACCGGGCAGGCCCTGCTCGATGACATGGACATCACCCCCGCCAAATGTGCGCCCTTCATGGACAACCAGGAAGCCACGTTGCCTGCCGGCGCCCTCATCGCCTCGGTGACCATTCCCGGGGATACCGTCAATCGCGAAAGCTACGTGTCGCTGGCTTCCTACCCCGATCGTGCCGCCGCCGCCGCAGCCGTCTCCCGCACTGCCGACCTGATCAGCCGATGCGGGAGCTTCGACCTGAGCCTAGGCGACACCGCGGGGACCGCGGCGGTGGACCGGGAGAAGACGACGACGCAGGCAGAAACCACGGTGGGCTACCGGATGGACGTCTCGGCCGGGGAGCAGGGGGTGGCCAGTTACACCGTTTCCGGCAGCGACGGGGCCGTCGTGGTCTCGGCAACCACCCGGGATGAACACGAAAAAGACATCGTTCCCGAGGACGTCGCCGACCAGCTCGACGAGGCGCTGGAAGCACTGCGAACACAATAACCGGTGCCCTGGGCCCGGGGCTGTTCGGCCCTGCGACGGGCAGCGGGTAAATTGGAAGCGTCCCGATACGGACATCAACCCACACGACCAGCGGCCCAGCCCGCGGAAACGGACAGCAAGCGTGGTCCTGCGACTTTCCACCATGTTCCTGCGCACCTTGCGCGAAGACCCGGTTGACGCCGAGGTTGCCAGCCATAAGCTGCTGGTGCGCGCCGGCTACATCCGCCGTGCCGCCCCGGGCATCTACAGCTGGCTGCCCTTGGGCCTGCGCGTCCTGGCGAAGGTCGAGGCGATCGTCCGTGAGGAAATGAACGCCATCGGTGGCCAGGAAGTCCACTTCCCGGCACTTCTGCCGCGCGAACCCTACGAGGCCACCGGCCGATGGACCGAATATGGTGATGCCCTGTTCCGGCTCCAGGACCGCAAGGGCGCCGACTATTTGCTGGCACCGACCCACGAGGAGATGTTCACCCTCCTGGTGAAGGACCTCTACAACTCCTATAAGGATTTGCCGGTCTACCTCTACCAAATCCAGAATAAGTACCGCGACGAAGCCCGCCCCCGCGCCGGCCTGCTGCGTGGACGCGAATTCATCATGAAGGACTCCTACTCCTTCGATATCGACGACGCCGGCCTGGATACCGCCTACGCCAAGCACCGTGAGGCCTACCTGAAGATCTTCGCCCGACTGGGCTTGGAGATCCTGCCGGTCAAGGCCACGGCCGGGGCCATGGGCGGTTCCAAATCCGAGGAGTTCCTCCACCCGACCCCGGTCGGTGAAGACACCTTCGTGCGCTCCGCAGGAGGCTATGCCGCCAACGTGGAGGCCGTGACCACCGTGGTGCCGGCAGATCTCGACTATTCCGCGCTGCCGGCCTGGGAAGTCAAGGACACCCCCGATACCCCGACCATCGACACGCTCGTGGCCGTCGCCAACGAGGTAGCCCCCCGGGATGCCGGCGAATGGACCGCAGCCGACACGCTCAAGAACGTCGTCATTGCCGCGAAACTGCCCACGGGGGAGCGCCGGCTGGTGGCCATTGGGCTGCCCGGGGACCGCGCGGTGGACCTCAAACGCGTGGAAGCCAATATCGCCGGCCACCTGGATATCGGCGGCGAAGTGGAGATCGAGGCAGCCACCGAGGAGGACCTGAAGAAGAACCCTGCCCTGGTCAAGGGCTACATGGGACCGGGCAACGGGCTGGATCATGCGGTGCTGGGCACCGAGGCGACCAGTGGGGTCCTGTACCTGGTGGACCCGCGTGTGGTTTCGGGAACCTCCTGGATCACCGGGGCCAACGAGTACGGTCGCCACGTCTTCGGCCTGGTCGCCGGCCGGGACTTCGGCTGGGACAGCACCATCGAATGCGTGGAGGTCCGCGAAGGAGATCCCGCACCCGACGGCTCCGGCCCGCTGCAGACCGCCCGCGGCATCGAAATGGGCCATATTTTCCAGTTGGGCCGCAAATACGCCGAATCACTCGAGCTGAAGGTCCTGGACCAGAACGGCAAGCTCGTCACGGTCACCATGGGCTCCTACGGTGTCGGTGTCACCCGCGCCGTTGCCGCCCTGGCCGAAACCAACCATGACGATCGTGGGCTGATGTGGCCCCGTAACGTCGCCCCCGCCGATGTGCACCTCATGGTGACCGGCAAGGGTGCCGAACTCTTCGCCGAGGCCGAGCGCATCGCCGCGGCCCTCGACGCCCAGGGCATCGAGGTCATTTTCGATGACCGACCGAAGGTTTCGGCCGGCGTGAAGTTCGGTGATGCCGAACTCGTCGGCGTCCCCACCATCGCCGTCGTGGGCCGAGGTCTGGCCGAAGGCCTCGTGGAGGTCAAGGACCGGGCCTCCGGAACCGCCGAGAACATCCCGGTGGCCGATGTGGTCCAGCACCTCATCGACACTGTTCGCGGCTAGGCGGACACCCGGTGGACTGGGCGTCGTTGCTGGAGGGCTCCGGACTGGCGGACCTCCAGACGAGCACCTTGTTGCTGGTGCTCGTCGCGGGCCTGGCTGCCGGGTGGATCGATGCCGTCGTCGGCGGTGGGGGACTGCTCCAATTACCGGCACTGCTGTTGGTCCCCGGCATCACACCGGTCCAGGCGCTGGCGACCAATAAGCTCGGCTCGGTCTTCGGAACCACCACGAGTGCCATCACCTATTACCGCCGGGCCCATCCGGATTTGAAGACCGCGCTGCCGATGGCGGGCATTGCACTGATCGGCAGTTTCGGAGGGGCGATCGTGGCGACGTTGTTGCCCGCCGCGATCTTCAAACCGATCATCGTTGCCGCGTTGATCGCCGTGGCGATCTTCACCGCCGTCAAACCCACGGTCGGCGAGTTGACGAGCCTGCGCCATACCGGCAGCCGTCACTATGCGGTGGCCGGGGTGATCGGCTTGGTCATTGGGTTCTACGACGGACTCATCGGTCCGGGCACCGGGTCGTTCCTGATCATCGCCATGGTCATCTTCCTCGGCTACAACTTCCTGGCCTCCAGCGCCAAGGCCAAGATCGTGAATATGGCGACCAACGTGGGCGCGCTGGCCTTCTTCCTGCCCACAGGCCACCTCCTCTGGGGGCTGGGACTCGTGCTCGGGCTGGCCAATATGGTGGGCGGCTACGTGGGCGCACGCATGGCCGTGAGCAAGGGCAGCAAATTCATCCGCATTGTCTTCCTCGTGGTCGTGACGGTGTTGATCCTGCGTTTGGGGTACGACGTCGTCCAGGAGAACATCCTGCATCAGCAGTAGTTCCGCGGGGGTCGGGTTGTTGTCCACGGGCCCCTCACAGGGCTGGCTTTTCGGGGAATCCGTGGGGTGCCTTCGATAGAATCGAAGACATGTTCGAATCAATGAGGATCCCAGAAACCCCGGTGGCAGCACCCGCCACCGGGGCACTGGCCTCATTCCTGGACCTGCTGCCGGCCCTGGACACCAACGACCTGGACGAAGCAGCCCTGATCGATGTCCTGGCCGGCGCCGAGGCCACCAAGAATGCCCTCTCCGCCCTCCAAGCCCGGGCAGCAGTGGCCCTGGATACGGTAGTTCGCACCCGCCACGCGGCCGAAGGAATCCCCCGTGAGAAGGCCGGTGCCGGGATCCACGCCCAGGTGGCATTGGCCCGATCCGAGTCCCCGCATGCCGGGCACCGGCTGGTGGGCATGGCGAAGGCCGTGGTGAATGAGATGCCCCATACCCACCAGGCGTTGGCCACCGGCCGGCTCAGTGAATGGCGGGCGACCCTGCTGGTGAAAGAAACCGCCTGCCTCAGTGTTGAACAACGCCGCCAGGTCGATGAGCAACTCCTGGCCGATCCCTCGGTCCTCGAGGGCGTCGGGACCCGGGCGCTGGTGGCCCGGGCCAGGAAACTGGCCTACGCAGTCTCCCCCTCGGCGGTGGTGGACCGGGCCCGTCGGGCGGTGAAAGACCGCAGGGTCTCCCTGCGGCCGGCCCCGGATACCATGTCGATCCTTTCGGGCTTGCTACCGGTGGCCCAAGGCGTCTCGGTGCTCAAGGCCCTGACCGGGGAGGC